>JBBRZC010000039.1:0-22574 GCA_038237075.1 Actinomycetales bacterium
CCTGGGGTTGGACGGGGTTGGACGGGGTTGGACGGGGTTGGACGGGGTTGGACGGGGTTGGACGGGGTTGGACGGGGTTGGACGGGGTTGGACGGGGTTGGACGGGGTTGGACGGGGTTGGACGGGGTTGGACGGGGTTGTGGTCGTGCCGGACCCTGCAAACGACCACTGTCGGCCGAGGGATGTGTCGGGTGCAGGGTCCAAGGTCCCTTGGGACCCGGAGCCTACGCCCGGTATGTGAACGGCGCCGCGGCTCAGGAGGCCGGCATCGAGGCGAGGAGATCGTCGTAGTCGTGGTGCCGCCGAAGCCACACGGCGATGAACGGGCAGCTCGCCCTGACCCGGAGCGTCCCCGAGGCCCGGACCTCGTCCAGGGCGCCGCGGGCCAGGACGGAACCCAGCCCCTGGCCCCCGTAGGCGTCGTCGACCTCGGTGTGCACGAAGGTGATGACGTCACCCACGCGCGTGTATGCCGCGAAGCCCGCGACCGCGCCGTCGGCGACGACCTCGTACCGGTGTTCCTCGGCCTGGTTGTGCACGGTGATCTCGCTCATCCCGACAGCCAACCACGGGGAGCGACGGGGAGCCACGGTCGCGGACCGCGAGGGCGAAGCGGCTCAGGCGGGGTGCTGCCTGACGACGTCCCACCGGCCGACGACCGGGGCCGCCGGCGCTCCGGACGCGCTCGGCGCCACCCACGTCTCGCGGATCGAGCCGTAGGAGAGGGTGAACTCGTCGACGAGCGCGTCGCCGTCGCCGTGCTGGCGGAACGACGTGACGACCACGCCCGTGAGCCCGATGGTGAGGACGTCGGTCGGCTGTTCGCCGCCGGCACGCCGACCGGTCAGGGTCACCAAGGCGTGGTGTCGTCCCGAGGCCGCCTCGAGGAGCAGTCTCGGCGAGGCGAGACTCGACGGCGCCAGGATGCTGAGGTCCTCGAAGTGCGGCCGGCCCACCGCGCCGCCACCGCCCTGGCCGGCCGTCACCGGCGCCGTGACCCCCCAGAGGAAGGACCGGATGACGATCTCGTTGTGGTGGCTGCGATCCGTGCTCCCACCCTCGACCCCGTCGATCGCCAGGAAGTACTCGAGGTTCGAACCGTGATCGGGCATCGTCAACTCCGGCCGGTGCAGGGACTCTGTGGAGATCCTCACGGTACGCGAGTCGGCCCTGGACCGCCGGGCGGCCGGCGACCCGAGGGTCAGAGCGGTGCGAACCCTGTCACCCGCACGACGGCCTCGCCGGCCTCGTCCGAGGCAGGCAGGTCGACGACGGCGGTGATGCGCCAGTCGTGGTCTGCCTCGGGGTCGTCGACAACCTGGTGCACCAGCCAGGTCGACGGGGTGACCTCGATCTGGAGGAGCGTCGGCCCCCGGGCGGACGCCCCGGTGCCGACGTCGTCGTGCTGGTCGAAGTAGCCCGACACCGCGGCCTCCCACTCGTCGCCTGTCATCGCGTCGGGTCCCTCCTCGAGGGCGGCGAGGTCCAGCCAGCGGCGCCGGGCCACGAGCTCGACCCGCCGGAACATCGCGTTGCGGACCATGACCCGGAACGCCCGCTCGTTGGCGGTGACCGGCTTGGGTGCGCCGGCAACCGACTGCGGCGTCACGGGCGCCCCCTCGACGCGGCTCGCATCGGTGAGCGCCTCCCACTCGTCGAGCAGGCTCGAGTCCGTCTGGCGCACCACGGCTCCGAGCCACTCGATGAGGTCGGTCACCGCCTCGGTCTTGGCCTGGGTGGGGACCGTCTGGCGCAGCGCCTTGTAGGCGTCGGACAGGTAGCGCAGGACGACCCCCTCCGAGCGGCTCAGCTTGTAGAAGGCGACGAGCTCGCCAAACGTCATGGCCCGCTCGTACATGTCACGGACGACCGACTTCGGTGAGAGGGCCTCCTCGGGCACCCAGGGGTGGCTCTGCCGGTAGGCCCCGAAGAGGGCCCCGAGCAGCTCCTCGAGGGGCTTGGGCCAGGTGACCTCGTCGAGCAGCTCCATCCGCTCGTCGTACTCGATCCCGTCGGCCTTCATCTGTGCGACGGCCTCCCCGCGGGCCGCGTACTGCTGGGCCAGGAGGATCGCTCGGGGGTCCTCCAGGGTCGCCTCCACGACGGAGAGGACGTCCAGCGCGTATGCCGTGGAGTCGGGGTCGAGGAGGTCGACGGCCCCCAGCGCGAAGGCGGACAGCGGCTGGTTCAGCGCGAACCCGAGCTGGAGGTCGAGGACGAGCCGGGCCATCCGGCCGTACTCGTCCGGTGCCTCGAGGCGCTCGACGACACCGGCCGCGAGCAGTGACCGGTAGATCTGGACCGCCTGCCTCACGTGGCGCACCTGTCGGCGCGGGTCCTCGTCGTTGTCGCGCAGCAGCCGGCGCATCACGCGGAACGGGTCCTCGTGTCGCGCGAGGACGTTGAGCACCATGGAGTGGGTGACCCGCATCCGCGAGACGAGGGCCTCCGGCTCGGCGGAGACGAGCCGGTCGAAGGTGTCCTGCGACCAGCCGACGAAGCCGTCCGGCGCCTTGCGGCGCTGGATCTTGCGCTGCTTCTTGGGGTCGTCCCCAGCCTTGGCCACCAGGCGGGCGTTCTCGACGACGTGGTCGGGCGCCTGGACGACCACCGTCCCGGCCGTGTCGAAGCCGGCCCGCCCCGCCCGGCCGGCGATCTGGTGGAACTCGCGGGCCTTGAGCAGCCGCTGCCGGGTGCCGTCGAACTTCGTCAGGCCGGTGAACAGGACGGTCCTGATGGGCACGTTGATGCCGACGCCGAGGGTGTCCGTGCCACAGACGACCTTGAGCAGCCCCTGCTGCGCGAGCTGCTCGACGAGGCGCCGGTACTTCGGCAGCATGCCGGCGTGGTGGACGCCGATCCCGTGCCGCACGAGCCGCGAGAGCGTCGTCCCGAACCCCGCGGAGAAGCGGAAACCGGCGACGAACGTCGCGATCGCGTCCTTCTCGGGGCGGCTGCACACGTTGACGGACATCAGCGCCTGGGCGCGCTCGAGGGCGGCGGCCTGGGTGAAGTGGACGACGTAGACCGGTGCCTGGTGGGTCGCGAGCAGCTCCTCGAGCGTCTCGTGCAGCGGCGTCGTCGCCCAGTGGTAGCTGAGCGGCACCGGCCGTTCCCCGGTGGCCACGACGGCGGTCGGCCGGCCGGTGCGGCGCACGAGGTCCTCCTCGAACCGCGTCGTGTCGCCGAGCGTCGCCGACATGAGGATGAACTGGGCCCGGGTCAGCTCGAGCAGCGGCACCTGCCAGGCCCACCCCCGCTCGGGCTCGCTGTAGAAGTGGAACTCGTCCATGACCACCTGTGCGACGTCTGCGGCGGCGCCCTCGCGCAGGGCGATGTTGGCGAGCACCTCCGCGGTGCAGCAGATGATCGGGGCTCCGCCGTTGACGGCGGCGTCGCCGGTCATCATCCCGACCCGCTCGGCGCCGAAAACGTCACAGAGTGCGAAGAACTTCTCGGACACCAGGGCCTTGATCGGGGCCGTGTAGAAGGTGCGGCCCCCCGCGGCCAGGGCGGCGAAGTGGGCGCCGGTGGCCACGAGGCTCTTCCCCGACCCGGTCGGTGTCGCCACGATGAGGTTGGCGCCGGAGACGACCTCGATGAGCGCCTCCTCCTGGGCGGGGTAGAGGGTCAGCCCCTGCTCGAGGGTCCACGCCGTGAACGCCGTGAAGACGGCGTCGGGGTCGGGGCGGGAGCCGCCCCAGGCGGCCAGGGCGTCAGGCAAGGTCATCGCCCCCCATTCTCCCCTCACCGCGGGGTTCGACATGACCGGGGCCGACGTCACCGCGGTCGGAGCCAACGGGGTCATCGCTGCGGGGTCACCTCGTCGGCGTCATCCGGTCGGCTTCGAACGGCCGGGGTCGTCGGGGCGCTCGTAGACCGACTCGCGGATGGTGCGGATCGTGGCGTCGAGCGCCGTGACGTAACCCTCGACCCTTTCCCGCTGCTCGTTGCCGGCGAGCCGGCCCATCAGCCCCTGGAGGCCGATCCCGACGGCGAAGAGCTCCGCGATGACGTGGTCGTGCAGCTCCTTGCCGATGCGCTCCCGGTCCTGCAGGAGCACCAGCGCGTCGCGCTGGACCCGGGCCTGGTCGAGCTCGACGGCCAGCCCCGCGTGGTTCGCGAAGCCGGCCACGGCGTCGCAGTCGGCTTCGGTGAACGGCGGTGCGGTCGGCGTGCGTCCGAGGGTCATCGCTCCGAGCACACGGTTCTCGGCGCCGTGGAGGGGCACCGCGATCGCCGCCGTCACGGGCAGCCGGCCTCCGAGGACCGTCTCGAACTCGCTGACGGGCTCGTCGGCGAGGAGCGGGCTCCCGGAGCGGATGACCGAGCCGGCGAGGAGCCCGTCGGTCAGCAGGACCTGCCCGACGAGGCCGGGAGGTATGCCGCACGAGGCCTCCACCCGGACGTGGTCGTCATCGACGCACATGACGAGCACGGCCACGTCGGCGCCGGCCCCCCGGGCGGCGTGGCGCAGCACGACGTCGAGGGGGGCGTCGTGCCCGGCGAACAGCTGCTGGGTCAGCTCGGTGGACGCCGCGAGCCAGCGGCCCTGGCGGGTGCTCTCGTCGAACAGCTCGGCGTTGGCGATGGCGACCCCGGCGGTGGCCGCCAGGGCCACGACGAGCTGTTCGTCGTCGGAGCTGAACTCCCCGTTGACGCTGTCGGTGAGGTAGAGGTTGCCGAAGGCCTCACCGCGCACCCGCACGGGGACGCCGAGGAAGCTGCACATCCGAGGGTGGTCGGTGGGGAACCCTGCGGCAGCAGGGTGCTCGCCCAGGTCGCGCAGCCGGATGGGCTCGGGATGTCTCGCGAGCAGGCCGAGGATGCCGAGACCTCGGGGCAGACCACCGATCCGGGCCACGAGCTCGGGCTCCATCCCGACGTGGACGAAGCTCTCGATCACGCCGTCGCGGACCACGCCCATGGCGCCGTAACGCGCGCCGACCAGGTCGGCCGCCGCGGCGACGACGTGACGCATGACCGCGTCGACGTCCAGCTCGTCGACGACGAGGGCGTTGGCCCGCAGCAGCTTCCTCAGCCGGCCCTGCGCGTCGAGGACGTCCTGGGCCCGCGCGGTGAGCACGCTGATCGCCTGCTCCAGTTCGAGGCGCGGGAGGTCCGCGAAGTCCAGCGGCTCGGGTCGCGCGGTCTGCGGTGCCGCGGTCTCCGGCGACGCAGTGGCGAGTGGCTCCTGGCCCGGTTCCATGCCCACCCGCGCCTTCTCGTTGGTTGCGACAGCCTGGTTGCGTTGGGGGCCACCTGCCGGTGTCCTCGTTGAGTTGTCTACGTCGGGGAACCAGCGTACTGCCGAGCCGCCGGCGACCCGAAGTCTGTTTCGGGTTCCCGCATCCCTCCGTGGTCTGGGTCACACTCGTGCGCGACGAGACGGGCCCGGCGACCTGAAAGGACGGCATACCCCTGGGGGTAAGGGACCATTGGCCCTGACGGAGCCTCCCAACCCGGCCTAGCGTCGCTCGTGGGGGAAACCGAAGGAGCGGAAATGAAGAGGCACCTGCTCGTGCTGGGAGCCGGCACCGCCGGCACGATGATCGTCAACAAGCTGAGGCGACGCCTCCCGAGGGACGAGTGGGCGATCACGGTCGTCGACCACGACGACCTGCACCGGTATCAGCCCGGCTTCCTGTTCCTCCCGTTCGGCACCTACACCCCCGAGCAGGTGACCCGCTCGCGGCACGTGTTCCTGCCCGACGACGTCGACTTCGTCGTCGGCGAGGTCGACCAGGTGGAGATCGCGACGAAGACCGTGCGGCTGACCGACAGCCGCAGCCTCTCGTACGACTACCTCGTCATCGCTTCGGGGACGTCGGTGCGTCCGGACCAGACGCCCGGGATGCTCGGCGCCGAGTGGCGGCGGAGCATCTTCGACTTCTACACCTACGAGGGAGCCCTGGCGCTGCGCGACGCCCTCGCGCACTTCGACCATGGCCGGCTCGTCGTCCACATCACCGACATGCCGATCAAGTGCCCTGTCGCGCCGCTGGAGTTCACGTTCCTCGCCGATGCCTGGCTGCGTGACCGCGGCCTGCGCGACCGGGTCGAGCTCGTCTTCGTGACACCGCTGGGCGGGGCCTTCACCAAACCGGTCGCGTCGGCGCGGCTCGGGTCGCTTCTCGACGAGCGGAAGGTCATCGTCGAGGCGGACTTCCTCGTCGAGCGGATCGACCAAGAGGCGAAAACCCTCGTCTCTTACGACGAGCGTGAGGTGCCTTTCGACCTGCTCGTCACGGTGCCGCTGAACATGGGAGCCGACTTCGTCGCCCGCTCGGGCCTCGGCGACGAGCTCAACTACGTGCCCGTCGACAGGAACACGTTGCTGTCGAAGGCCTCCCCCGCGATCTTCGCCGTCGGGGACGCGAGCGACATCCCGGCCTCCAAGGCCGGGTCGGTGGCGCATTTCGCGGTCGAGATCTTCGTCGAGAACTTCCTCGAGCACATCGAGGGCAGGCCGATGACGGGGTCGTTCGACGGCCACGCCAACTGCTTCATCGAGTCGGGGCACGGAAAGGCCCTGCTCATCGACTTCAACTACGACACCGAGCCCCTCCCCGGCACCTACCCCTTGCCCGTCGTCGGGCCGATGTCCCTGCTCAAGGAGACCCGCGCCAACCACCTCGGCAAGCTCGCGTTCCGATGGATCTACTGGAACGTCCTGCTCCCGGGGCGGCCGGTGCCGCTGCCGGCTCGGATGTCGATGCTCGGCAAGATCCTCGAGCCGGAGACAGCCGAGCAGCGCATCACCACCTGAGGCACCACCAACCAACCGGACGACCAGCAAGCACCACACCGAGAACGAGGAGCGAGCCCCATGCCCGTCACCACCATCGACGACCACGAGATCAACGTCGACCCCGAGGGCTTCATGACTGAGTATGCCGAGTGGGACGAGGGCCTCGCGCGGGCCCTGGCGGCCCAGATCTCGGTCGACCTCACCGACGCGCACTGGGAGGCGATCCGCTTCCTGCGGCAGGACTTCGCCGACAAGGGCGAGACCCCGACGCTGCGACGCGTGAGCACGGTCGGAGGCATCCCGACGAGGACCCTCTTCCAGCTCTTTCCCCAGAAGCCGGCCAAGAAGATGGCCTACATCGCCGGTCTCCCGAAGCCGCACGGCTGTGTCTGACCCGGCTGAGTCTGAACCTGGTCGTGTCTGACCCCGGCCGTGTCTGACCCCGACATCGCACCCCAGCCCCAAACCCCGACGTCACAGTCCAAGGAGAACACCATGACCATCACCACGCCCAAGACCGCGCCGCTCGTGCCCTCGTTCGACACGGTGCAGACCGGGCGCAAGCTCGCCATCATCTGCTCGAAGGGCAGCCTCGACATGGCCTACCCCGGGCTGATCCTGGCCAACGCAGCGCTCGGCGAGGGTGTCGAGACGCACCTGTTCTTCACGTTCTGGGGGTTCGACATGATCAACAAGAAGACCATGGCCGACCTCAAGATGACGATGCTCGGCAACACCGCCACGCACATGCCCCAAGGCCTCGGCGGCCTCCCGGGGATGACCGCGCTGGCCACCTCGCGCCTGCGCGCGTCGATCGCCGAGCTCGACGTGCCGGAGGTGCCCGACTTCCTCGAGCAGATCGTCGCCTCGGGCGGTCACCTCTGGGCCTGCCGGATGTCGGCCGACATGAACCACCTCACCAAGGACGACCTCTACGACGAGGTGGAAGGCATCATCAGCGCGAGCGACTTCATCGATAAGACCGAGGGAGCTCAGCTTCTCTTCATCTGAGCGAGCGACGATGCGCGACTCGTATGGTGGCACCATGTCGTCGACGCAGACCCCGGTGCTCGAGCCCGGCGAGGGACCGCCGACCGACGGCGCCTCCCGTGCCCTCATCGAGCACATCGGGAGCTCGGTCATCGGGGCCGACCACACCCTCGATGGACCCTACGGCCCCAGGCGCATCGTCTACGCCGACCACACCGCGTCCGGGCGCTCCCTCTCCTTCATCGAGGACTACCTGCGCGATCAGGTACTCCCGGTCTACGCCAACACCCACACCGAGGCCAGCCGTACGGGGCTCCAGACCACCCGGCTGCGCCGGGAGGCGCGCATCCTCATCCGCCGGGCGGCCGGCGGAGACGACGACACCGCCGTGATCTTCTGTGGGTCGGGCGCCACCGCCGCGGTCGACAAGCTCATCGGCATCCTCAACCTGCGCATCCCCGCCGACCTCGACCGCAGGTGGTCGCTGGCCGAGCGGATCCCCGCCGACGAGCGGCCCGTCGTCTTCGTCGGCCCCTTCGAGCACCACTCGAACGAGATCTCGTGGCGCGAGACCGTCGCCGACGTCGTCCCGATCCGCGCCGACGCCCTCGGCCACATCGACGCGGCGCACCTCGAGGAGGAGCTCGTCCACCACGCGGGCCGCCCGCTGCGCATCGGCTCCTTCTCGGCAGCCAGCAACGTCACCGGGATCCTCTCCGACACCCACACCCTGACCGCCCTGCTGCACCGTCACGGCGCCCTGGCGTTCTGGGACTTCGCAGCGGCCGCGCCGTACGTCGACCTCGCTGTCAACGGCCGGCGGACGCCGACGGGACCGCCGCGCCCGGAGGAGGCCAAGGACGCCGTCTTCCTCAGCCCCCACAAGCTCATCGGCGGCCCCGGCACCCCCGGCATACTGCTCCTGCGCCGGAGCCTCGCGACCAACACCGTCCCGGTCGTGCCAGGCGGCGGCACGGTGACCTTCGTCTCCGGCACGGGGCACGCCTACGTGCATGACGTGGAGGCGCGCGAGGAGGGCGGGACGCCCGACATCATCGGAGCCGTCCGGGCCGCGCTCGCCTTCCAGCTCAAGGAGGCCGTGGGCGTCGAGGCGATCCGGCGCCGCGAGGTGGAGCTGCTGTCCCGGGTGCTCGACCGCTGGCGGCGTCACCCGGGCATCGAGATTCTCGGCGACGTCGACGCCGAGCGCCTCGCCATCGTCTCCTTCCGCGTCCGACCGGAGGGCGGCGAGCTGCTGCACCACAACTACGTCGTGGCCCTCCTCGGCGACCTCTTCGGCATCCAGTCCCGGGGCGGCTGTTCGTGCGCGGGACCCTACGGCCACCGGCTCCTCGGCATCGACGACGAGCGCTCCCACGCATACCAGCGGGTGCTCGAGTCCGGCTGCGAGGGACTCAAGCCCGGCTGGGTGCGCGTCACCCTGAGCTACGTCATGCCCGACGAGGACGTCGACCACGTCATCGACGCGGTCGAGCTCGTCGCCGAGCACGGGCGGCGCCTCCTGCGTGACTACCGGTTCGACCCCGCGACCGGGCTCTGGCGGCACCGTCGCGACCCCGGCGAGCCGGTCGTGCGGCTGCGCGACGTCGGCTACGACGCCACGGGGGCGATGCGCCACCCGCACCCCTCGCCGGGGGTCGCGCCGACGCTGCGCGAGAGCGTGGCGCAGGCCCGCCGCATCCTCGCGAGCCGCCCCGACCTGCCCCCGTCACCCCCTGCCACCGACGGGCACCCGTGCCTCGAGACGCTCCCGCAGGGGCTCATGTGGTTCGAGCTGCCCCGCGCGTGCCTCGACCCGCCCGCCCGGACAGGACGTCGGTGAAGAGGGCGAGGTAGTCGTCGACCATCCGGTCGGCCCCGAACCGGGTCACCGCCTCCTGACGACAGCGGGTCCGGTCGATCTCGCCGAGGCGCCCGACCGCCGCGACGGCCGCGTCGACGTCGGCCACGAGGAACCCGGTCACCCCGTCGCGGAGCAGCTCCGGCATCGAGCCGAGCGGCGTCGCGATGACCGGCGTCCCGGTCGCCAGCGACTCGACCACCGACAGACCGAAGGGCTCCGCGAACGAGATGAGGTGCAAGAGGGCGGCGGCGCCCCCGAGGAGCGCGTCGCGTTCGCGCGGACCGACCGGGCCGACGTAGGAGACGCCTGAGCCGTCGACGTGCGGGGCCACGACGTCGCGGAAGTATGCCGCGTCCTGGACGATGCCGGCGATGACCAGCGGCATACCGGTCCGGTGCGCCACCTCCACCGCGAGGTGGGTGCCCTTGTCGGGGTGGATCCGTCCCAGGAAGAGCAGGTGGTCGCCGGCCATGGGCACCGGGGTGAACTGCGACGTGTCGATGCCGTGGTGGATCGTCGCCGCGTAGCGCAGGTCAGGGTGTCGGTCCGCATCGCTGATCGCCACGTAGTGGGCGATGTCGTCGTAGGCCCTGAAGACGGGCACGATCCCCTCCGACGAGAAGCCGTGGATCGTCGTCACCACCGGTGTCGCCACCAGCCTGCTGTAGGTCAGCGGCAGGAAGTCGAAGTGGTTGGCAAGCACGTCGAGCTCACCGGACATCTCGAACGCGGCGGCGATGTGCAGGCCCCCCCACACCTTCGCGTCGAGGCTCGGGTCCTCCTCGTAGCCCCCCGGGGCGACCGCGTGCAGGCGGCCGCCGGTCGACGAGTCCGCGGTGGCGAAGAGAGTGACCTCGTGGCCACGGGCGACGAAGCCCTCGGCCAGCGTCGACGCGATCTGCTCCCACGGGCCGTAGGAGACCGGCGGGAGGCGGTGGGCGATGGAGGCGAGGACGCCGATCCGCACGGGCACTCCGTCCACTGGCTCACGTCTGCGGCCGACGGCATACCTCGTCCGAGACGGTCTGCGTATGCCGTGCCGAGCCGACCCTACGCTCGACAGGCCCCATTCCGTGTCCGGTGATATTCTCGCCTCCTCGGTTGCCCTGTAGGGGGGGCACTGTCACAGACGACGTCGTCGTGATCGCGGGCCACCTCTTGACTTGACGGACGAGGCCTCCTTGGCGCACAGAGCGCGCACGCATACGGCCGTCGAGCGCCGTTCCCCGGTGTCGGAGACGACGCCGTCGCACCTCGTGGAAGGACGCTCCATGACCACGTCCTACGGAATCCTCAGCACCTACGCCCCCACCCAGTGCGGGCTCGCGACGTTCAGCGGGGCGCTCCTCGCTGCCCTGACGTCGCCGTCCGACGCCGTTGGCGTCGTGGCCGTCGTCGACACGCCCGAGCCGTCGCCGGTCGGCGCGGTGGACCACCAGTGGGTCCGCGGCGAGCCCGACGGCGCAGCCCTGGCCGCCGCACGGCTCAACACGTACGACGTGACCATCGTCCAGCACGAGTACGGCATCTTCAGCGGCACCGACGGCGCCGACGTCCTCGACGTCCTACGGGCCGTCACCGTGCCGGTCATCTCCGTCCTGCACACGGTGCAGACGAAGCCGACGCCGCACCAGCGAGAGATCCTGGAGGAGCTCGTGGCCCTCAGCGACGCCGTCGTCACGATGACCGAGACGGCCAGCGACCGCCTGCGGGCGGGCTACGCCGTCGACCCGGCGAAGGTCAGCGTCATCCCGCACGGCGCGCTCGACCGCCGCCCGAGCACGGTGCCGAAGCCCGGACCGGCGCCCGAGGAGCACGAGGACGGTCGCCGCCCCGTCATCCTCACCTGGGGCCTGCTCGGCACCGGCAAGGGGATCGAGTGGGCCATCGCCGCCATGGCCGAGCTGCGTGACGCGGACCCGCTGCCCGTCTACCACGTCGTCGGTGAGACCCACCCCAAGGTCGTCGAACGAGAGGGCGAGCGCTACCGCCACGGCCTGGAGGCCCAGGTCACCGAGCTCGGCGTGGAGGATCTCGTGGTCTTCGACGCGCGCTACCTCTCCACCGCAGACCTGCTGCGCCTCGTCCACACCGCCGATGTCGTGCTCCTGCCCTATGACTCCCAGGAGCAGGTCACCTCGGGCGTCCTCGTCGAGGCGGTCACGGCACGTCGGCCCGTCGTCTCGACAGCCTTCCCCCACGCGCAGGAGCTCCTGTCCAGCGGGGCCGGGCTCCTCGTGGATCGGCAGAACCCGGCCGCGCTCGCAGCGGCATTGCGCAGGGTGCTGACCGAGCCCGGGCTGGCCGCGGCGATGACGGCCGAGGCGAGCCGGATCGCCCCGAGACTGCTCTGGCCGGCGGTCGCGGACGAGTACCGCCGCCTCACGCGCCAACTCAGGCAGGCGCAGCCCGCGCGGGCCAGCGCGTGACCTCCCCCGCCCTGGTCAGCTTCGAGCACCTCTGCCGGCTCACGGACGACGTCGGGCTTTTCGAGCATGCCCGGTTCACCCAGCCCCGACCCGAACACGGCTACTGCGTGGACGACGTGGCCCGGGGGCTCGTCGTTGTCGCCCGCCAGCCCGGCGCCGACCCGACCACCGCTCGTCTGTCGCAGACCTACCTGAGGTTCCTCGGTGCGGCCCAGGACCCCGATGGCCGGTTCCACAACCGGCTGTCGGTGACGGGCCGGTGGACCGACCACCCCGGCGTGGACGACTGCTGGGGGCGGGCCCTCTGGGGACTCGGCACCGCCGCCGCACGCGCTCCATGGCTCGGGGACGAGCCCTTGGCCCGCTTCGAGGCCGGGGCTCGGCACCGCTCGCCCTCGTTGCGGTCCATGGTGTTCGGGGCGCTCGGGGCCGCCGACGTGCTCCAGCGGCACCCCGAGCACCGCCCCGCCAGGTCCCTCCTCGCCGACGCCGCACATCGGGTGTCGGGTATGCCGCAGGCGACGCCAGGAAGGACCGGCGCGGCGGTGGTCCGCGCGGTCTCGGCGGGAACCACGGCTTCGTGGCCGTGGCCGGAACCGCGGCTGCACTACGCGAACGCCGCCATCCCCGAGGTCCTCATCGCCGCCGGCTCCCTGCTCGACGAGCCGCGGTGGACCGCGGAGGGGCTAGGGCTGCTGCGATGGCTGCTCGACGTCGAGACCCGTGGGGACCACCTCTCCGTGACCCCGGTGGGCGGCTGGGCGCCCGGGGAGCCGCGCCCCGGGTTCGACCAGCAGCCGATCGAGGTCGCGGCGTTGGCCGACGCGTGCGCCCGCGCCTCCGACGTCACGGGCGACGTGGCCTGGCAACGGGCGCTGGTGTCCTGCGCAGCCTGGTTCGAGGGCGCCAACGACGGGGGGGTCGCGATGTGTGACGCCGCGTCCGGCGGGGGCTACGACGGGCTCGAGGCGCTGGGCCGCAACGAGAACCAGGGCGCCGAGTCGACCCTGGCCATGCTGACGACGTTCCAGCACCTGACCCGGCTGCTCGTCACGGCCTCGTGAGCGTGGGCACGGATCTCGTCCGCCGCACATCGCTGGTGCTGCGCCCCGACCCAGCCCGGGTCATCGCCCGGCCCATGGTGCCCGGCCACGAGGTCCCGAGCCCCGGGATCTCGCGAGCCGAGGCGGTCATGGCCCGCATCCTGGCGCTGTCCGAGGACGCCGTGACGGCCGAGCTGGCCGTCACGGTGCGGGACTTCTCGCACCGCCACGCAGACCTGCTCGCCACGTTCCGCGAGCACTTCCATCTGATGTCGCACCGGGTCCCGGCCGGGACGGTGGTCTCGCCCGAGCGTGAGCTGCTCATCGGCGCGTTCCTGACCCAGGAGTTCGCCGTCGAGTCGGCGGCGCTCTTCAACCCTTCGATCGTGCCCCACCCGGACCAGGAGGGTCTCGCCCCCGGAGAGCTGCGCTTCGTCATGAGCGTGCGGGCCGTCGGCGAGGGCCATGTCTCGAGCATCGGGTTCCGCACCGGAGTCGTCGGGCCCGACGATGACGTGCGGGTCGACGAGCCGCTCCCCCGGCTCAGCATCGGACGAGTCGCGCCCGCCGCCATGTCGCGGGAGTCCCTCCGGGCCGCCCTGGCGGAGCGGGGCCAGGCCCTCCTCGCCGAGGCCGTGATGCGCCAGCTGCCAACGCGTTTCACGTGGGAGCACCTCGACCAGGTCCTCTCCTCCAGCGAGCTCGATCGCGGCGGCATCCCGGGACAGGACGGGCTGGCCGGCCAGATCAGGCAGCTCGCCGCCAACAGCTATGACCTCGTGTTCCCGCCCGAGCGCGACCTGTCCGAGCGGGTGATCTTTCCGCACAGCCCTGCGGAGAGCCACGGCCTCGAGGACGCCCGGTTCGTGCGCTTCGTCGGCGAGGACGGCGCGGTGACCCACTACGCCACCTACACGGCATACGACGGGATGCGTGTCGCCCCCCAGCTCATCCAGACGGACGACTTCACGACGTTCTCCGTCCGGCAGCAGATCGGCCTCGCGGCCAAGGACAAAGGCATGGCGCTCTTCCCCCGCCGCGTCAATGGCGAGTTCTGGGCGATGTCGCGATGGGACGGCCAGAACCTCAGTGTCGCGACGTCCCAGGACGCCACGGAGTGGGGCCCGCCCGTCGAGGTCCAGCGCCCGAGCCACGTCTGGGACCTCATCCAGCTCGGGGTGTGCGCGTCTCCGCTCGAGACGCGCTCTGGCTGGCTCGTGCTGACCCACGGGGTGGGCCCGGTGCGCACCTACGGGATGGGTGCGCTGCTGCTCGACCTCGGCGACCCGACGCACGTCCTCGGCGTGCTCGACGAGCCGCTCCTCACCGCCCAGGCGGACGAGCGGGAGGGCTACGTGCCCAACGTCGTCTACTCCTGCGGCGCCATGGTCTACGGTGACAGCGTGGTGCTCCCCTACGGGTGCAGCGACTCCAGCATCCGGTTCGCCTTCGTCGACCTCGAGGGGCTGCTCGCCCGGCTCCTGGCCTCGCGGGCCGTCCCTGGCGGCTAGGCGACCATGTCGGTGTGCGTCTTGGGCACGTGTGCCAACAGATCCGGGCGAAGTGCACCAGGCATCTGTTGGTGTCTGCTGCCCTGGAAGCTGCGTTTGAGGGCCGCCACGGAACCGGCGTGCTGGTCGGAGTTGACCAGCCGCACCCCGAGAGGCCACGGCGTTTCAGCGCGGTGAGGAAGCCGCGCCAGAACACCTCGTCCTCGCTGTCGCCCACGTCGAGCCCGAGGACCTCACGACCGCCGTCGGTGGTGATGCCGGTCGCCACCATGACGGCCATCGACACCACCTGCGAGGTGCTGTTGCGCACGTGCAGGTAGGTCGCATCGAGGTAGACGTAAGGGAAGCCGGTGTGGTCCAGCCTTCTCGTCCGGGCCGGCGCAGATGCGCGAGACCTCCGATTTGGAGATGCCCGAGTCGATCCCGAGTGCAGCGACCAGGTCGTCGACGGAGCGGGTGGACACGCCAGCGACGTCGGCCTCCAACACCACGTCGTACAACGCCCTATCGATATGCCGGCGGGGCTCGAGGATCAGCGGGAAGAACGAACCCTTGCGCAGCTTCGGGATTCGCAGGTCGATGTCACCGGCCTTAGTGGCCAGCATCCGTGGCCGAGACCGTTGCGCTCGTTGGTGCGGGACTCGGACCGCTCGTAACGGGTGGCACCGATGACCTCCGCGGCTTCGGCCTCGATGAGTTCCTGCAGTACCGTTGCGGGACGAGTCGGGCGACGCGGCCCGCCGAGCAGGGTCTTGTGTCCCCGCACGGTGCATGGACTGTTCTCAAGCACACGACCGTGCTCTGGCGCACCTGATCTCGAGCGGCCGGCCGGGCGGCACCCCGTGGACGTCGAGCACCTGAGCACGAGCCGGAGCGCTGGTGGGGTACCCCCGACCGTCCCGCACGCTCTCGCCGCTTCGCGAGGACACCGTGCCCTGACGGACCGGGATCCCGAGCCCGAAACCGGAAAGTGGACGCAGGTCGTCCGGGACCCTTGCTAGCGTGCCGCCATGAGCGACACACCCGAGGGACTCGAGATCGTCCCGCTCACACTCGACACTTGGACGATGTTCGACGCCATGGTCGCCCGCCACAACGGGATCTTCGGCGGCTGCTGGTGCATCTGGTTCCACCCCGACAGCGACGAGCGCGGCCAGGGCGCGGAGGCCAACCGAGCGCTGAAGAAGCGCTACGTCGAGCAGGGCGCGGCCCACGCGGCGCTCGTCGTCGACGGCGGCGGCGAAGCGGTGGCGTGGGCGGAGTACGGCACGCCGGCCGAGCTACCCAACATCCACCACCGCAAGCAGTACGATGCCGAGGCCGACCTCACCCCCGACTACCGGGTGACCTGCATCTTTGTCGACAAGCGATACCGTCGGCGCGGGCTGGCCGAGACCGCGCTCCTCGGCGCGGTCGACCTGATCTCCCAGGCAGGCGGCGGCGTCGTCGAGGGCTACCCGCACGTGCCCGGCGAGAAGAAGATGTCCTCCTCGTTCCTCTACAACGGCACCCGGGCGATGTACGAGCGCTGCGGCTTCGACTTCGTGCGGCCCAAGGGGATGAAGAACACCGTCATGCGGCGCACCGTCGCCCCGGCCGGCTGACTGCGGTCCCCCACCGGCGCCGGTCCCCGGGCCGCCGGGCCCTCAGGCCTCCGGGATCTCCCGACCGAAGGCCTCGCGGGTGACGTCCTCGGGCTCGGGGCCGCCGCGCACCCCGGTGTCGAGGGAGTCGAGGGCGGCGAGCTCTTCCGCGGAGAGGTCGATTTCGACGACGGGACTACCCGATGGCCGTCGCCTATGTCGGTAGCGATACGCTTAGCGGGATCCCTACACCAGACCACGTGCGCTTCCTCGTCGTCCCCGTGGCGCTGCTGCTCTACGCGGTGGCCGTCGTGGCGGGCGTCGTCACCCTCGTCGTCGTGCCGCGGACACGTCCAAGCTTTCACGACCTGCTGTTCACCACGAGCACCTCGGTCGTGCTGCTGGTAACGACGCTGCTCTTCCTGGCCGTCGTCGCCCTCCACGAGCTCTCGCACCTCGTCTCTGCCCGAGCGTCGGGGGTGCCGGCCCGCATCTCCCTGGGCACCCGGCTCTACTCGCTTGTGGCGCAGACCGACGTCTCGGGCCTATGGGCTGCCAGCCGCCGGGACAGACTCCGCACCTATCTCGCCGGCATGGTCACCGACCTCGTCCTGGCCTCCGTCCTGATCGTCGCTCGGGCCCTCAAGCTCGCGCCGATCCCCGATGCCCTAGCCGCAGCCGCCGTGGTGCTCATCCTGGTCGGGGTGGCAGGGCAGTTCCAGCTCTGCATGAGGACCGACGTCTACTTCGTCCTCGCCGAGCTGGCTCGCACCCGTAACCTCTTCGAGGACGCGACCGTCCTCACGCTGCACACCCTGGCGCGCCTACTCGGACACCGGGGGAGCGACGATCCCCTCGCGCGCCTCGACGACCGTGACCGACGGGTGGTCTCGCGCTACGCATGGGTCATGGTGCTGGGGACGGCGGCGGCGTTGTCGACGTTCGCCGTGCTCCTGCTGCCAGCTATCGTCCTGCTCCTCGGCCAGGGGCTGCAGCGGCTGCGAGCCGGTCTCGAGACCGGCGACGTCCTCTTGGTCACCGACGGGGCGCTGACCCTGCTGATCGAAGGTGGGACGCAGGTGCTCGTCCTGGTGCTCATGCTGCGCTCGCGCCGCGGCTGGGTGCGAGACCTTCGGCAACGGATGGCAGCCCCTGGAGAGACGGAGCAGACATGACGCAACCGTTAGAGACGCTGACTCAGTGGGTCACCGACCTCGCCTCGCCGGACGAGCACGTGCGCGACGAGACGGCGCTGAGCGGTCTCATCGATGCCGTGCTCGGTGATGACCCGGTCGCCGACGACACAGCACGGGCGATCTACGACCACGCCCTGCGCGACCAGGGCCCCTTGTCCGGGGTGGGCGCTCCCGAAGGGGAGGACGGTGTCTTCGGCCGCAGCTTCACGCTCGAGCTCCTCGCGGTGCTGCACCACCGTGAGAACGCCTCACCCTTCCTGGGGCGTGATCGCGGCGAGCGAGGGCGCCTCGCCTGGCAGGCCGTCGTCGAGCACGAGAACGACTTCCGTTCGCGCGTCGAGGGGGCAGGATGGGCGCACGTCGTGGCTCACGCCGCCGATCTGGCCGATGAGCTGCTCGTCGACCCCGGCTCGGACGACGCGGCACAACGGATCATCGTCGCGGGTGTGGCCACCCTCGTCTCCCGCTCGCCACGGGTCTACGACGGCGAGGAGGAGGATCGGCTCGCGCAGGCCCTCTGCTCCGCAGTGGGACGTCGAGCCGCGGCCCTCGACGAGATCGTGGCGTTCGCGGGCCGCTGCGCCGAGAAGGGGGCGGACGACGTGCCCCGACAGAACTGGAAGGCCGTGGTGCGCGGCCTCTTCTTCCGAGTGGGTGACGAGCGCGACGATGCCACGCGGGTGCTTCGCGACCTCGAGCAACAGCTGGTGCGGATCTGACCGCCGGCGCTCACGAATCCGCAGGTTGCTGGGTGGGCGTGCGGGGCACGCTCGTCGCGGTGAGCTCGCCGAGCGGGTTGAGCTCGGCCCGGTTGCCCGCAATGGAAGCCGCCGGATCCTGGGACTCACGAGCGGAGATCCTCGAGTGCTTCGACCTCGGCCACGACCCCGGCGTGTCCATTGCCCAGCACCTGCGTGACGCACTGCGCGAGGCCGGGCTCCCCGCCGGCCCTCGAGTCCCCACGATCGAGCGGGGGTGGAACGGATGGCTCGCGACGTTCGGCCACTCCTGTCCTGCCTGTCTCAGCCTCCGCCACCGGGCCGTCCAGCCGCACGACTGGGTCGGGTCAGCGCGCGCCCGGACGACGTGCTGCTCGACACCGGCGATCGTTGGCCGGCAGCCGGCCTCGTGCCGCTGGTGGCCGCATTGACGCGGTTGGCGAGAGACCGTCAAGCCAACGGCAGCTGATTCGTCCCGGACGAAGGCGAGATGGGGGGTGCGTTGTCGATCTTGTCCCGTAAGACCCGTCCCGTTTGGATTCCCGATCAGGGCCGCCATACGGTGCATGATCGTCGTGCCAACTCCGAGGAGCGAGCCGCGCACGCCCGCGGGGTGTCCACCAGAAAGGGCCGCCGGCCCGGCGTGGTCGACGCGACCAAGCTCGCCTAGGCGGCCCACTGCGCCACACCATCACCGACATCGTCGCCACGACCGGCATCCCCCGCACCAGCCTCTACCGCCACCTCCCACCCCGGCCGGCTGACCCCGGCGCTCTGCGCGACAGCCTCTACATCCTCGAGGGCCTCCTGGAGCAGCAGACCTCCCTGCGCCCCACCGAGCTGATGAGCGACACCGCCGGCTACAGCGACATCGTGCCTGGCCTCTTCCGGCTCCTGGGCTACCAGCTCAGCCCCCGCCTCGCCGACACCCGCTTCTGGCGCACCGACACCACCGCCGACTACGGACGCTGGGGCTTGGCGGAGGATCCTGCGCGATTGCTACTCAGACCCCAACCCACCTTCGGCCCAGCGCGGCCGCGGCTAGTTCGCGATCCAGGACGACCAGCGGTCCACCGACACCGAGATCACGGGCCCGTCCAGCGAAACGAGTTGGTACTGAGCGTACTTCGCGCGAAGAGCCGCGAGCCCATCGCGTTCCTCCGGGCTCCCGTGTGGCACGACCCGCGCGTGCCCATCGGCCCGCACCCACCACAGCCGTGACCAGTCCTCGTCGGCGTGGTCGACGAGCAGGCTGACCCGCGAGTCAGCCTCGATGTTGGCGAGCCGCACCAGCCCTCGGGTCGACTTCGGCTTCCCGTCGACCGCGGTCCAGACCCGCTCGCCCTCGGCTGCGAAGACGACGGGCACGAGATGGGGACGGCCGTCGGCGCGCAGGGTGGCGAGCCGGGCCACCCGTGCGGCCGCGAACCGCTCTGCGGGGTCGGGCACCTGCACAACTCCCACCGTATGCCGTCGCCCGGCTCGAATACCCTCGTCGGACACCGACGAGCGGAGCCGACCATGCCCATGACGACGACCTCCCCCACCGCGACGGCGACGCGGAGCGACCGGCAACGGCAGGTCGGCGTGACCGCGGCCGAGGTCTTCTGCGTCGTCGGGACGCTGGTCGGGGTCGGGGTGCTCGGCACGCGCGTCCAGGAGTCCTCCGGCGGCGCGCTGGCCGCCGACGCGACCCTCCTCGCCCCGGCGGTGTCGGCGTTCTCGATCTGGTCGGTCATCTACCTCGGGCTCGCGGCATACGCGGTCTGGCAGTGGCTCCCTGCCGTCGCGGTGACGGAGCGGGCCCGGGCGACGGGATGGCTGGTGGCGCTGTCGATGGTCCTCAACGCGGTGTGGCTCCTCGTCACCCAGCAGGGCTGGATCTGGGTCAGCGTCGTCGTCATCGCGGCGCTCGTCGCCACCCTCGGCGTGCTCGTCCTGCGGCTGACCCGCCAGCCGGCGCAGAGCCCCCTGGAGAAGGTCGTCGTCGACGGCACCTTCGGGCTCTACCTCGGCTGGGTCACCGTGGCGACGTGCGCCAACGTCACGGCGGCCCTCGTCTCCTCCGGTGTCGACCCGGCTCCCGCGGTCAGCGCGGCCGCGGCGGTTGGCGTCCTCCTCGTCGCCGCTGCCGTCGGCGTGCTCATGGCCACCCGGCTCGGCGGCCGCTGGGCGGTGGCGGGAGCGCTGGCCTGGGGGCTGGCGTGGATCGCCGTGGGCCGGACCTCGGACGAGCCCCGGTCGACCGTCACCGCGGTCGCCGCCGTCCTCGCCGCGGTCGTCGTTCTCGCGGCGACCGCGCGGGTCCGCTCGCGGATGGTCCCCGGAAGGGCGCAAGCTGCCTGACGACGAGACGGCCGGCCCTCGGCGACGCTCCAGCTAGGCCGGGCGCTCGTCGACGACCGGCTGGTCCCGGCGCTTGCGCCCGAGGAGGAGCTCGGCCACCGGGGTGCGGGGGGCGTGGACCGGTCGGCCGTCGGTGACGTAGACCTCCCCGCCCGCCCACTCGGGGTCGGTCGGCAGCGGTCCCATGGGGTCGAGCACCGCCGGGTCCAGGTCGTCGGGATCGACAGGCTCCGGGTCGGGGTGGTCGACGGGTCCTGAGGGCCGGGTCGGGTCGGCGAGCGCCCGGGTGATCGCCTCGCGCATCCCGAGGAGGCGGTACCCCACTGGGAGGAGCTCGACCCGGAAGTCCTCCTCGCTGCACACCATGTCGTGGCGCAGGCTCTGCACGAGCGCCTCGACGACGGGTGCGGGCACGTCGGTGATCCGCCCGGCGGCCCAGCCGACGACCTCCGCGGGCACGAGCGGCAGCGTCACGCGCGGGCGCACGAGACCGGCCACCTCGGCATACAGGCCGAGGAGGTCGACGTAGCGCAGCTGCTCCGGCCCCCCGATGTCGTAGGAACGGGTCACCGCGGGCACGTCGAGACACCGGGCGAGGACCTCGATGGCGTCGACGACCGCGATCGGCTGGACCCGCGACGTCATCCAGACCGGGACGGCGTGCACCGGCATCCGCTCCGAGATCTGGCGGACGATCTCGAAGGAGGTCGAGCCGCTGCCGAGGACGACGGCGGCGCGGACGGCGATGGTCGGCACGCCAGAGGCGGAGAGGATCCGCTCCACCTCGAACCTCGAGCGCAGGTGCGGCGAGAGCGCGTCGTCCTCCGCGGGCGGGACGATGCCCGAGAGGTAGACGATCCGCCCGACCTCGTTGTCGATGGCGGCATGCGCCAGGTGGTGGGCCGCCCGCTCGTCGGTGTCGACGAAGTCGGGCCCGGCCATGCCGTGGACGAGGTAGAACACGGCGTCCATGCCACGGGTCGCCGCCTGCACCTGTCCCGCCTCGAGGGCGTCCATCGACACCGCGGTGACCCGGTCCGCCCACGGGAAGCGCGCCGCGGAGCCGACGTCGGTGAACGACGCGGTGACCTCGTGGCCCCACTCCAGGAGCACCGGCACGAGCCGCCGTCCGACGTAGCCCCCGGCACCCGTCACCAGCACCCGCACGGCAGCACCTCCCTCTCGAAGGGCCACATCGTCGCAGGAGCCGGTATGCCGTCCGCGGCCAGGGCGCGTTCGCCACGCCTGCGCGCGTGCCAGCGAGGGGCGCACGCCCGCCGCGGCTGCGGTGGGGCGAACCGGTGTCGGCCGCCTCGACGTGCTGCGCGATGATGAGCCATGCCCCTCAGCAGCGGGTCCAGCCAGCCCGAGATCGAGCGCAAGTACGACGTTCCAGTCGGCACTCCCCTCCCCGACCTGGCCGACGTCGACGGGGTGCGGGTCGGCGCGGCCGTCGAGCACCGGCTCGAGGCCACCTACTTCGACACCGCCGACCTCGCGCTGGCCCGGGCCCGCATCACGCTGCGGCGGCGCACCGGTGGCGACGACGCGGGGTGGCACCTCAAGACCACGACGTCCGCCGCCGACGAGCGCGCCGAACGCCACCTGCCGCTGGGCCGGACGGTGCGGACGGTGCCGCGGCCGCTGCGCGACCTCGTCCAGGCGGTGGTTCGGGGCCGCGACCTCGTCCCCGTGGTCCGGCTCTCGACGGTCCGGGTCGAGTCGCCGCTGCTCGCGCCGAGCGGCGAGACGCTCGCGCACCTGTGCGACGACACCGTCACCGCCGAGGTCCTCGAGGGTGGCGGCACCACGAGCTGGCGCGAGTGGGAAGTCGAGCTGGCCGACGGCGACCGCGGGCTCCTCGAGGTGGTCGACGAGGCGCTGACGGTGGCTGGGGCGCGCCTCGCCGACTCTCCGTCGAAGCTGGCCCGGGCGCTCGGCGACCGGCTGCCACCGGCCCCGGCGCGCAAGCCGAAGGCGCTCGCGAGGAAGGCCGCCACGTCCGATCTGCTGCGGGCGCACCTCGCCAAACACCTCGCCAGGCTGGTCGACCAGGACCGCGACGTGCGCCTCGACGCACCGGGCGCGGTCCACCGGATGCGCATCTCGGCCCGGCGGCTCCGGGGGGCGTTGACCACCTAC
>JBBRZC010000040.1:0-22485 GCA_038237075.1 Actinomycetales bacterium
CGTCACGCGCCACCGTGACGTGCTGACGAGCCTGGGCCTGCCGGCCGCCTACCGCGGCGACCGCTGGGACGCGCTGCTCGCCGCGATGCGCCGCGACAAGAAGGCCAGGGGGGCGCTGCTGCGCTTCGTCGTCCTCGACGGAATCGCCCGACCGGTGCGCCTCGAGGGACCACCCGCGTCGATGCTGCGCGAGGCCTCCGCCTGCGTCTCGGGCTGACCCCGCGCCCGTCGGCTTGCGGGCGGGGTTGTGGCTGCCTCGGCGACCGGACTCCCGGACGCAGCGCTGGCGGGTCGTGACAGAGTGACGCCATGGGTGCCATGACGAACCTGTCCACGCAGACGACCGTGCCGGGCACCTCACCCGGCCTCACGGCATACACGACCCGCCCGCCCGGCACCGAGCGGCTGCCAGGCGTCGTCGTCGTCCACGAGGCGTTCGGGCTCGAGGACGTCACTCGGCGCCAGGCCGACCACCTGGCCTCGATGGGCTACGTCGTCATCGCGCCCGACCTCTTCAGCGCCGGTGGCGCGCGCCGCTGCCTGCGGGCGACCTTCAAGGCGCTCCAGTCCGGGCAGGGCGGGGCGTTCCAGGACATCGCCGCCGCCCGCCAGTGGCTCGTCGACCGCGATGACTGCACCGGTCAGGTCGGCATCGTCGGGTTCTGCATGGGCGGCGGGTTCGCGCTGATGGCGGCGACGCGCGGGCACGGCTTCGACGCCAGCGCCGTCAACTACGGCATGCTGCCGTCGACCCCCGACGTGCTCGACGGCGCCTGCCCGGTCGTCGCGAGCTACGGCGGCCGCGACAAGGCCATGGCCGGGGCGGCGGAGAAGCTCGACGCGCACCTGACGCGGCTCGGCGTGGAGCACGACGTCTTGGAGTACCCGAACGCCGGGCACTCGTTCCTCAACGACGCGAAGACGGGCCCGTGGTTCCTGCGGCCCGTCTTCAAGGTCATGGGCGCCGGGCCGGAGCCGGCGTCCGCCGCCGACGCCTGGCGCCGGATCGAGGCGTTCTTCGGCGCTCACCTCGGCCGGTAGACTCGCCCAGACCCCAGAACCGGGCGTGGCCGAGCCGCTGTTTGCCGCCGCCTGGCCCCCGGGACGTCCCGCAGACGAAAGCGACCGACCCACCCATGGCAACGACCAACGACCTCAAGAACGGCATGGTGCTCAACATCGACGGGCAGCTGTGGTCCGTCGTCGAGTTCCAGCACGTCAAGCCCGGCAAGGGGCCGGCGTTCGTGCGCACCAAGCTCAAGGCGGTGCTGTCCGGCAAGGTCGTCGACCGCACCTTCAACGCCGGCACCAAGGTGGAGACCGCGAACGTCGACAAGCGCACCATGCAGTACCTCTACAAGGACGGCTCCGAGTTCGTCTTCATGGACGTCGACACCTACGACCAGCTCCAGGTCGGCGACGAGGTCGTCGGGGCGGCGGCCGACTACCTCCTCGAGAACCAGAACGCCATCGTCGCCACCCACGACGGGGTCCCGCTCTACGTCGATCTGCCGGCCTCGGTCGTCCTCGAGATCACCTACACGGAGCCGGGACTGCAGGGCGACCGCTCCACCGGCGGCACCAAGCCGGCGACACTGGAGACGGGCGCGCAGATCGCAGTGCCGCTCTTCCTCGAGCAGGGCACGAAGATCAAGGTGGACACCCGCGACGGGTCGTACCTCGGCCGGGTCAACTGATCCTCCGTGGGTGCGCGTAGCAAGGCCCGCAAGCGGGCGCTGGACCTGCTCTTCGAGGCCGACCAGCGCGGGCTCAACCTCCAGACGCTGCTCGCCGAACGGCTCTCCGGGGCGGGGGTGGGGCCGTCGCCGGGGGAGTACACCGTCGAGATCGTCGAGGGCGTCATCAGCCGGTGGCAGGACATCAACGACCTGCTCTCGACCTACAGCCAGGGCTGGACGGTCGAGCGGATGCCCGGCGTCGACCGGGCGATCCTGCGGATCGGCGCGTGGGAGGTCGTCTGGAACGACGCCGTCCCCGACGCCGTCGCCATCTCCGAGGCGGTCGAGCTGGCCACGTCGCTGAGCACGGACGAGTCACCCTCGTTCGTCAACGGCCTGCTCGCGCGGCTCGCCGAGGTCAAGCCCACGCTGGTCTGAGGCCCCTTCTCCCACTCAGGTATGCCGTGCCCCAGACCCCTGGCACGGCATACCTCAGCGGGTGAGGGGAACCGACCCGCCGCCGGCCCCGGGCGGGCACCAGAAGCGCCAGGGGGTAGCATCGCCCCAGAGTCGACATCCTTTAACCACCGTCCTGTGAGGCGGGGAAGGAGGTCCAGGTGGCTGCCGCTCAGCCTGCCCCGGCCGCAGCACGCACGGTGATGAGCTCCGGTGACATCTCCCGGGCACTGCGCCGGGTGGCCCACGAGATCCTCGAGGCGAACAAGGGGACCCAGAACCTCGTCGTCCTCGGCATCCCGTCGCGTGGCGTGCCGCTCGCCCGCCGGCTCGTGGCCGTCATGGCGCAGGTCGAGGGTCTCGACGTGCCGGTCGGCACCATCGACGTGACCATGCACCGCGACGACCTGCGTCACCAGCCGGTCCGGCCGCTCACCCGGACCGACATCCCCCCGGGGGGGATCGACGACGTGGTGGTCGTCCTCGTCGACGACGTCCTCTACTCGGGCCGGACCATCCGGGCCGCCCTCGAGGCGCTGGCCGAGCTCGGCCGGCCACGCGCGGTGCGCCTGGCGGTGCTCGTCGACCGCGGCCACCGGGAGCTGCCGATCCGGGCCGACCACGTGGGCAAGAACCTCCCGACGTCGTCCACCGAGCGGGTGCAGGTTCGCCTGGTCGAGGTCGACGGAGAGGAGGACGTCGTGCGGATCAGCGGGGGAGCGCGATGACCCGGCACCTGCTCTCGTCCGCGGACCTCACCCGGGCCGACGTCGAAACCATCCTCACCACGGCCGAGTCGATGCACGACGTGCAGAAGCGTGACGTCAAGAAGATCCCCACGCTGCGGGGGCGCACCATCGTCAACCTCTTCTTCGAGGACTCGACCCGCACGAGGTCCTCGTTCGAGATCGCCGGCAAGTGGATGTCCGCCGACACCATCAACATCACCGGCAGCGGCTCGTCGGCCTCCAAGGGCGAGTCTCTGCGCGACACCGTGCGGACCATCGACGCGATGGGCGTCGACGCGCTGGTCGTGCGGCACAGCGCCTCCGGAGCCTGCCAGCAGGTCGCCGGCTGGGTGGACGCGTGTGTCGTCAACGCCGGCGACGGGACGCACGAGCACCCGACGCAGGCCCTCCTCGACGCCTACACGCTCCGTCAGCGGATCGGCGACCTCGACGGCCGCCACGTCGCCATCGTCGGCGACCTCACCCACTCGCGGGTCTTCCGCTCCAACGTCATCACCCTCGGCCGGCTCGGCGCCCGGGTCACCGTCGTCGCCCCGCCGACCCTGATGCCCAGCGGGATCGACTCGTGGGCCAAGACGGACGGGTTCGCGACGAGCTACGACCTCGACGAGGTGCTCGACGGCACCACCGGGGGCCCCGTCGACGCGGTGATGATGCTGCGGGTGCAGCGCGAGCGGATGAGCGGGGGCTACTTCCCCACGGCCCGCGAGTACACCGTGGGCTACGGCCTGACCCGGGAGCGGCTCGGGCGGCTCGTCGAGGCCAACCCCGACATCGTGATCCTGCACCCCGGCCCGATGAACCGGGGCCTCGAGATCGCCGCCGACGCCGCCGACTCCGAGCACTCCGTGGTGCTGGCCCAGGTCTCAGCCGGCGTGGCCGTGCGGATGGCCGTGCTCTACCACCTCCTCTCCGGGGAGGCCTCGTGAGCGCCACGGCACCGGCCCGGACCGACGAGCGGCTCCTCATCCGCGGCGCCCGGATCCTCGGCGGGGCGGCGGCAGACATCCTCGTCGCCGACGGCCGGATCGTGAAGGTCGGCTCGCCCTCGGCGCAGGGACGGTGCGAGGCCGTCGACGCCGACGGCCTGGTCGCCCTGCCCGGCCTCGTCGACCTCCACGTCCACCTGCGCGAGCCGGGGCGAGAGGACGCCGAGACCGTCGCCACCGGCTCCGCTGCGGCGGCCGCCGGCGGCTTCACCGCCATCCTCGCCATGGCCAACACGAACCCCGTCACCGACACGGGTGAGGCCGCCGAGCGGGTCCTCGACCTCGGCCGCGAGGTGGGGCTCGTCGACGTGCAGCCCGTCGGCGCCGTGACCAAGGGACTGGCCGGCGCCGAGCTGGCCGAGCTCGGCCTCATGGCGCGCTCCCGGGCCCGGGTCCGGGTGTTCTCCGACGACGGGCACTGCATCGACGACGCCCGTGTCATGCGCCGGGCGCTGGAGTACGTCAAGACGTTCGGCGGCGTCGTCAGCCAGCACGCCCAGGACAGCCGCCTCGCCGACGCCCGGGCGTGCTGCCACGAGAGCGAGCTCTCGGGACGGCTGGGCCTGTCCGGGTGGCCCGGGATCGCCGAGGAGTCGATCGTCGCGCGCGACGTCATGCTCGCCCGGCACACGAACAGCCGCATCCACGTCGCCCACGTCTCGACGGCCGGGTCCGTCGAGGTCATCCGGTGGGCCAGGAAGCAGGGCATCGACGTCACCGCCGAGGTCACCCCGCACCACCTCATGCTCACCCACGACCTGCTCACCGGCTACGACCCGGTCTTCAAGGTCAACCCGCCGCTGCGTCCCGAGGAGGACGTGCGTGCCCTGCGGGAGGCGCTCGCCGACGGGACGATCGACGCGGTGGCGAGCGACCACGCCCCGCACGCGCGCCACGACAAGGAGCAGGCCTTCGTCGACGCCGCCTTCGGGATGCTCGGCCTCGAGACCTCGCTCGCCGTGGTCAGCGAGGTCATGGTCCGCGGCGGCCTGCTCGACTGGGCCGGCGTCGCCCGGGTCATGTCGAGCGCCCCGGCCCGGATCGCGCGGCTCGAGGGCCACGGCCACCCGCTTGCCGCCGGGTCACCCGCCAACATCACCCTCGTCGACCCGGATGCCGTGCGGACCGTCGACCGGGCCACCTCGCTCTCGCTGTCGCGCAACAACCCGTGGCACGGCCGCGCCCTCACGGGAGCCGTCGTCGCGACCTATCTGCGCGGCCGGCTCACGGCGCGCGAGGGACGGCTCGCATGAGCCCGCGCGGCACGGCATACCCACTGTTCTCGACCGGCCACACCACCACCAGCGACCTCTGTGAGATGGAGAGACCGTGAGCGCACCATCCCTGCTCGTCGACCGCGAGCCCGCGGTGCTCGTCCTCGAGGACGGGCGCAGCTTCCGGGGCGACGCCTACGGCGCGCTCGGCGAGACGGTCGGCGAGGCGGTCTTCTCGACCGGGATGACCGGCTACCAGGAGACGCTGACCGACCCCAGCTACCACCGCCAGGTGGTCGTCATGACGACGCCGCACGTCGGCAACACCGGCGTCAACAGGGAGGACGGCGAGTCGGGCCGCATCTGGGTCGCCGGCTACGTCGTGCGCGACCCCGCCCTGCGTCCGTCGAGCTGGCGCGCCACCGGGGCCCTCGAGGACGAGCTGCGCGACCAGGGCGTGGTGGGCATCAGCGGGGTCGACACCCGCGCCCTGACGCGGCACCTGCGCGAGCGCGGCGCGATGCGGGTGGGGATCTTCAGCGGCGAGGAGTATGCCGCGGCCGCACCAGCCGTGCTCGCCGACCGGGTCCGCGCGGCCCCCGCGATGGCCGGCGCCGCGCTCGCGGCCGAGGTCAGCACCGACGCGGCCTACACCGTCACCGCCACCGGCGCGAGGCGGTTCACCGTAGCCGCCCTCGACCTCGGCATCAAGTCGATGACCCCCCGGCTGATGTCGCAGCTGGGCATCGAGGTCCACGTGCTCCCGTCGACGACGACCTTCGAGCAGCTGTGGGCCCTGGAGCCCGACGGGGTCTTCTTCTCCAACGGGCCCGGTGACCCGGCCACCGCCGACGCCGAGGTGGCCCTGCTGCGTGAGGTGCTCGACGCCCGGATCCCGTTCTTCGGCATCTGCTTCGGCAACCAGCTGCTCGGCCGGGCCCTGGGCCTGGGGACCTACAAGCTCAAGTACGGCCACCGTGGCATCAACCAGCCGGTCATGGACCTCGCCACGGGTCGGGTCGAGGTGACCGCGCACAACCACGGCTTCGCCATCGCATGGCCCGGGGAGCCGGGCGAGGTGTGCGACACGGCCTACGGGCGGGTGAGGGTCTCGCACGTGTGCCTCAACGACGGGGTCGTCGAGGGACTGACCTGTCTCGACGTGCCGGCCTGCTCGGTGCAGTACCACCCGGAGTCCGCCGCCGGTCCTCACGACGCGGCATACCTCTTCGGGCGGTTCGTCTCCCTCATGGAGGCGGGCCGCGGCGCCCAGCCTGGCGACCCAACGGAGGCGCTGGTCTGATGCCCAAGCGCGACGACATCACCAGCGTGCTCGTCATCGGGTCGGGCCCGATCGTCATCGGGCAGGCCTGCGAGTTCGACTACTCGGGAACCCAGGCGTGCCGGGTGCTGCGCGAGGAGGGCATCCGGGTCATCCTCGTCAACTCCAACCCGGCGACGATCATGACCGACCCCGAGTTCGCCGACGCCACCTATGTCGAGCCGATCACCCCCGAGGTCGTCGCGCTCATCATCGCCAAGGAGCGGCCCGACGCCGTCCTGGCGACCCTCGGCGGGCAGACCGCCCTCAACACCGCGATCGCGTTGCACGACGCCGGTGTCCTCGAGAAGTACGACTGCCCGCTCATCGGGGCCAACGTCGAGGCGATCCGGCTCGGCGAGGACCGGCATGCCTTCAAGGGCGTGGTCGAGCGCTGCGGGGCCGAGGTCGCCCGGTCGTGGATCGCGCACACCATGGACGAGTGCCTCGCCGCGGCCGACGACCTCGGCTACCCCGTTGTCGTGCGCCCCTCGTTCACCATGGGCGGGCTCGGCTCGGGGTTCGCCCACGACGAGGTCGAGCTGCGCCGGATGGCCGGCGCGGGCCTGCAGGCGAGCCCGACCACCGAGGTGCTCCTCGAGGAGTCGATCGCCGGGTGGAAGGAGTACGAGCTCGAGGTGATGCGCGACCACGCGGACAATGTCGTCGTCGTCTGCTCGATCGAGAACCTCGACCCCATGGGCGTGCACACCGGCGACTCGATCACCGTGGCCCCGGCGCTGACCCTCACCGACCGCGAGTACCAGCGGATGCGCGACATCGGCATCGCCGTGATCCGCGAGGTCGGGGTCGACACCGGCGGCTGCAACATCCAGTTCGCCGTGGACCCGGCCGACGGCCGCGTCATCGTCGTCGAGATGAACCCCCGGGTCTCGCGCTCCTCGGCGCTCGCCTCGAAGGCCACCGGCTTCCCCATCGCCAAGATCGCGGCGAAGATGGCCATCGGCTACACGCTCGACGAGGTGCCGAACGACATCACCCGCCGGACGCCGGCGTCGTTCGAGCCTTCGCTGGACTACGTCGTCGTCAAGGTGCCGCGCTTCGCCTTCGAGAAGTTCCCCGCCGCCGACCCGACGCTGACGACGACGATGAAGTCGGTCGGGGAGGCGATGTCGATCGGGCGCAGCTTCACCGAAGCGCTCCAGAAGGCGCTGCGCTCCATGGAGCAGCGGGGCTCGAGCTTCCACTGGGACGGCCCGAAGCCCTGCGACCCGGCCCGCCTCGACGAGCTGCTCGCCGAGGCGGCGGTCCCCACCGACGGGCGGATCGTCACGGTGCAGCAGGCGCTGCGTGGCGGTGCGAGCGTCGAGCGGCTGCACGAGGCGACCGGCATCGACCCGTGGTTCCTCGACCAGATCGCCCTCATCAACGCGGTGGCCGAGCGGCTCGCCGGCGTCGAGCAGCTCACCCCCGGGTTGCTGCGCCTGGCCAAGCGGCACGGCTTCTCGGACGTCCAGGTCGCGGGCCTGTGCGGTATGCCGCAGGCCGTGGTCCGCAGGGTCCGGCACGCGCTCGGCGTGCGGCCCGTCTACAAGACGGTCGACACCTGCGCGGCGGAGTTCGCGGCGACGACCCCGTACTACTACTCGAGCTACGACGAGGAGAACGAGGTCCTGCCCCGGGAGACCCCGGCGGTCATCATCCTCGGCTCCGGTCCCAACCGGATCGGCCAGGGTGTCGAGTTCGACTACTCCTGCGTGCACGCGTCGTTTGCCTTGCGGGACAAGGGTTTCGACACGGTCATGATCAACTGCAACCCCGAGACGGTGTCGACCGACTACGACACGAGCTCGCGGCTCTACTTCGAGCCGCTGACCCTCGAGGACGTCCTGGAGGTCGTCCACGCCGAACGTCGGGCCGGCCCCGTCGCCGGCGTCATCGTCCAGCTCGGGGGGCAGACCCCGCTCGGCCTGGCCCAGGCCCTCAAGGACGAGGGGGTGCCCATCGTCGGCACGTCGCCCGAGGCGATCCACCTCGCCGAGGACCGGGGCGCCTTCGGCCGGGTGCTCGCCGAGGCGGGCCTGCCCGCCCCCCGGCACGGCACGGCATACAGCGCGGAGGAGGCCGTCGAGGTGGCGCGGGAGATCGGCTACCCCGTGCTCGTGCGGCCCTCCTACGTGCTCGGCGGCCGCGGCATGGAGATCGTCTACGACGACGCGACGCTGTCCACCTACGTGACCCGCGCGACGGTCGCGGCGCCGGAGCACCCCGTCCTCGTCGACCGGTTCCTCGACGACGCCATCGAGATCGACGTCGATGCGATCTACGACGGCGAGGACATGTACCTCGGCGGCATCATGGAGCACATCGAGGAGGCGGGCATCCACTCGGGCGACAGCGCCTGCACCCTGCCGCCGGTGACCCTCGGAGTCGGCGAGCTCGAACGGGTCCGCGAGTCGACGCTGCAGCTGGCCCGGGGCATTGGCGTGCGCGGGCTGATGAACGTCCAGTTCGCCCTCGCGGGGGACGTCCTCTACGTGCTCGAGGCCAACCCCCGGGCCTCGCGGACGGTGCCCTTCGTCGCCAAGGCGACCGGCGTCCCCATCGCCAAGGCCGCCGCGCGGGTCATGCTCGGCGCGACGATCGCGGAGCTGCGTGCCGAGGGACTGCTGCCGTCCACCGGAGACGGGGGCCACCTGCCGGCGCATGCGCCGATGTCGGTCAAGGAGGCGATCCTGCCGTTCAAGCGGTTCCGCACCAAGGAGGGCAAGGTCGTGGACTCGCTCCTCGGCCCCGAGATGCGATCCACCGGCGAGGTCATGGGCATCGACCGCGACTTCGGGTCGGCGTTCGCCAAGAGCCAGATGAGCACCGGTGGCCTGCCGGACTCGGGCGCCGTCTTCGTCTCGGTCGCCAACCGCGACAAGCGCGCGATGATCTTCCCCGTCAAGCGTCTCGCCGACCTCGGCTTCACCATCCTCGCCACGAGCGGCACCGCGGATGTGTTGCGCCGCAACGGGATCGAGGCGACGGTCGTGCGCAAGATCAGCGAGCGCAGCCCGTCGGGCGGCTCCGAGCCGACCATCGTCGACCTCATCAACGAGGGGGCCGTGCAGATGGTCGTCAACACGCCGACCGGCCAGTCCGCGCGGGCCGATGGCTACGAGATCCGGGCCGCGACGACGAGCGCCGACAAGCCGATCATCACGACGGTGCAGCAGCTCGCCGCGGCGGTGCAGGGCATCGAGGCGGCCCGCGGCGGCGAGCTGCGGGTCACCTCGTTGCAGGAGCACGCGCGCAACCTCGACCTCTACGGCCTGGGGAGGACGACGTGACGGGTATGCCGTCCCGCCAGCCCGAGCCCGCCTCCCCGCAGCCTGCCTCCCCGCGGTCCGGGTCCGGGTCAGCGCGGGGGAGCGTCGTGCAGGTGACCGCCGAGGTCGTCGCGACGGGGCGCGCCGGCGCCTACCAGCACCTGAGCCTCGCGGCACCCGGCGTCGCCGAGCTCGCCCGGCCGGGCCAGTTCGTCGCCCTGGCGGTCGGCGGCGAGACCTCGGCCCACCTGCTGCGCCGCTGCTTCTCGATCCACCGGGTCAGCCCCGCGGGCGCACAGGGCGGCCCGGGCGCCCCGCTGGGTGGTGAGCAGGCGAGCGATCAGCGCGGCACCGTCGACGTCGTCGTCGCCGCGCACGGCCCCGGCACGACGTGGCTCACCCGGCTGCAGCCGCACGCCGAGGTCGGCCTCGTCGGACCGCTGGGCCGGCCCTTCCCGCTGCCGACAGCCCCGGTGCCGTGCGTCCTCGTCGGCGGAGGGTACGGCAGCGCCCCGCTCTTCTGGCTCGCCCGCGAGCTCGTGGCCCGCGGCTGCCACGTCGAGATGGTCCTGGGCGCTGCGAGCGAGGACCGCCTCTTCGGCGTCGTCGAGGCGCGCCGGGCGGCGGACGGCGTCACCGTGACCACGGACGACGGGTCGGCCGGCACCCGGGGATGGGTCAGTGACGTGCTGCCCGACGTGATCCGGCTCAGCGGGGCCGTTGTGGTCTACGGCTGCGGCCCGATGGCCATGCTCCGCTCCGTCACCGAGATCGCCACCCGCGAGGGCGCGGTCGCGCAGGTCGCCGTCGAGGAGGCGATGGCCTGCGGGATCGGCGTCTGCATGACCTGCGTGCTGCCCGTCATCGGCGCCGACGGGCGCACCACGATGGTCCGGACCTGCGTCGAGGGTCCGGTGTTCCGGGGCGACCGGGTCCGGTGGGACGCCTTCTCCGACGGCTCCTGCCGGGTGCCGGCCGACGCGGTCGGCGCGCCGCCGGAGGGCGGCCACTGATGGTCGACATGTCCGTGACGCTGGGCGGGGCACGCCTGCCCAACCCGGTGATGACGGCGTCGGGCTGCGCCGCGAACGGCAGGGAGCTGCACCGGTTCTTCGACGTGGCCGACCTCGGGGCGTTCGTGACGAAGTCGGTCATGGCCGAGCCCCGGTCGGGGCGAGGGACGCCCCGGATGGCCGAGACCGCCTCGGGGATGCTCAACTCGATCGGCCTGCAGGGCCCCGGGATCCGGGCCTTCGTCGAGGGGGACCTCGCCTGGCTCAAGTCGGTCGGCGCCCGCGCCCTCGTCTCCGTCGCGGGGTCGTCCAGCGCCGAGTTCGCCGACGTCACGGCGACGTTGCGGGCCAGCGACGCGTTCGACGCGGTCGTCGGCGTCGAGGTCAACATCTCCTGCCCCAACGTCGCCAACCGCGGCCTCGTCTTCGCCTGCGACCCGCTCGCCTCCGCCAAGGTCGTCGCCATGGTCCGCGAGCAGCTGCCAGCCCACATCCCGGTGTTCGCCAAGCTCAGCCCCGACGTCACCGACATCGTCTCGATCGCCTCCGCCTGCGTGAAGGCCGGCGCCTCCGGCCTGACGATGATCAACACCCTCCTCGGCATGGTCATCGACACCGACCGGATGCGGCCCCACCTCGGCGGCACCACCGGCGGCCTCTCGGGACCCGGCATCCGGCCCGTCGCCGTCCGCGCGGTCTGGCAGGTCCGCGCGGCGATGGACGCGGGGCGCTTCCCCAGAGTGCCGATCATCGGCGTCGGGGGAGTGCGCACCGGCCGCGACGCGCTCGAGCTCGTCGCCGCCGGGGCCAGCGCCATCCAGGTCGGCACGGCCACCTTCAACGACCCCAGCGCCCCGGTGCGAGTGCTGCGCGAGCTCGAGGCGCTCCTCGACGCCAAGGGGTATGCCGCGTTCGGCCAGGCCGTGGCCGGGGCCCACCCGGCGCGGCGGTGAGCAGCGTGCCAGACGAGCCCGTGCCACCCGACGTCGCGCCGGCTGTGCTGGTCCCGTTCGGCGTCCGCCTCCGGGCCGCCATGGACCTGCGTGGCCCGCTCTGCGCCGGGCTTGACCCCCACCGGGGCCTGGTCGAGTCGTGGGGGCTGGACTACACGCTGTCCGGGCTCGAGACGTTCGCGATGACCTGCGTGGAGGCCTTCGCGGGCGAGGTCGCCGCCGTCAAGCCGCAGTCGGCCTTCTTCGAGGTCTTCGGGTCCGCCGGCATCGGGGTCCTCGAGCGCGTCCTCGCCGGCCTGCGCGAGGCCGGCACCCTGGCCGTCATCGACGTCAAGCGCGGCGACATCGGCTCGACGATGCAGGCCTATGCGGACGCCTACCTCGGCGACGGCAGCACGCTGCGGGCCGACGCGGTGACGGTGAGCCCGTTCCTCGGGTACGGGTCGCTGCGCCCGGCCCTCGACCTCGCCGCGGCCACCGGGCGCGGCGTCCTCGTCCTCGCGCTGACCTCGAACCCCGAGGGGCGGCAGGTCCAGCACGCCGAGCGGGACGGCCGCACCGTCGCCGCGAGCATGGTGGCGGGCGCCGCCGGGGACAACGCCGCGGCGTCGGCCCGCGGCCAGCTCGGGTCGGTCGGCCTCGTCGTCGGCGCCACCGTCGGCGATGCCGTCGAGCGGCTCGGTCTCGACCTCGTGGGCGCCAACGCCCCGCTCCTCGCCCCCGGTGTCGGCGCCCAGGGCGGGACGGCCGACGACCTCAGGCGCGTGTTCGGTGCCGCGCTGCCTCAGGTGCTGGCCAGCTCGAGCCGCGAGGTCCTCTCGGCGGGTCCGGATGTCGGGCGACTGCGCGCGGCGGCGGCGGACACGGCATACCGGCTGCGGGAGAGCCTCGCCCCCTGACCAGACCGCTCGCCGCCCCCGTCGTTTGCGAGGGTCCGAGGGGGTGAGTAGGTTCGCACATACCGTCCAGAGGTCGTCCCCGTTGCTGAGGAGTTCCGTCGTGGCCCTACCCCCGCTGACCCCGGAGCAACGCGCCGCCGCTCTGGAGAAGGCGGCCGTGGCCCGCCGCGAACGGGCCGCGGTCAAGAACCGGCTCAAGTACTCGCAGGGCTCGCTGGCTGAGGTCATCGTCACCGGTCGCGACAACGACGTCATCGGCAAGATGAAGGTCTCGGCCCTGCTGGAGTCGATGCCAGGGGTGGGCCGGGTCCGGGCCCGACAGATCATGGACGAGGTGGGCATCTCGGAGTCCCGCCGGGTCCGCGGACTGGGGTCGAACCAGGCCGCGGCCCTCATCGCCCGCTTCGACCGGGCGTGACGACGACGCTGCCCGAGTCGACGCGGCCCGAGCAGTCGCCCGAGCAGTCCAGCCCGCCGCGGCACTCGCCCTCTGCGGGGACCCGCCTCGTCGTCCTGGCCGGCCCGACCGCCGTCGGCAAGGGCACTGTCGCGGCTTATGTGCGCGGCCACTTCCCGCAGGTGTGGCTCTCGGTCTCGATGACGACGCGCCAGGCCAGGCCCGGTGAGGTCGACGGGGTCCACTACCACTTCGTCGACGAGGCCGAGTTCGACCGGCTCGCCGAGGCAGGTGACTTCCTCGAGTATGCGGTCGTGCACGGCCGCGCGAAGTACGGCACCCCCCGGGCGCCGGTGATGCGCGCCCTGGCCGAGGGCCGCCTCGCCCTGCTCGAGATCGACCTCCAGGGGGCCCGGCAGGTCCGCCAGAGCATGCCGGACGCGCTCTTCGTCTTCCTCGCGCCACCGTCCTGGGAGGAGCTCGTCCGCCGGCTCGTCGGCCGGGGCACCGAGGGGGTGCCCGAGCGCGAGGTGCGGCTGGCCTCGGCACGGCGCGAGCTGGAGGCCGCGGCGGAGTTCGACGTGACCCTCGTGAACGACGACGTCCGGCGCACCAGCGAACACCTCGTATCATTGATGACGTCGCGCCAGCGCGACCCGTGACGCTGCCCTACGTCGGCGACGCGCCGCTGGCCCGCCGACACCTCCCGCGAGACGAATCGAGAACGCACCCATGACCGGAACCGTGGCCAACCCCATCGGCATCACCAACCCGCCGATCGACGACCTCCTCCAGATCGCCGACAGCAAGTACGCCCTGGTCATCTACTCCGCCCAGCGGGCCCGGCAGATCAACGCGTACTACAGCCAGCTCCAGGAGGGCCTGCTCGACTATGTCGGCCCGCTCGTCGAGACCGAGGTCCACGAGAAGCCGCTGTCCATCGCGCTGCGCGAGATCAGCCAGGGCCTGCTCACCTCCACGCCCACCGAAGGCTGACCGCTCCCGTGGCCGACGAGCCGCTGCGGGGCCGGACGGTGGTCCTCGGCGTCGCCGGCGGCATCGCGGCATACAAGGCGGCGTCGTTGCTGCGGCTCTTCACCGAGCACGGGTTCGAGGTCACCGTCGTCCCCACTGAGTCGGCCCTGCGGTTCGTGGGCGCCCCGACCTGGGCCGCCCTGTCGGGCCGGCCGGTGGCCACCGACGTGTGGTCCGACGTCGCCGCCGTGCCCCACGTGCGGATCGGGCAGAGCGCCGACCTCGTGATCGTCGCCCCCGCCACCGCCGACCTCCTCGCGAAGGCCGCGGCCGGCCTCGCCGACGACCTCCTGACGACGACGCTGCTCACGGCCCGCTGCCCGGTCGTCTTCGCCCCGGCGATGCACACCGAGATGTGGGACCACCCGGCCACCCAGGCCAACGTCTCGACGCTGCTCGAGCGGGGGGCCCACGTCATCCCGCCGGCGTCCGGCCGGCTCACCGGCAGGGACAGCGGCCCCGGCCGGCTCCCCGAGCCTGAGGAGCTGTATACCGCGTGCCTGCGCCTGCTCGCCGCGCCGCGCCGCGTGACGGGCGACGTGGCGGGCGATGCCCCCGGGGGAGCCGCCCTCCCGCTTCGGGGCCGGCGGGTCGTCGTCAGCGCCGGCGGCACCCGCGAGCCCCTCGACCCGGTCCGCTACCTCGGCAACCGTTCCTCGGGCAAGCAGGGCTACGCCCTGGCCCGGGTCGCCGCCGCCCGGGGCGCCGACGTGACCCTCGTCAGCGCCAACGCCAGCCTGCCGGCGCCCCTGGGCGTCGAGGTCGTCGCGGTCGGCACCGCGCTGGAGCTCCAGGACGCGGTGACCCTTGCGGCCAGCGACGCCGACGTCGTCGTCATGGCCGCAGCGGTCGCCGACTTCCGCCCGCGAACGTTCGCGGCGACAAAGATCAAGAAGACCCACGACGACACCGGAGGAGGCGTGGACGACTCCGCGCCGACCATCGAGCTGGTCCGCAACCCCGACGTCCTCGCCGGGCTCGTCGCCGCCCGCGGCGGCGCGGCGCGTCCCCTCCTCGTGGGGTTCGCCGCCGAGACGGGGGACGAGCAGGGCAGTGTCCTCGACCACGCCCGGGCCAAGCTCGCCCGCAAGGGCTGCGACCTGCTCGTGGCCAACGAGGTCGGCGACGGGCTCGCGTTCGGGCAGGAGACGAACACCGTCCACCTCCTCTTCCGGCCCGGCCTGCCGCGCGCGCCCGAGGACTCCAGCGCGGGCCCCGCGCCCAAGGAGGTCGTTGCGACGGTGGTCTGGGACGGCATACAGGCCCTGCTCTGAACCCCGCTAGACTCGTGACCCGGTCGCCAGCCTGGCCGCGCCCGCAGCCGCCGCCCGCCCGCTGACCACCCGCTGCACACCCGCTGCACACCCGCTGACCAGCTCAGGAGAAGAAGTTGTCCGCACGCCTTTTCACGTCCGAGTCCGTCACCGAGGGTCACCCGGACAAGATCTGCGACCAGGTCAGCGACGCCATCCTCGACGCGATGCTCGACCAGGACCCCGGCGCGCGCGTCGCCGTCGAGACGATGGTCACCACGGGCCTCGTCCACGTCGCTGGCGAGGTGACGACCGAGGCCTACGTCGAGATCCCCTCGATCGTGCGTGAGACCGTGCTCAGCATCGGCTACGACTCCTCGACCAAGGGCTTCGACGGCGCTTCCTGCGGAGTCGAGGTCTCCATCGGCCAGCAGTCGCCCGACATCGCCCAGGGCGTGGACACCGCCTTCGAGAACCGGACCGGCGGCGTCGACCCGCTCGACAAGCAGGGGGCCGGCGACCAGGGCCTGATGTTCGGCTACGCCTGCGGCGACACCGCCGAGCTGATGCCGCTGCCGATCTACCTCGCGCACCGCCTCGCCGAGCGCCTCACCGCGGTCCGCAAGAGCGGCGACATCGCCTACCTGCGCCCCGACGGCAAGACCCAGGTCACCATCGCCTACGACGGCCACCGCGCGGTCAAGCTCGACACCGTGGTCCTGTCGACCCAGCACGCCGCCGACATCTCGCTCGAGGGCCTGCTCCAGCCCGACATCCGCGAGCACGTCATCGGCCCGGTCCTGGCCGAGCTGGCCGACTCGGGCTCCGACCTCGACATCTCCGACTACCGGACCCTCATCAACCCGACCGGGCGGTTCGAGATCGGCGGCCCCATGGGTGACGCCGGCCTCACCGGCCGCAAGATCATCGTCGACACCTACGGCGGCATGGCCCGCCACGGCGGCGGCGCCTTCTCCGGCAAGGACCCGAGCAAGGTCGACCGGTCCGCCGCCTACGCGATGCGCTGGGTCGCCAAGAACGTCGTCGCCGCCGGGCTCGCCGGCCGCTGCGAGATCCAGGTCGCCTACGCCATCGGTGCCTCTCAGCCCGTCGGGCTCTACGTCGAGACGTTCGGCACCGAGACCGCCCCCGTCGACAGGATCCAGGCCGCGATCACCTCCGTCTTCGACCTGCGGCCCGCAGCGATCGTCGAGGAGCTCGACCTGCTGCGCCCCATCTACAAGCCGACGGCGGCATACGGCCACTTCGGCCGCACCACCGCCCCCGGGGTCAAGAATGCGTTCACGTGGGAGCAGACCAACCGGGTCGAGGCGCTCCAGGCCGCCGTCCGCGGCTGAGCCTGGCCGCGTCGGGGCGGGCTGCCGGGGCGCTGTCGGAGCCGTGCGGTAGACCTTGCCCGTGAGCCTGAAGCCCCCCGACGACAGCGACGCCGGCACTGACGCCGTCGCGATGCCGGTGGCCGCGGTCGTCGTGGACACGGGCCTGCCTCACCTCGACCGGGTCTTCGAGTACGCCGTGCCCCCCGAGCTCGACGTCGCCGCCCAGCCGGGCACGCGGGTCCGCGTCCGGTTCGCCGGGCGCGACCTCGACGGGTTCGTCGTCGAGCGCCGGGCCACCGCCGAGCATGGCGGCCGGCTCGCGCCGCTGCGCCGCGTGGTCAGCGCCGAGCCGGTGCTCACCCCCGAGGTGCTCGCCGTGGCCCGCGCCGTCGCCGACCGGTATGCCGGGGTGCTCGGTGACGTCCTGCGGCTCGCCGTCCCCAAGCGCCACGCCGCGGCGGAGAAGGCCCTCGCACCCGAGGCGTCACCCGAGCCGGGGAGGCCTGCGCAGCTGACGTCGCGCCAGCCAGTGGCCGAGGCGGTGAGGCTGCCCGCGGCGGTAACGCCAGCGGCGGTGACGCCGCCCGAGCCCGGGCCGTGGACGGCATACCCGGCTGGTGTCTCGTTCCTGCGCCGGCTGGCGGCCGGGGAGGCGCCGGCGGCGGCATGGCTCGCGCTCCCGGGCCAGCCGCCCGAGCTGGACTGGCCGCAGGCTCTCGCGGTGGCGGCGGCGACGGCGCTCGCGGCCGGACGCGGGGCGCTGGTCGTCGTGCCCGACCACCGTGACGTCGAGCGGGTGGACGCCGCGCTGCGGGCCGTGCTCGGCCCCGGGCAGCACGTGCGGCTGAGCGCCGACCAGGGGCCGCAGGCCCGCTACACCGCCTGGCTCAAGGTGTTGCGCGGGCACGTGCGCTGCGTCGTCGGCACCCGGGCCGCCGCCTTCGCGCCGGTGCGCGACCTTGGCCTCGTCGCCTGGTGGGACGACGGCGACGACCTGCTCACCGAGCCGCGGGCGCCCTACCCGCACGTGCGCGAGATCCTGCGGCTGCGCGCCGCCGAGACCGGCGCCGCGCTGCTCGGCGGGGGGTTCGGCCGCAGCGTCGAGGTGCAACTGCGGGTGAGCGAGGGGCTGCTGGCCCCGATGCAGGCCACGCCGGCAGACCTGCGCCGAGCGGCGCCGCGGGTCGTCGTGGCCGGCGACGACCTCGAGATGGAGCGCGACGGCGCGGCGGCGCGGGCCCGCCTGCCGTCCGTGGCGTGGCGCGCCGCCAAGGCCGCCCTCGAGCGGGGACCGGTGCTCGTGCAGGTGCCGCGCCGGGGATATCTGCCGTCGCTCTCGTGCCGGGAGTGCCGCGAGCCGGCGCGGTGCGCGCGCTGTCACGGGCCGATGGGGCTGACCAGCCGGGCGGGGGCGCCGACATGCCGGTGGTGCGGCTCGACCTACGGCCCGGCGGGGTTCGTCTGCCCGCAGTGCGACGGGCGCGAGCTGAGGTCGAGCGTCGTGGGGGCGCGGCGAACCGCCGAGGAGCTGGGCCGGGCGTTCCCCGGGGTGCCCGTGCGCACGTCCGGCTCGGGGGAGGTCCTCGCTCGGGTGGGGCCGGAGCGCGCGCTGGTCATCGCGACGCCGGGCGCCGAGCCGGTCGCCGAGGGAGGGTATGCCGCGACGCTCCTCCTGGACGCCTGGGCGATGCTCGACCGGCCCTCGCTGGACGCCTCGGTCGAGGCGTTGCGCCGCTGGCTCGGCTCGGCCGCGCTGACCCGGGGGTCCGGCGCCGGTGGCGTCGTCGTCCTCGCCGGGGCGCCCACGCACACGACGCTGCCCGCGGTCGAGGCGCTCGTGCGGTGGGACCCCGCCTGGCTGGCGGAGCGTGAGCTGGCCGAGCGCACCGAGCTGTGCCTGCCGCCGGCCGTCGTCATGGCCCAGGTCATCGGACCGCGGGCTGCCGTCCGCCAGGCGCTGGGACAGGTGCTGGATCGGGGGCAGGTGGGTGGCGCCGTCGGCGTCGAACGGCTGGGGCCGTTGCCGTTTCGGGCGGCGGGTCACGGGGCGGCTCGGTCCGCGGCGGCGGGTCGGGCCGCTGCGGCCGGTGCGGCCTCGATGGCGGGTAGGCCCGTGGCCTTGGCGAGCGCGGACGCCGACCAGCCGCTCGTCCAGGTGCTGCTGCGGGCGCCGCTCGAGCAGGGACCGCCACTCGCGGCGGCGCTCGCCGCCATGCGCGCCGGTCGCAGCGCGCGCAAGGAGCCGGACAGCGTCGCGGTCCGGATGGACCCGGTGGACGGGGCCGGCTGACCCGGGCACGGCAGCAAGGACGCGAGTCCTTGGTGGGCGTCGGAGGTGACCACAATGATCGGACACGGAGGTCGGCGCGGTAGCGGCACATCGGCGACAGAGCGCATCACCCTGCGGAGTCATCCGGCTCAATCTCGTCCGGTAACCGGCACGAACACCTTCCGGCTACCTCGCACGGAAGGTTCGGACTGGGGAGCAAGCGTCAGAGCGCCGGGCTGCCGACTGCATGCCCCGCGCCGTCCTCGGCGTCGCGCGGGAGCGTGGCACGGGCATAGCGCTCGCTGAGGGTGCGCAGATGGTGGACCAGCTCGGGGGGTTCACTGACGTGGAAGTCCATCCCGAGCATGCCGATCCACACCGCGACCATCTCGAGGCTGTCGGCTCCGGTGACCAGCACGCTGCGCTGGTCACCGACGGTCTCGACGATGCCGACAGCAGGGTTGATGCGCGCGAGGACCTCGGCGGCTGGGGCGTCGATGAGGATCCGTGCGTGCACCGCCCACCCGGTGGAGGCGACGTCGCGCAGGACGAACGCGGCATACGCCTCGCGGTCCATGGCTGCGGGGGTGAAACGCGGGCCGCCTGGTGTGCGCAGGGTCATCCAGTCCACCCGGAATGCCTGCCACTCACCGGTGGGTGATCGTCGTGCGACCAGGTACCAGCGTTGCTGCCAGCCGACCAGCCGGTAGGGGTCGGCCTCGACCCGGTGCCGGTCATCGCGGTAGAAGAAGCGCAGCCCCTGATGGTCGCGGATCGCCGCTGCGAGGTCCCCGAGGGCCGTCGCGCTGACCGCCGGCTCGGCGACGTTGGTGGCGGTGTTGGCCGGCCCCAGCTCGGTGGTGTCGTGCACGGCGCGGACCCGGCGACGCAGCCGGTCGGGCAGCACCTGCTCCAGTTTCGTCAGCGCCTGGGCGGCATCGTCAGCAAGCCCGGGCATGGAGGTCACCTCGCCCAGCCCGACGGCGACCGCGACGGCCTCGTCGTCGTCGAGCAGCAGCGGCGGCAGCCGGCCCCGGTCTCCGAGCAGGTAACCGCCGGCAGGACCACGCAGCGAGGTGATCGGGTAGCCCAGCTCCCGCAGCCGTTCGATGTCGGCGCGGACGGTCCGCTCGGCGATCTGCAGGCGGTTGGCCAGATCGCCACCGGACCACCGCTGACCGGACTGCAGCAGACCCAGCAGCGCCAGCAACCGACCCGACGTACGGATCATCGGGACCTCCCGTCACGTCGCCACGACTCCGAGCGGCGAGAGCTGGCTCATCAGGAGCGTGAAATACCGGCACGAATCAGGCCGGAACTCCTCCTACCGTAGCTGTATGACGACTCACCAGAACACCTCACCCGCACTCTCCCTCCGCCCGTTCCAGGCGCAGATCCCGCAAGCCGACCTGGACGATCTACGGGCCCGGCTCGACCGGACCCGCTACTGCTCGCCGACCCCCGGCGACGACTCCTGGGATCTCGGCACCCCCGTCGACTACCTGCGGGAGATGGTCGACCACTGGCGCACCGGCTTCGACTGGCGGACGGTCGAGACCCGCGCGAACGCCTACCCGCAGTTCCTGACGGAGATCGACAGTCAGACGGTCCACTTCCTGCATGTCCGCTCACCGCATGAGGACGCGATCCCGTTGCTGCTCACCCACACGTACCCCGGGTCGTTCCTGGACTTCCTCGACCTCATCGAGCCATTGACCGCACCCGCGGGGCCCGCGGCGCAGGCGTTCCACCTCGTGATCCCGAGCCTGCCCGGGATGGGGTTCAGTACGCCGCTCTCCGACGAGGGCTGGACGATGGCCCGGGTCGCCCGCGCCTGGGACACGTTGATGCGGGGCCTCGGGTACGGCTCCTACGGCGCCCATGGCTCCGACTGTGGGGCCATGGTGTCGCGTGAGCTGGCGATCCTGGATCCGCCTGGCTTCCTCGGGGCGCACGTGCTGCAGCTGTTCTCGTTCCCCTCCGGCGACCCCACCGAGTTCGAGACGATGACCCCCGACGACTACGCCGCGCTGGAGTTCGCGGCCTGGTTCCAGACCGTCAACGGCTTCGCCGTCATGAACGGGTCCCGGCCGCAGACCATCGCCGCCGCCCTGAGCGACTCGCCGGTCGCCCAGCTGGCCTACAACGAGCTGTTCGAGAACTTCGGCAACGGCACCAGCCTGCTGACCCGCGACCAGGTCCTGGCCCAGGTCAGCCTCTACTGGTTGACCAACACCTCAGCCGGAGCGGTCCGCTACCACCACACCGAGAGGAACGTCGAAGCCCGCGTCAACCCCGGCCCCATCGGCATCACCGTGTTCGCCGACGACTTCGCGTCGATCCGGCGGTTCGCCGAACGCGACAACACCAACATCGTCTCCTGGACCCAGCAGCCCCGCGGCGGCCATTTCGCCTGCCTCGAAGTGCCCGACGCCCTCGCCGACGAGCTGCGCGCCTTCTACTTCGAGCGCGAAGCCCATGCACAGACGCGGCCAGGGGCAGCCAAGAACCAGCAGAATGAGCAGAGCCGATGACTACGCAGCCGACGCCACCCGGTGCGCCGGACCGGCTGGACGAGGAGACTGCTCACGTGGACGAGGTGCGTGAGCTGCGACTGGTTGTGACGGCACAGGACTACGCCGCGGTGCTGCACTTCTACCGAGACGAGGTCGGGCTACGCCAGCTCGCCGAGTTCGAGTCCCCGGATGGACACGTGACATTGCTCGACGCCGGCCGCGCAACCCTCGAGATCATGGACCTGGCGAACGCGCATCACGTCGACGACGTCGAGGTGGGCCGCCGGGTCGCGGGACCGATCCGGGTCGCGCTCGAGGTCTCCGACGCCGCAGCCCTCACTCGTCGCTTGGCCGCGGCCGGAGCGGAGGTGGTCGCCGAACCGACACGCACCCCCTGGAACTCGCTCAACGCCCGCCTGACCGCACCCGACGGACTCCAGCTCACCCTGTTCGAGGAGCTCGCCGACTGACCCCCATGAGATGGGTCGCCCAGCGGAGCCGCTCACTGTTGTGCGCGATGCGGGCCATCGCATCGCCCGCAGAAGCTGGGGGGCGTGGCGTCGTCGTGGGGACAGATCCTGCAGGAGGTTCGCCGAGGAGGCTCAGGGTGCGGGCGGCCAGAACGGCCGAGGAGCTGGGCCGCACGTTCCCGGCGCGCCCGTGCGCACGTCCGGTTCGGGGGGGCCTCTCCCTTGTGAGCCCGGAGCCAGCGCTGGTCATCGCCAGGCCGGGCGCCCAGCCGGTCGCCGAGGGAGGGTATGCCGCGACGCTCCTCCTCGACGCCTGGGCGCTGCTCGACCGGCGGCGGTGGCGTCGTCGTCCTCGGGGGCGCGCTACGTCGAAGTCATCGCGCTACCGTGGGGCCGGCATCGGCTCTCCTGCGAGGGGTCCCTCCAGATGGGAGCCCGGAGCAGGCGTAGGTCTCGACCCCTGACACCCGCGCGTCATGTATCCCGCTCCGACAGGGCCATCTTCCCCACCCACGATGCGCTGGCAGCCGCTCACGTGCTCAGGCGGAGATCGGCGTCCGGTAGCCGGCGGCCGCCTGGATGCGCACGCTGGCGAGGAGCTGGTCGAGGAGGCGGCAGGCTTCCTCGATGGCGCCGAGACCGGAGCGGGTCGCGGAC
>JBBRZC010000041.1:0-22459 GCA_038237075.1 Actinomycetales bacterium
CGGGCGCGGCGCGCAAGGAGGCCCGGGGAGGGCTGGCGATAGGGTCGTGCGGTGCCCGAGGACCCTGTGCCGCCCCCGCCGTCGCCGGCTGCACTGGACTCCGCGTGGGCATCCGGACCGGTCACCGCGAGGGCCCACTGCGTCCTGGCCCCGAACCCGAGCCCGATGACGCTCGACGGCACGAACACCTGGGTCCTGCACGAGCAAGGGTCGAGCGAGGCGATCGTCGTGGACCCCGGGCCCCTCGACGAGGGCCACCTCGCGTCGGTGCTCGCGACGGTCGAGGCCCTCGGCGCGCACGTCGCGCTGACCCTGCTCACCCACGGGCATGCCGACCACGCCGAGTCGGCCGCACACTTCGCCGAGCTGACGAGCGCCCCGGTCCGCGCCCTCGGCCGCGGCCACGACGACCTCCAGGACAACCAGCGCGTCGCCGTCGAGGGCCTCGAGCTGGTGGTGGTCTCCACGCCGGGTCACACCAGCGACTCCCTGTCCTTCCTCGTCGCGGCGGAGAACGCCCTGCTCACCGGTGACACCATCCTCGGCCGGGGCACGACGGTGGTGGCGTGGCCCGACGGTGAGCTCGCGGCATACCTCGCGTCGCTGGAGCGCATCGAGGGCCTCACCGGCTCGGGTGCGGTGCTGCGCATCCTCCCCGGCCACGGGCCGCAGCTGCCGCAGGCCGCGCGGGTCGTGCGGTACTACCGGGAGCACCGCGCCGAACGCCTCGAGCAGGTGCGGGACGCCGTGGCGACCGGGTCGCGCAGCCCGCGTAGCGTGGTCGAGCGGGTCTACGCCGACGTGCCCCGCGACGTCTGGCCGGCCGCCGAGCTCAGCGTCCGCGCCCAGCTGGACTACCTCGCCGCGCAGCCGCACAACCTCTGAGAACCTCGGTGGGGATTGTCGGGCATCGGACGTATCGTGCGGGAGTGGTCGACTCCCCCCGCCATCCCGAACCCGCAACCATCGGCCAGCTGCGTGCCAGCGGGCACCAGCCGCGCAGCGTCAAGGCCGAGATCCGCGACAACCTCGTCCGCGCCCTGCAGACCGGCGTCAACCCCTTCCCGGGCATCGTCGGCTTCGACGAGAGCGTGCTCCCCGACGTGCAGCGAGCGCTGCTCGCCGGGCACGACTTCGTCCTCCTCGGCGAACGAGGCCAGGGCAAGACCCGCCTGATGCGCACCGTGGCCGGCCTGCTCGACGAGTGGTCCCCGGTCGTCGCCGGCTGCGAGATCCACGACGAGCCGCTGCACCCGATCTGCGCGCGCTGCCGGGCGCTCGTGGTACAGGACGGCGACGACGTGCCGGTCGAGTGGCGTCACCGCGACGACCGCTACACCGAGAAGCTCGCCACCCCCGACACGAGCGTCGGCGACCTCGTCGGCGACGTGGACCCCACCAAGGTGGCCGAGGGCCGCACGCTCGGCGACCCCGAGACGATCCACTACGGCCTCCTCCCGCGGGCCCACCGCGGCGTCTTCGCCATCAACGAGCTGCCCGACCTCGCCGAGCGCATCCAGGTCGCCCTCTTCAACGTCCTCGAGGAGCGCGACATCCAGGTGCGCGGGTATGCCGTGCGGCTGCCCCTCGACGTGCTGGTCATCGCCTCGGCCAACCCCGAGGACTACACCAACCGCGGCCGGATCATCACCCCGCTCAAGGACCGCTTCGGTGCCGAGGTGCGCACCCACTACCTCGACGACGTCAGGGAGGAGGTCGCGCTGATCACCCAGGAGGCCGAGCTCGTCGCGCAGGTGCCGCAGCACCTCCTCGAGGTCATCGCGCGCCTCGTCATGGAGCTGCGGACGTCGTCGTCGGTCGACCAGCGCTCAGGGGTGTCCGCGCGGTTCGCCATCGCCGCCGCCGAGGCCACCGCGGCCAGCGCCCTGCGCCGGGCCGCGCTCACCGGTGAGCCCGAGGGCGTCGCCCGGATCGGCGACCTCGCTGACGTGCTCCCGACGCTGCGCGGCAAGGTGGAGTTCGAGATGGGGGAGGAGGGCCGCGAGCTGGAGGTCATCGGCCACCTGCTGCGGCTGGCCACGGCCGCGACGTTCCGCGACCGCGTCGCCGGGGCCGACCTCAGCGGGGTCACGGCCCACTTCGAGGACGGGTCGACCGTCGAGACCGGCGACCTCGTCCCCGCGACCACGGTGCTCCGGCAGATCGGTGCGACGCCGGGCCTCGCCCAGATCCTCGACCGGGTCGGCATCGGTGAGGACTCGGTCTCGCCCGGGCAGGTGGCCGCGGCCGTGGAGTTCGTCCTCGAGGGCCTGCACCTGACCCGCCGCCTGTCCAAGGTGGAGGCCGACGGCCAGACGATCTACGGGACCTGACCGTGGCTCACCGCGCGGGCCGGTACCGCTACGGGTCGTGGGACGGGGGCGCCGACCCGCTCGCGCCGCCGTTCGACGTACGCGCGGCCGTCGACGAGATCGGCCGCGACGTGCTCGAGGGCACCAGCCTGCGCGACGCCATCGACCGGCTCATGCGGCGCGGCCTCGGCGACCGGTCCGGCCTCGACGAGCTGCGTCGCGAGGTCGCCCGCCGACGGCGGGAGGTCGAGCGGCGCGGAGACCTCGCCGGAACGCTGGGCGCGGTCCGCGAGGAGCTCGACCGGGCCTTCGACGCCGAGCGGGAGTTCCTTGCCGGTCGTGAGGGGGACGACGCCCGGCTCGCCGAGATGACCCTCGACGCCCTGCCGGCCGACACGGCGGGAGCGGTGCGCGAGCTGGCAGACTACCGCTGGCGCAGCGCGGAGGGTCAGGAGCACTTCGCCAACGTCATGAGGATGTTGCGCGAGGAGGTCCTCGACGCCCAGTTCGCCGGGATGAAGCAGGCACTGAGCAGCCAGGACCCCGCGGCGATGGAGGCCGTGCGCGAGATGATGGCCGACCTCAACGCCCTCCTCGCCGCCCACGCCCGCGGCGACGACACGACCGAGGACTTCGCCCAGTTCATGGACAAGCACGGCGACTTCTTCCCCGAGCAGCCGGCTGACGTCGACGAGCTCATCGACGCCCTCGCTCGCCGGCAGGCCGCGGCCCAGCGGATGCTGCGCTCGCTGTCACGGGAGCAGCGCGACGAGCTCTCGCAGCTCATGGCCCAGGCGATGCAGGACATGGGCCTCGAACGGGAGATGAGCCAGCTCGGCGACACCCTGCGCGAGCTGCGACCGGGGATGTTCCGGGGCCGCCAGCCCGCCGACATCGACGGTCCCGAGCCGCTCGGGATGTCGGACGCCGTCGGGGCCGTGGCCGACCTCGCCGACCTCGAAGCGCTGGAACAGCAGCTCGCACAAGGATATCCGGGCGCCACCCTCGACGACGTCGACGTCGACGCGCTCGAGCGCCAGCTCCCCGCGGCCTCGGTCCGCGACCTGCAGGCCCTGCGCGACCTCACCGACGAGCTCGAGCGCCAGGGCTACGTCCAGCGCGGGCAGGACGGCCTCACCCTGACGCCCAAGGCCCTGCGCCGACTCGGCGAGACGGCGCTGCGGCGGATCTTCCAGCGCCTCGACGCCGACGCCGCAGGCAGCCACCAAGACCCTCGGTCCGGCGGCGCGGACGAGCGGACCGGCGCCCACCTGCCGTGGGAGTTCGGTGACGAGCGCCCGCTCGACGCGGTCCGGACGGTCCAGAACGCGGTGCTGCGCACGGCATACACCCGCTCTTCCCGTATGCCGGGTGGCCGGCTGACGCTCGAAGTGGATGACTTCGCGGTGGCCGAAACCACCCGCCGAACCGGCGCGGCGGTGGCGCTGTGCGTCGACCTGTCATTCTCGATGATCCAGGAGGATCGGTGGGGGCCGATGAAGCAGACGGCCCTGGCGCTGGCGCACCTCATCTCGAGCCGGTTCCGCCAGGACGCGCTCCAGATCATCGGGTTCGACCGGGTGGCAAGGCCGCTCACCGCGCCGCAGCTCGCGGCGGCCGAGCCCGAGTGGATCCAGGGGACCAACCTGCACCACGCCCTGCTCCTGGCCGGGCGGCACCTGCGACGGCACCCCGACGCCGAGCCGGTCGTGCTCGTGGTCACCGACGGCGAGCCGACCGCACACCTCGAGGCGGACGGCTCCCCGACATTCCACTGGCCGACGACGAATGCCACGCTCCGGGCGACGGTCGGGGAGGTGGACGTGCTGACCCGATACGGGGCGGCGCTGAACTTCTTCCTCCTCGGCGACGACCCGGGGCTGGCCCGGTTCGTCGACTCGGTGGCGCGCCGCAACGGGGGCCGGGTGTTCACCCCCGAGCTCGGCCAGCTCGGGGAGTACGTCGTGGCCGACTACCTCAGGTCTCGCGGCGGTCGGCGCAGCCGCTCCGCCTGACCCGCTGCGCCTGACCTGCTCCGCCCGGAAAAGCTGCTCAGCGGGCGCGGCGCTGGAGGCGCTCGAGGTCGATCAGCAGCACCGCTCGCGCCTCGAGCTTGATCCACCCTCGCGTCGCGAAGTCGGCGAGCGCCTTGTTCACCGTCTCGCGGGACGCGCCGACGAGCTGCGCCAGCTCTTCCTGGGTCAGGTCGTGGCTGACCATGAGACCCTCGTCGACCGGCCTGCCGAACCGCTCGGACAGGTCGAGGAGCGCCTTGGCCACCCGACCGGGCACGTCGGTGAACACGAGGTCGGCGAGGTGCTCGTTGGTGCGCCTCAGCCGCTGGGCGAGCGCCGTGAGAAGGGTCTTGGCCACCTCGGGCCGCCCCGACAGCAGCCCGGTGAGCGAGTCGTTGCCGAGTCCCATGAGCTGGGTCTCGGCCACGGCGGTCGCCGTCATCGTGCGCGGCCCCGGGTCGAAGAGGCTGAGCTCGCCGAACATCTCGCCCGGCCCGAGGATCGCCACGAGGTTCTCGCGGCCGTCGGGGCTGGTCCGGCCGAGCTTGATCTTGCCCTCGCCGATGACGTAGAGCGTGTCACCGGGGTCGCCCTCATGGAAGAGGACGTCACCGCGCTCCATCCGCGTCGTGCTCATCCCGGCGAGCAGCGCGTCACCGGCCTCGGGGTCGAGTGCGACGAACAGCGGCGCCCTGCGCACAACGTCGTGGTCCACGGACTCAGTGTGTCACGACTGTCCCATTCGGCCCGTGAGGGACACGTAGGCTGTCAGGGTGCCCGCCGCCACGACCGCCGCCGCCAAGGCCGCCGTCGTGGATACGCCGACCGCGCTGACGCGGCGTGCGCGCAAGATGTACCGCGCCCTGCACGACCGCTACCCGTACGCGCACTGCGAGCTCGACTTCACCACCCCCCTCGAGCTGCTCGTCGCGACCGTCCTCTCGGCCCAGACGACCGACGCGCGGGTCAACCTCGTCACGCCGGTCCTCTTCGCGGGATACCGCACCGCCGCCGACTACGCCGCCGCCGACCGGACGGCCCTCGAGACGATCATCGCGTCAACGGGGTTCTTCCGCGCCAAGACCGACGCGGTCATGAGGCTCGCCGCGGCCCTCGTCGAGCGCTACGACGGGGAGGTCCCCGGGCGGCTGGGGGACCTCGTCACCCTGCCGGGCGTCGGACGCAAGACGGCGAACGTCGTCCTCGGCAACGCCTTCGGCGTCCCCGGCATCACCGTCGACACCCACGTGGGCCGGCTGGCCCGGCGGTTCGGCTGGACCGCCGAGGAGGACCCGGTCAAGGTCGAGCACGCGATCGGGGCGCTCATCCCGCGGCGGGAGTGGACGATGATGAGCCACGTCCTGATCTTCCACGGCCGGCGCACCTGCCACGCGAGGAAGCCCGCCTGCGGCGCCTGCCCCGTGGCCCGGTGGTGCCCCAGCTTCGGCGTCGGCGAGACCGACCCGGCCAGGGCCGCGAACCTCCTCAAGTTCGAGCTCGCCCCCGGCTTCGTGCCTCCCGAGACGGCGCAGAGCTAGCCGATGAGCCGTATGCCGTCGCTGGCCGGCCCGGGGGAGACGCTGACACCGCGCGGCACCCCCGGCGGGAGCGTGCCGCCGGACTGGCTGAAGCGCCTCATGGTCAACGCCCGGTCCACGGATCCCTCGTGGTTCAGCCGGTTCCTGCCCCCCGACGACGGGGGTCGCGAGTCCGCCGTGCTGCTCCTCTTCGGCCCCGACCCGGACGGCGCCGACTCCGTGCTCCTCATCGAGCGCGCCCACGACATGCGCTCGCACCCCGGGCAGGTCGCTCTGCCGGGCGGGGCTGCCGACCCGGGTGACCCTGACGTCGTCGCGACCGCGCTGCGCGAGGCCCATGAGGAGGTCAACCTCGACGGGGCCGGGGTCGAGGTGCTCGGCACCCTGCCGCCGCTGTTCCTGCCGCCCAGCGGGTTCGTCGTCACTACGGTCGTCGGCTGGTGGCGCGACCCGGGACCGGTCTCGGTTGGGGATCCCCGCGAGGTCGCCCAGGTCGTGCTCGCGCCACTGGGCTTCCTCACCGACCCGGCGACCCGGCATACCGTGACCCACCCGTCAGGCTATCGCGGACCCGCCTTCGCGCTCGGCGTGGACCTCCTCCTCTGGGGCTTCACCGGGGGCATCGTCACCAAGGCCCTCGAGCTGGCCGAGCTCTCCCAGCCCTGGGACGACTCCCGGACGCTGCCGCTGCCCGACCGCCTGACCCGGGAGCGGCGGCCGTGAGCGGCGGGCTGGCCCTCGACCTGCTCCTCGCCGTGCTGTTCGTCAGCTATGCCGTGACGGGGTACAAGCAGGGACTCACCGTGAGCGCCCTCTCGCTCGTGGGGTTCCTCGGTGGCGGCGCGATCGGGATGTGGCTGCTTCCCCAGCTGCTGGAGCAGTCGCAGTGGCTCATCGACCACGACCTGGTCCGGGTCGTCGTCGTCGTGTTCGGGGTCTTTCTCCTCGCCTCCGCGGGCCAGGCCGTCATGGTCGCCGTCGGCCGCCGGGTGCGCTCGCGGGTGACGGCCAGACCGCTGCGCGCCATCGACTCCCTCCTCGGGGCCGTCGCGGTCATCGCGGCCGTGTCGATCCTCGTGTGGTTCATCGCAGGGGCCCTGCGCGGCGGGGCGCCGCCACCGATCGCCAAGGCCATCGGCGAGTCGCAGGTGCTACGGACCATCGACCGGGTCGTGCCTGCCGAGACCGGACGGCTCTTCGCCGGCTTCCGGTCGCTGCTCGACCGCAACGGCTTCCCGCGGGTCTTCGACGGCCTTGCGCCCGAGCCGATCACGCCCGTCGCGCCGCCCGAGGTCGCCGCCTCCGCGGGGCCGGCCATCGCCGACGCCTCGAGGTCGGTCGTCAAGGTCACCGGCATCGCCGAGGCGTGCAACCGCGGCCAGGAGGGCAGCGGCTGGGTCGTGTCGCCGCAGCGGGTCGTCACCAACGCCCACGTCGTCGCGGGGATGCGGCAGGCCCGCGTCCAGGTGCTCGGCGTCGGGCGCGGCTACTCCGCGCAGATCGTCGCCTTCGACCCCGCCCGCGACCTCGCGGTGCTCGACGTGCCGGGCCTCGCCGCCGCACCCCTCGTCCAGGGCGGCGCCCTCCAGAGCGGAGACAGCGCAGTCGTCGCCGGCTTCCCGCTCGACGGTCCCTTCCGTGTCGACCCTGCCCGCGTGCGGCGCACCATCAACGCCACCGGAGCCGACATCTACGGGCAGCCGGGCGTCCAGCGGGAGATCTACTCCCTCTATACCCGGGTCGAGCCGGGCAACAGCGGCGGCCCGCTGCTCTCGCCCAATGGCCAGGTCGTCGGCATCGTCTTCGCGAAGTCCCTCGACGACCCCACGACGGGCTACGCCCTGACGATGGGGGAGGCCGAGCCGGTCCTGCGCCGGGCCGGCGGCTCGACGGCCCCGGTCCCGACGGGAGCGTGCTCAGCCGGCTGAGACGATGCGGGGTCGCCGGGGGCGCGGAGGTCAGCGCCGGCGCCGTCAGCCGCCGCCGATGTCGGCCGTGTCCACCGTGTCGAGCCAGTCGACGATGGCGCCGCTGACCCGATCGGGCGACTCCTCGGTGAGGAAGTGGCCGGCCCCCTCGACGAGCTCATGGGTATATCGGCCGGTGACGTAGCGCCCCGACCCGGACGTCGCGTCGGCGAGGACGCAGCCGTCCTCGGTGCCCTGCAGATGCAGTACCGGCTGGGTGATCGGGGCGCGGACCCGCCGGTTGAAGAGCGGCCCGTCCTGGCGCAGCTGGCTGCGGCCGAGCCACCGGTAATGCTCGGCCGCGGAGTGGGCGACGAACGGCATCGCCATCGCGTCGCCGTAGCGGGTCACGTCCTCTGGGCTCGGGTACTCGCCGTACGGGGAGGACCAGGCGCGCAGCAGCCGCTCGACGTAGTCGTGGTCACGGGCCATGACCCGCTCGGGCACGAAGGGCCGCTGCAGCTCGAGGAGGTAGCGGCTCGCGCGCCGTTGCCGCGCGGAGTGGAACGCGGCGTGACGCAGCACCCGAGGGTGCGGCATCGACAGCGACCCCACCGCGCGGGTCATCCCCGGCTGGAGGCTGGGCATCGCCCACGCGATGAAGCCGCCGAGACCCTGCCCGATGACGATGGCACTCTCCTCGCCGAGAGACCGGATGACCTTGGCCGCGTCGGCGGTCGCCGTGTAGGTGTCGTACCCGCGCGGCGGCTTGTCGGAGGCGCCGTAGCCACGCAGGTCCATCGCGACCGCCCGCCAGCCGGCGTCGGCGATCGCCGACATCTGGTGGCGCCACGCGTACCAGAACTGCGGGAACCCGTGCATGAGCAGCACCATGGGCCCCTCACCGGTCTCGGCCACGTGGAACCGGGCGCCGTTGGCGGAGACGAACCGGTGCTCCCACGGACCGTCGAGCAGCACGGACGCAGCGTCGAGGCTCATGGGCGGGCGGACGCCTGGCCGGGGTCGAGGCGGTGGTCGGGAGGCACGGAGGGCAGGGCCGGGAGCGACGGGGTCAGCTGCCGGCCGGGCGCGCCTCGAGGGGCTGCTGACTCGCGGAGGCGGGAACGGCCCGGGCGTGAGCCTGGCCGGAGGCCTGGGCGCCCCTGAGAGTGGCGATGGTTGCCTCCACCCCGGCAATGGCGCGCTCCGGCTTGGGGTTGGCCCGCTGGAGGGCCTTCCGGCCGACCAGGGCCAGGGTCACGACGACGACGAAGATCAGCACGGCCACGATGAGGAAGCCGGCCCATTCGGGAAGTCCGGCCGCGTGCAGCCCCCAGGCAGCGGCGGTGAAGAGCAGCCCGAGCCCGTAGAGCGACAGGACGCCGGCCAGGACGAACAGCGGCACTCCTTTGGCCACGTACTTCAGCGACCCGGTGACCTCGGCCTTGGCCAGCTCGATCTCCTTGCGGATGATGAGCGAGACGTCCTGGGTGACCTGGGCCACGAGCTGACCGAGCGTGCGCTCCTGCTGGTCCTGGTGGTCGCGAGCCATCTGAAGTCCTCTCGTCGCGGCGAGCGCGAGTCGTCGGGGCCCGCGGTCACGTCGACGCCCGGGCGGAAGTCAGTCCGAGCCTAGCGTCCGATCTCTGCGGAGGTAGACGTCCGGGATCCCGTCCCCGTCGTCATCACGGGTCTCGTCCTGCTCGACCAGCCGGTAGTGGCGGTTGCGCCGGCGCAGGACGACCGCGGCGAGCAGGGCGGCGAGCGTCGAGCCGGCGAGCACGCCCAGCCGGACGTGGTCATCCCGGGGCGAGCCGGACCCGAAGGCCAGCTCTCCGATGAGCAGCGACACGGTGAACCCGACGCCGGCGAGCAGCGACAGCCCGAAGACGTCGCTCCAGGTGAGGTCGTCGTCGAGCTCAGCGCGGGTGAACCGAGCGAAGAGCCACGTGCCGGCCAAGATCCCGAGCGGCTTGCCGACGACGAGCCCGACGACGACGCCGACGGCCGCCGCATCGGTGGCCGCCGATGCGAGGCCGCCGCCGCCGACGTGCACGCCGGCGGCGAAGAACGCGAAGACGGGCACGGCGATCCCCGCCGACCACGGACGGAGCCGGTGCTCCATCCGCTCGGCGAGGGTGTGCTGGTTGGCGTTCTCCTCGCGGGCCTTGTCGACGGGGACCAACAGCCCGAGCACGACGCCGGCCACCGTCGCGTGCACGCCGGAGGCGTGGACCAGCCCCCAGGCGAGCAGGGCGGGCACCGCCAGCAGGGCCGGGTGGGTCCGGCCACGCCGGAGCAGGACCACGAAGACGGCGAACGGGACGACGGACAGGGCGAGGGCGAGGAGGTTGACGCTCTCGGTGTAGAAGACCGCGATGATGGTGATCGCGATGAGGTCGTCGACGACGGCGAGCGTCAGGAGGAAGGAGCGCAGCGCCGAGGGCAGGTGGCTGTTGATGACCGCGAGGACCGCCAGGGCGAAGGCGATGTCGGTTGCGGTCGGCACGGCCCAGCCGCGGAGCGCGTCGCCGGCCCCGGCGGCCCGGACGGTCACGGCAAACAGGATCGCGGGGATGGCGACCCCGCACGCCGCGGCGACGATGGGCAGCGCGGCCCGGGTGCGGTCGGACAGGTCCCCCGCCACGAACTCGCGCTTGAGCTCGATGCCGGCGACGAGGAAGAAGACGGCGAGCAGGCCGTCGCCGGCCCACTGCCCGAGGGTGAGGTCGAGGTGCCAGGCCGCGGGTCCGACGCGAAGGTCACGCAGGCTCTCGTATGCCGTGTGCCAGGGGGTGTTGGCCCAGACCAGGGCGATGACGGCGGCCGCGAGGAGGAGCGCGCCGCCCACGGTCTCGGTGCGCAGCGCCGAGGCGACGTAACGGGCTTCGGGCCACGTGCCGCGTCCGAGCAGCCGACGAGCAGGGGAGGGCGACGGGTCGGGCACGGCGGGCCTTTCGGGTTCCGGGTTGGCAGACGCGCTGCCCGAGGTGGCAGCGACCGCCGACCAGACTTCCCGGCACACCGTGAGGGGAGCAGCCTATCGGGCTTCCGTGACGCGATGGGCAACAGCGTCGCCGACGTGTACGCCCAGTGCCATGACGACGTCGACCCGCACGGCCGCGGGTCGGCATTCCCGGAGTGGCTTCACCGTTGAGCGGCTCGTCCATGGGATCCCAAGGACGAGCCGCTCAACGGTGGAGCCACTGTGGCGCATGTGGCGCGTGTGGCCGCAGCGGCGACCGACACGGCATACCGCGGGCGCGGAGCCCCGTCCCCGGGCCCCCGCGTCCGCGCTCTCAGTCGGCGGTGGCCCCGGCGCTGAGGCCGCTCTTGATGAAGTCCATGACCGTCGAGTCGGCGAGCGTGGTCACGTCGCCGACCTCGCGCTTCTCCGCGACGTCGCGCAACAGCCGCCGCATGATCTTGCCGGAGCGCGTCTTGGGCAGCTCCTTGACGATCATGATCTGGCGCGGCTTCGCGATGGGCCCGATCTCGCGTCCGACGTGGTTGCGGAGCTCCTGGATGAGCTTCTCTCCCTCGCCGGGCTCGTCCGCCTTGGCGACCGCGTCGCCGCGCAGGATGACGAACGCGCAGACCGCCTGACCGGTGGTCTCGTCCGCCGCGCCGACGACCGCAGCCTCGGCGACCTTGGGGTGCGAGACGAGGGCCGACTCGATCTCGGTCGTCGAGAGCCGGTGACCGGACACGTTCATGACGTCGTCGACCCGGCCGAGGAACCAGATGTTGCCCTCCTCGTCCTTCTTCGCGCCGTCTCCGGCGAAGTACAGCTTGTCGAAGCGCGACCAGTAGGTCTCCTGGTAACGGTCCGGGTCGCCCCAGATGCCGCGGAGCATCGCCGGCCACGGCTTGTCGATGACGAGGTAGCCGCCGCCCCCGTTGGGCACCGAGCGCGCCTCGTCGTCGATGACGTCGACGCTGATGCCCGGGATGGCGCGCTGCGCGGAGCCGGGCTTGAGTGAGGTGACCCCCGGAAGCGGGCTGACCATGATGGCGCCGGTCTCGGTCTGCCACCACGTGTCGACGATCGGGCAGCTGTCGGCTCCGATGACCCGGCGGTACCACATCCACGCCTCGGGGTTGATCGACTCGCCGACCGACCCCAGGAGTCGCAGCGACGAGAGGTCGAACTTCGCCGGGATGTCCTCGCCCCACTTCATGAAGGTCCGGATCGCTGTCGGCGCCGTGTAGAGGATGCTGACCTTGTGCTTCTCGATGATCTCCCACCAGCGGCCCTGGTGAGGGGTGTCGGGCGTGCCCTCGTACATGACCTGGGTGGCCCCGAGGGCCATCGGCCCGTAGACGATGTAGGAGTGACCGGTGACCCAGCCGACGTCGGCGGTGCACCAGTAGACGTCAGTCTCGGGGTGGACATCGTGGACGACGGAGCTCGTGTAGGCCACCTGGGTGAGGTAGCCGCCGGTGGTGTGGTAAATCCCCTTGGGCTTGCCGGTCGTGCCTGAGGTGTAGAGGACGAAGAGCGGGTGCTCGGCCGCGTGGCCGACCGCCTCGTGGTGGGGGTCCGCCGCGGCGAGCGCCTCGTGCCACCACTGGTCGCGCTCGTTCCACGCCACCTCCTGCCCGGTCCGCCGGACGACGAGGACGTGCTCGACCTCGGTGTTGCCCTTGGCGAGCGCTTCGTCGACCGCCGGCTTGAGCGCCGAGGCGGAACCGCGTCGGTAGCCGCCGTCCGAGGTGATGACGACCTTGGAGCGCACGTCCTGGATCCGGGTGTGCAGCGCCTCGGCGGAGAAGCCGCCGAAGACGACCGTATGCGGCGCCCCGATCCGGGCGCACGCGAGCATGGCGACGGCCGCCTCGGGGATCATCGGCAGGTAGATCGCGACGGTGTCGCCCTTACGGACCCCGAGGCCCTCGAGCACGTTGGCGGCCCGCTGCACCTGGTCCTGCATCTCGGCATACGTCACGTCGCGCTCGTCGCCCTCGGGCTCGCCGACGAAGTGGATGGCGACCCGGTCGCCGTTGCCCGCCTCGACGTGGCGGTCGACGCAGTTGTATGCCGCGTTGAGCTCGCCGTCCTCGAACCACGTCGCGAACGGCGCCTTGCTCCAGTCGAGCGTCGTCGTGAAGTCCTTGCTCCACGTGAGGTAGCGGCGCGCCTGCTCGGCCCAGAAGCCCTCGTAGTCCTTCGCGGCGGCGTCGTACAGGTCCTTCGTCCCGTTGGCCTGGGCGCTGAAGTCTGGGTCCGGCGGGAACGACCGGTCTTCGCGGCTGAGGTTCTCGATCGTTTCGTGGGACACTGGCATCCTCCTGCGTGGGTTTGGCGCTTTTCTCCCCTACTCAACCCGGTGACTCAGGATCCGACAAGGGTCCTTGGGCCCGAGCCGGTCCGGCGGGCGATCGGCGCGGTGAGCGGGCAGCACTGCGCCCCCGGCCGGAGGGCCGGGGGCGCAGTGTGAGGCGAGTGCCCCGAGCGACTGCTCGGGTCAGTGGGCGACGGCCTTCTCCGCGCCGGCGCCGGTGAGCGAGCGGACCTCCATCTCGGCGAACTTCGCCTCGTTGTGCTCCCGGGACGTGATCGTCCCGATGTAGCCGAGGAGGAAGCCGAGCGGGATGGAGACGAGGCCCGGGTTGTCCAGCGGGAACCAGTGGAAGTCGATGCCCGTGTCGGTGATCATCGACAGGCTCTTCCCGTTGGGGCCGGCGGGCTTGCCGGACACCACCGGGCTGAAGATGATCAGCGTCAGCGCGCTGAGGAGGCCGCCGTAGATGCTCCACAGCGCGCCGCGGGTGTTGAACCGCTTCCAGAACAGCGAGTAGAGGATCGTGGGCAGGTTCGCACTGGCGGCGATGGCGAAGGCCAGCGCCACGAGGAACGCGATGTTCTGCCCGTTGGCGAAGATCCCGCCGGCGATGGCGAACGCTCCGATCACGAGCGCGCCGATCCGGGCGACCTTGACCTCGCTGTCCGCACTGACCTGGCCGCGCTTGATGACACTGGCGTAGATGTCGTGGGCGAACGAGGCGCTGGCGGTGATGGTCAGGCCGGCGACGACCGCGAGGATCGTCGCGAAGGCGACCGCGGCGACGAGCCCGAGGAGGACCTCCCCGCCGAGGGCGAAGGCGAGCAGCGGCGCGGCCGAGTTGGGGCCGCCGGGAGCGGCCTTGATGGCGGTCGGGCCGACGAGTGCCGCGGCGCCATAGCCGAGGACGAGCGTCAGCAGGTAGAAGCCGCCGATGATCCAGATCGCCCACTCCACCGAGCGCCGGGCCTCCTTCGAGGTCGGCACCGTGTAGAAGCGCATGAGGACGTGCGGCAGGCCGGCGGTGCCGAGGACGAGGGCCAGCGAGAGGGAGATGAAGTCGACCTTGGCCGTGGTCGTCTTGCCGTACTGCAGGCCCGGGCCGAGGATCTTTTCTCCGACCGTTCCGGCGTTCTTGACCGCACCGTCGAAGAGGTGCGAGAGGTTGAAGCCGTACTTGCCGAGGACCCACACGGTCATGACGAACGCGCCGATGATGAGCAGGACTGCCTTGACGATCTGCACCCAGGTGGTGCCCTTCATCCCGCCGATGAGGACGTAGGTGACCATGATGACGCCGACGACCGCGATGACGACGCTCTGGGCGGCCTTGCCGTCGATGCCGAGCAGGAGGGCCACGAGGCCACCGGCGCCGACCATCTGGGCCAGGAGGTAGAAGAAGCAGACGACGAGGGTGGAGATGGCCGCGGCGGTCCGCACCGGACGCTGCCGCAGGCGGAAGGAGAGGACGTCGGCCATGGTGAACCGCCCGGTGTTGCGGAGCAGCTCGGCGACGAGGAGCAGGGCGACGAGCCAGGCGACGAGGAAGCCGATCGAGTAGAGGAAGCCGTCGTAGCCGTTGACGGCGATGGCCCCGGCGATGCCGAGGAACGAGGCCGCTGAGAGGTAGTCACCGGAGATGGCGATGCCGTTCTGGGTGCCCGTGAACGCGCGGCCGCCGGCGTAGAAGTCGGCCGCCGACTTGTTGTTGCGCGAGGCCTTGATGACGATGCCGAGGGTGATGAGGACGAAGACGATGAAGATGGCGATATTGATCGTCGGGTTGCCGACGTTTGTGGCCATGGGCACGAGGGAGCTCACAGGACGCCGCCTTCCATGTCGTCGCGCAGCTTCTTGGCGGCGGGGTCGAAGTTCCTGCTGGCCCAGCGGACGTAGACGATCGTGATGGTGAAGGTCGAGAGGAACTGCAGCAGCCCGAAGACGAGGCCGACGGTGATGTTGCCCCAGAGCTTGGTCGCCATGAAGCCCGGCGCGAAGGCTGCGCAGAGCACATAGAGGAAGTACCAGGCGAGGAACGCGCCGGTCATGGGGAAGACGAACGAGCGGAACCTGCTGCGCAGGTCGCGGAACTCCGCCGACTGGTGAACCTCGAGATATCTCGCGGCACTGTCGTCGGTCTTGTCGAGAGCGTCGTGGCTCACGGCGGCACCTCCGGTGTGACGTGCCACGGGCCGTTCCCGTGGACGGGCCCAAGCGTGGCCCACCCGGTATGCCGTTGGTAGGGCTTCGCGCCCGGTGGGGGGAGGCGTCGCCCAGCGGGTTGGGCGGCGGCGCCAGACGGTCGGCGGACCGCGCCGAACGGTCAGCCGCGGGCGAGATCCTCGGGGGCGTGAAGGCGCACCATGGTCCTCAGCGCGCCCGCGGGGACGGACGACGGCGTCGCGAGGGATACGACGATGGCCACGATGAACGCGACGGGCATCGTCCAGGCCGCGGGCTGGCTCAGCAGCGCACCGGCCCAGCCGCCGTGCGGCGGCGTGGCGACACCGAGGACCGTCGCCGCTGTCGCCCCGAGCGCGAGGACGCCTCCGGTGACGAGGCCGGCCGTGGCGCCGGCGACGGACAGCCGCCGCCACCAGACCCCGAGGATGAGCAGGGGGCAGAAGGTCGACGCCGCCACGGCGAACGCGAGCCCGACCGTGTCGGCGAGGCTGAGGTTCGGCGTCAGCCAGCTCGCGGCATACGGGAGGAGCACCGCGACCACCGCGGCGAGCCTGAAGGTGCGGATGCCGGACTGGTCCCCGCCGGTGCGGCGGTGCAGGAGCGGACCGACGATGTCCTGGTCGATGACTCCGGCCACCGAGATCGTCAGGCCGGACGCGGTCGAGAGGAACGCGGCGAACGCGCCTCCCGCGAGCATCGCGGACAGGAGCGTGCCGAGCGTCCCGGGGCTGACGGCGGCGGGCAGGAGCAGCGTCACCGAGTCGGCGCGGACCCCCGCCGGCAGCACCGGCAGGTAGACACGGCCGAGCACGCCGTAGACCGGCGTGAAGACGTAGAAGAGCCCCAGCAGGCCGATGACGACGAGGGTGGTCCGGCGGGCCGCTCGCCCGTCGGGGTTGGTGTAGAAGCGGACCAGCACGTGCGGCAGCCCCATCGTCCCGAAGCAGAGCGCGAGGATGGTGCTGTAGGTGGCGTAGACCGGGTGCTCCCGGCCGCCGTAGCCGGCGAGTGCCTGGCTCCAGCCCGCGCCGGAGCCGCCCGGGCCCGGGTCCGGCGGCGGGTGCCCGGCGCGAAGCCACACCGCGAGGAGCACGAAGGCCGGAACCGAGATCGCGGTGAGCTTGATCCAGTACTGCACGGCCTGAACGAGGGTGATCGACCGCATCCCGCCGGCGACGACGTTGGCGAGCACGACGACGGCGACGACGAGGCTCCCGAGCCCGGGCGGTGCCCCGGTCACCGTGGTCAGGGCCAGGCCGGCGCCCTGGAACTGGGGCAGGAGGTAGAGCCACCCGATCCCGACGACGAGGAGCGAGGCCAGCGAGCGCAGGCGCCGGGACTCCAGCCGGGCCTCGGCGAAGTCGGGGATCGTGTAGGCCCCGGACCGGCGCAACGGTGCAGCGACGAGGACGAGCAGCACGAGGTAGCCGACGGTGTAGCCGACCGGGAACCAGAGCATGTCTACGCCGAGGGAGTAGACGAGCCCGGCCACGCCGAGGAACGACGCGGCGGAGAGGTACTCGCCGCCGATCGCCGACGCGTTCCACGCCGGGCTGACGCTGCGGCCGGCGACGTAGAAGTCGCTCGTGGTCCTCGACAGTCGCAGCCCGAACGCCCCGATGACGAGGGTCACGACGCAGACCAGGCCGATCGCGACGACGCCGGCCATTCCGGTCACGGCTGGGCCATGAGGTCGGAGAACTCCCGCTCGATGCGCTCGCACTGGTGGACGTATATCCGGGCGGCGAGGAGCACCACGGGGTAGATGAGCACGCCGACCGCGAGCCACGGCAACGGGATCGGCCCCACGTCGACGTCGCGGGTGGCAGGCAGGAGGACGAAGAGGGCCGGGAGGCCGAGGACGACCACGGCCATCCCGAGGAGGATGGCGAGCGAGAGCCGCAGCTGCGCCCGGAGCAGGGCCGAGAGGTAGACCTCGCCCAGGCCGGTCTGCTCGGCGAGCTCCTGTGCGGCCGGCCGGCGCTCGCCGGGACGGCGAGCCTCGCGCCGGGGAGAGGTGATGCGCACCCGGCGGGGTGGGCCGGGTGGCGTGGGACCGGGCGGCGTGGGACCGGGCGGCAGCGGCGTCGTCACAGGGCGGTCCAGCGCAGGAGCCGCTCCCGCAGGGTGCGGGTATGCCGCCGGCTCACCTGCAGCTCGGTGTCCCCGACGCGCACCAGGCACCGGCCGCCCTCCGTCGACATCGCCGTGACGTGCGCCAGGGAGACCAGCGTGGATCGGTGAATCCTTACGAATCCCTTTTCACCCCAACGATCTTCGAGCGCGTTGAGCGAAACCCGCACCAGGTGCGACCCCTCGCTCGTGTGCATCCGCGCGTAGTCCCCGTGAGCGCGCGCGAAGAGGATCTGGCTGCGCTGGATGAACCGCGTCACGCCCCCGAGCTCCACGGGGATCGTCTCGTCGTCCACCACCTCAGGCAGGGGTGCGCCGACCGGCGCGTCTGAGTGCTGGGCGACCACCCGGCGGATCGCCTCACCGAGGCGCTCCGCGCGGATCGGCTTCATGACGTAGTCGGTGGCCTCGAGCTCGAAAGCGTCGACGGCGTGCTCGTCGTAAGCGGTGACGAAGACGACCTGCGGCCGGTCGGCGAACCGGGCGAGGACCTTGGCGAGGTCGAGGCCGTCGAGCCCGGGCATCGAGATGTCGCAGAAGACGACGTCGACCTTGGTGCTCTCGAGGGCGCGCAGGGCCTCGGTGCCCGACGACGCGGTGAGGAGGGTGCCGATCCGCTCGTCCTGACCCAGGAGGTAGGCCAGCTCGGCGAGGGCCGGGGCCTCGTCGTCGACGACGAGGGCGCGCAGCGGCGCGACAAGACCGGACGGCGGCGTCGAGGACATACCCAGAGGCTACGGCTCGACGTGGACTCCCGGCGCGAACTTCGGGACCCGGAAGGTGACCTTCGTGCCCGCCCCGGGCGCCGTCTCGACGACGAGCCCGTGCCGGTCACCGAACGCCTGCCGGAGCCGCGCGTCGACGTTGCCGAGCCCCACGCTGTCGGAGGCGCTCTCGCCCGCAAGGACCGCACGGATCACCTCGGGGTCCCCGCCGACCCCGTCATCCTCGATGCTGATCTCCGCCTCGGCGCCGAGGTCGCGGGCGGTGATAGTCACGTGCCCGACTCCTGTCTTGAGCTCGAGGCCGTGCCGGACCGCGTTCTCCACCAGCGGCTGCACCGCGAGGAACGGCACCGCGACGGGCAGCACCTCGGGGGCGATGGTCAGCGAGACGGAGAGCCGCTCACCGAACCGGGCCTGCTCGAGCACGAGGTAGCGCTCGATGTTGCGCAGCTCGTCGGCCAGGGTCGTGTAGGCCCCTCCGCGACGGAACGCGTAGCGGGTGAAGTCGGCGAACTCGAGGATCAGCTCGCGCGCCCGGTCGGGGTCGGTGCGCACGAAGGAAGCGATCGCTCCGAGGCAGTTGTAGATGAAGTGCGGCGAGATCTGGGCCCGCAACGCGCGCAGCTCGGCCTCCATGAGGCGTGTGCGCTGCCGGTCGAGCTCGGCGAGCTCGATCTGGGTGGAGATCCACTGCGCGACCTCCTCGGTGGCCCGCACCAGCCCCGGCGAGGCCGAGGGACCGTATGCCGCGAGGGCGGCCACGACGCGCTCGTCGGCGACGATGGGGGCCAGGACCCCGGACCGGATAGGGCAGTCCGGGTCGGCGCAGTCGAGCTCGTCCTCGCCGAGCACCACGGTGCGCCCGGTGGTGAGCACGGGCAGCGCCTGGGCGTGGACCTCACCGCGGTGGTGGGCACCGGCCCCGTCCCAGGCGAGGACGTCCGTGGGGTCGGTGATGGCGATGGCCCGGCTGCCCAGCATCGAGCGCAGCTGGCGGGTGGCTCGCTCGGCCCCCTCGGGCGTCAGGCCGTCGCGCAGGTGGCGGGCGGCGAGCGACGCGGTGTGCAGGGTGTCATAGGTCGCCCGGTCGACCTCGCTGACGAACCGTCGACGTCTCAGGAGCAGGAGCAGGCCCACGACGACGACGGCGAGCGCCACGACCGCCAGGGCCACGACCACAGGGTTCCCGCTCACCCTCGCACTGTAGGTGTCCGGGGGCCGCTGTGCCGGGCCACCCTGGCCGGGCCGGCAACGGGGCCATCCGGGCACCAGTCGCGTGAGCCCGTAAGGTGCCCGGGTGGCAGACCTCCTCGCGTCGGTGGCCCTTCTCGAGCGGCTGCCAGGAGTGGCCGCCGCCGCTGAGAGCGCCCGAGCGGCATGCACGAGGCTGAGGTTCGACGAGGCTCTGCGGCGCCGGATGCCGGAGGCGGCGGCCGAGTCCCGGGTCCGGGGCGCCCAGGCCAGCGCCGCCCTCGAGGGCGCCGACTTGCCGCTCGACGTCGTGCGTGACCTCGTGTGCGGGGCGATGCCGTGGCCCGACCCACCCGACCCGGTGGACGAGGTCCTCCGGGGCGTGGTGCAGGCGAGCGCCGAGACCGAGCATGTGGTGCCGCTCGTGTGCAGCGCACCGCTCCAGGCGCTGGCTCGGCTCCACGTCGCCGCGATGGCAGGCCTGCTGCCGCCGGAGCAGGTCGGCCGGCCGCGGACCGGAGACGAGACCTGTCGTGAGTTCGTCGACCTGGGACCGGCCCCGGCCCCAGCCGTCGTCGCTGCGCGGCTCGCCGACCTCGCCCGTCTGCTCGTCGCGTCGCCAGGGCTGTCAGCAGTGGTGCTGGCCGGTCTCGTCCACGCCGAGATCGTCGCCGTCCGCCCCTTCGTGCGCGGCAACGGCGCCGTGGCTCGCGCCATGGAACGCGCCGTCGTCCAGGCGTCCGGGCTCGACCCCACCGGCGTGGCGGTGCCGGAGGCCGGGCACGGCAGGGGAGGCGGCCCGGCCTACCTCGGCGCGCTCACGGCATACGGGACCGGCACTCGGGAAGGTGTGGCGCTGTGGCTCCAGCACTGCGGCGAGGCGGTGACCTTCGGTGCGGAGGAGGGCCAGCGGATCTGCGCGGCGGTGCGCGCCGGCCGGCTGTCCTGACCCGAGCCGCGAGCCCCTGCCTCCGCCCGTAACTGTGCGCAGTGTCACCCTCTCGACGGGGGACGTCAAGGCTACACATTCGGGCTGGAGGCGAGTAGAACAGAGGTGGCAGCAATGCCGAGAAAATAGCCACCGTGACACAGCCGAGCACCCACGCGAAGGCAGTCCACAAATGGACGGATCGTCGGCGGGGTTCACCCCGCTGCGACAACTGAAAATGCACGCACTGGTAACTCGGATGGCTCACGGTCGTGATGGCCCCTCACCCCCTCGGGGGTGAGGGGCCATCACACGTCCCGGCCAGGCGCCGGGGCCGTCGTCCACAGGCCGCTCGCCGGTGGTCCCGCGATCCACAGGCTCGAACCGAGGTCTGGCGGGAGACCCCGATGTCGCCGAACCTGAGTGGCATGAGCGCCTCACGAGTCCTCGCGGTGGTCGGGGCGTCCGGCGGCGTCGGCGCCTCGACGTTGGCGACGGCCATTGCCGTGCGGGCCCGGGCTGCGGGCGTCGAGGCGGTGCTCGTCGACCTCTGTCCGCTCGGCGGGGGCCTCGACGTCGCACTCGGCGCGGAGCAGGAGCGCGGGATCCGGTGGGGGGACCTCGCGGGCCTGCGGGGTAGCGCCGACGGGGCCGCGTTGCTGGCACGGCTGCCTCGCAGCGGCGAGCTCCCCGTGCTGTCGTTCGACCGGGGGAGCGTGACGCGACCATCCGGCAAGGTGGTCGGCGAGGTGCTCGGCGCCCTCGCCGCGGCGCAGGAGCTCGTCGTCGTGGACCTGGCCGCTGGCGACCCCGTGGCCGACGTGGCACTGGAGCGAGTCGCACTCGTCATCGTCACCGTCGGCTCCGGCCTGCGTCAGCTCGCCGCCGCCTCGGTGGTCGGTGGCTGGCTGCGAGGCCGGGACCAGGAGGTCGTCGCCTGCCTCAGGGGCGGGCGGCGCGCGGCCGAGCTCGTCCCCCTCCTCGAGGTGGACCTCGGCCTGCCGGTGCTCTGCCTGTTGGGCGACGACCGCTCGGTGGCGGCCGATCTCGTCCACGGAGTGCCGCCCGGCTCGCGCGGGCACGGTTCGGTGAGCGACGCGGCCGACGCCTGTCTCGCTCGGGTCGTGCCCTCGCGGTGGGAAGGTGCGGCATGACGGCCGGAGTGCCCGGCACCACGGGGCCGTCGGGTGCGATGCCGACGGCACTTCCCGAGCCGGCGTGGGACCACATCCGGCGGGGGCGGGCACCCGATGCCGGCCTCCTCACCCACGTGGCTGGAGCCGGCGTGGCCACCCTGGGCTCGACCGGCGTGGAGGTCGTCCGCGAGAGCCTGCGCTCCCAGCTGCTCGGAACGGGTCCCCTGGACTGCCTCGTCGAGGATCCTGCCGTCACCGACGTCGCGGTCAACGGGGACGGGTCCGTCTGGGTCGACCGTGGCCGGGGGATGGAGCGGACGCCCGTCGACCTGGGCGGTCCGGGAGCGGTGCGTCAGCTCGCCGTGCGCCTCGCTGGCCTCGCCGGCCGCCGGCTCGACGAGACCGCGCCCTACGTCGACGGCCAGCTCCCCTCCGGTGTGAGGTTGCACGCGATCCTGCCGCCGCTCGTCGCCGGCGGCCCGCACGTGACCCTGCGCGTGCCGAGCCGGTCCCGCATGCGGCTCGAGGAGCTCGGTGCGCGCGGTATGTTCCCGCCGGCCTGGCTCGCGGTGTTGCGGGCCCTCGTCAGGCAGCGGGTGGCCTTCGTCGTCAGCGGCGGGACCGGTGTCGGCAAGACCACTCTGCTGGCGGCCCTGCTCGCGGAGGCCGGCGACGCGGAGCGGCTCGTCGTCGTCGAGGACGTGCGTGAGCTGCGTGTCGAGCACCCGCAGGTGGTGCGGCTCGAGGCGCGCCCGCCGAACGTCGAGGGGGCCGGCGAGGTCACGCTGACGACGCTGGTGCGTCAGGCCCTGCGGATGCGCCCCGACCGGCTCGTCCTCGGCGAGGTGCGGGGGGCCGAGGTCCGCGAGCTGCTGACGGCGCTCAACACCGGACACGAGGGTGGCTGCGGCACCGTCCACGCCAACACGGCCGCCGACGTCGTCGCGCGGTTCGAGGCGCTGGGCGCGCTCGCCGACCTGTCGCCGACGGCGGTCCACGCCCAGCTCACGAGCGCCGTCGCCCTCGTCATCCACCTGCGCCGAGGGCTCGTCGCGGGCGTGCTCGGCCGCCACATCGGGTCCGTGGGCGTGGTGACGCCGACGGA
>JBBRZC010000042.1:0-21306 GCA_038237075.1 Actinomycetales bacterium
CTCGACCTCGCCGCCGACGTCGTGAGCCTCACGGCCGCCCTGTGCGACATCGAGTCGGTGAGCCGCGACGAGGCGGCGCTGGCCACGGCCATCGTGGCCGCCCTGACCCCGCTGGCTCACCTCGAGGTGAGCCGACACGGCAACACCGTCGTCGCCCGGACCACCCTCGGGCGGCCCGAGCGGGTCGTCCTCGCCGGCCACATCGACACCGTGCCGCTGACCAGTCCGCCGAACCTGCCCACGACGACCGTCGACGGCGAGCTCGTCGGGCGGGGCACCGTCGACATGAAGGGCGGGGTCGCCGTCGCGCTGCGGCTCGCCTCGCTGCTCACCGCGCCGCGGCGCGACCTCACCTACGTCTTCTACGAGGGCGAGGAGATCGACGCGGAGTTCAACGGCCTGGCCCACCTCGTGGACGGCAGCCCCGAGCTCGTCGAGGCCGACTTCGCCGTCCTGCTCGAGCCGACGAACGGCGCGGTCGAAGGCGGCTGCAAGGGGACGCTGCGCGTCGAGGTCGCGGCCACCGGCGTCGCCGCCCACTCCGCCCGCCCGTGGAACGGCCACAACGCCATCCACGAGGCCGGCGCCATCATCGACCGGCTGCGGTCCTACGAGGCGCAGACCGTGCCCGTCGACGGGCTCGACTACCACGAGGCGCTCCAGGCCGTCGGCATCAGCGGTGGCATCGCCGGCAACGTCATACCCGACCGGTGCACGGTGACCGTCAACTACCGCTTCGCTCCCGACAAGTCGGGCGAGCAGGCCCTCACGCACGTGCGTGACATCTTCGAGGGCTACGAGGTCACCCTCATGGACACGGCAGACGGCGCGCGTCCCGGGCTGACGCTCCCCGCGGCGCAGGCCTTCGTCGAAGCGCTCGGAGTGCCCGTGGGGCCCAAGGAGGGCTGGACCGACGTGGCCCGGTTCTCGGCGCTCGGGGTGCCCGCGGTGAACTTCGGTCCCGGCGACCCCAACCTCTGCCACACCGACGACGAGCGCGCGCCGGTGCAGCAGTACATCGACGCGGAGTCGGCGATGCTCCGCTGGCTGGGCTGAGCGGCCCATGGACCCGACCACGGACGACGAGGTCTCGCACGACGACGACTGGCGCCAGACCGGCCCGGTCACGCTGCGCCGCGACAAGGTTCCCGCGACGACGACCGACCAGCGGCTGCTCGACAACCGGCAGTCCTCCGACTGGCTGCACACCGACCCGTGGCGGGTCATGCGCATCCAGTCTGAGTTCGTCGAGGGCTTCGGGGCACTCGCCGAGCTGGGCCCGGCGGTGAGCGTCTTCGGCTCCGCGCGCACGACCCCCGACCAGCCGGCATACGCCATGGGGGTGGAGGTGGGCCGCGCGCTGGTCGCCGCGGGGTATGCCGTCATCACCGGTGGCGGTCCCGGCGCCATGGAGGCGGCCAACAAGGGTGCGTTCGAGGCGGGCGGCACCTCGGTCGGCCTCGGCATCGAGCTGCCGTTCGAGACCGGGCTCAACCCCTACGTGGACCTCGGGGTGAACTTCCGCTACTTCTTCGCGCGCAAGACGATGTTCGTCAAGTACGCCCGGGGCTTCATCGTGCTGCCCGGGGGGTTCGGCACCCTCGACGAGCTCTTCGAGGCGCTGACCCTCGTGCAGACCCGCAAGGTGACCTCCTTCCCCATCGTCCTCCTCGGAAGCTCCTACTGGGCCGGCCTGGTCGAGTGGCTGCGCACCTGTGCCCGCGACCACGCGACCATCACCCCACACGACATCGACCTGCTCCAGGTCACCGACGACGTCGCCGAGGCGGTGCGTATCGTCGTCACGCACCAGGACGACGGCGGGGCCGCTGTGGGTTGAGGTCACGCCCGCGGGGCTGGCGTGGCACGATCGACAGGTGATCTGGCTCGTGCTGTTCGTCGCCGTCGTCCTCGTCGCGCTCACCACCGCGGCGGTTCTCGGGCGTGTCGACGGGTCGATGGCGCAGGCCACGACGACGATGAGCCACGTGCCGCTGCCCGAGGACGCCCTGACCCATGCCGACCTCGAGGGCATGCGGTTCGACACGGCGGCGCGCGGCTACCGGATGAGCCAGGTGGACGCGGTCATCGACCGGCTCCGCCGCGAGCTGAGCGACGTCGATGATGAGCTGGGTCGGGTCACGGGACGGGCCGCCGAGCCGCAGCCGGCCGAGCCCGAAGCCGGCTGACCGCCATGCCTGCCGTGGTCGTCCACCGCGTGGTCCCGACCCCGGTCGACCGCGTCTGGGCCACGCTGACCGACTTCGCGGACTACGGCCGGTGGATCCCCATGACGAGGATGACCGTCGACCCGCCGCCGACCAGGGTCGGCTGGGGGTTCGACGGCCGGACCGGGGTCGGGCCGGCCGGCTTCGTCGACTCGATGCTCGTCACGTGGTGGCAGCCGCCCCGACGGGGCGACGCGGCCCGGTTCGCGGTCCGCAAGACCGGCCGCGTGCTCGCCGGGTGGGCCGACGTCGTCCTGACCCCGCGCTCCGACGGCGGCACGAACGTCGTCTGGCGCGAGGAGATCGTCCTGCGCCCGGAGCCGTTCGGCCGTCTCGTCGCCCCTCTGGTCGACCCGGTCGTCGCTCGGCTCTTCGGCGCCGCGGTGGGACGCATGCTCGCCGCCGCAGCCCGATGACCACGGCCGTCGTGGTCGGCCCCGATGGTCTGGCCCGGTGCGCGTGGGCGGCGTCCACCCCGGACTACGTCGGCTACCACGACCGCGAGTGGGGGGTGCCCGTCCACGAGGAGTCGGCCCTCTACGAGCGGCTCACCCTCGAGGGGTTCCAGTCGGGTCTCTCGTGGCTGACCATCCTCCGCAAGCGTCCGGCGTTCCGGGCGGCCTTCGCCGGATTCGACCCCGAGCGGGTGGCCCGGTTCGACGACGAGGACCGCGCGCGGCTCATGGCCGACACCGGCATCGTCCGCAACGCCCGCAAGATCGACTCCGCGATCGTCAACGCCCGCGCGGTCCTCGCCTTGCGCGAGGCCGGGGGCCTCGACGCCTTTCTCTGGTCGCACGCGCCGGCGCAGCACACGCCCCCGACCGGGCCGGAGGACCTGCAGAGCAGGAGCCTCGAGTCGGTGGCCCTGGCCCACGGACTCAAGCGGCACGGGTTCGTCTTCGTCGGCCCGACGACGATGTATGCCGCGATGCAGGCGTGCGGTCTCGTCGACGACCACGTCGCAGGCTGCCACCGCAGCGGGGTGGAGAGTCGCCCGTGAGGCGCCTCCTCGGATCGCGGTTCCTTCTCGTCGTGCTCGTCTCCTACGGCCTGTGCCGCCTCGTCAGCGCGGTCGTCCTCATCGCCGTCGCGGCTCGGCAGGTGCCGACCGGGTGGACCGGGCCGGACGTCACCTACCTCACCTTCACGGCCCAGTGGGACGGGCAGTGGTACGAGTACATCGCCCGGAACGGCTACCCTGCAGCCCTGCCGCTCGACGAGCTCGGGCTCCTCCAGCAGAACCCCTGGGCCTTCTACCCGCTGTTCCCCCTCCTCGCAGGTCTCTTCATGGACCTCACCGGGCAGGACTTCCACGTCGTCGGCTCCACCATCTCGCTCGTCCTCGGCTTCGTCGCCGCGGGCGCCATGGGCCTGCTGCTGCGCGAACGGCTCGGACGACGCGCGGCGCTGGCGGTCGTCGTGCTGTGGGCCAGCTTCCCGGCGTCGGTCACCCTCCAGGTCGGCTACAGCGAGGCCGCGGCAATGGCCCTGCTCACCCTGTTCCTCCTCGCCCTGTCGCGGGAGCGGTGGCTCTGGGCGACGGCCCTGTCCCTCCTCATCGGCCTGACCCGACCCATCGCCGTCCCCATCGCCGCGGTCACGGTGGTGGCCCTCTGGCTGCGCTGGCGACGGAACGACGAGCCGGTGGGGGTGCGCGAGCGCGTCGGCGGGCTTGCGGCGCTGGCCGGGTGCGGCGTCTCGGGGCTGCTCTGGCCGGGCATCGCCTGGTTCGTCACCGGGCAGCGGGACGCCTACACCCAGACGATGTCCACGTGGCGCGCGAGCCGCGAGATCGTCCCGGTGCGACCCTGGCTCGACATGGCCCGCTACACGTTCGGGGACACGTTCGGTCCGGTGTGGCTGACGACCGCCTTCGTCGTCATCGCCGTCATGGTGCTCGGGCCCTGGGCCGAGCGGCTTGGCCCGCAGCTGCGGACGTGGTCGCTGGCCTACCCGGCATACCTGCTCGTCGTCCTCGACCCCTTCACGTCGATCTTCCGCTACCTCATCCCGCTCTTCCCGCTGCTTGCCGTGCTGGTCGGCGCGGCCGGCCCTCGGCGCGGGCCACGGTGGGCGACGTGGCTGCGCGCGTCCATGGTGCTCGTGGCGTTCGTCGTCGGGCAGTGGTACTGGACCGACATCCTCTGGCGGTTCATCCCGCCCACCGACTACCCGCCGTGAGCCTTGAGTGGATCCATGCTCACCGCCCGCTGAACCGCGGCGCCTCCTTGGCGAGGAACGCGTCGACAGCGGCGGCGTGGTCGGCGCTCGCGCCGGTCTCGGCCATGAGCCGGGCCTCGTGGGCCAGCGCGGCGTCGAGCGGGCTGCCGTCACTCAGCGCCACGGCGCGGCGGATCGCGCCGTAGGCGAGGGTCGGGCCAGCCGCCAGGGTCCGCGCCAGATCGGCCACCGCCGCGGCGAAGTCCTGCGGCGCGACGACCCGGGTGACGAGCCCGAGCTCGAGGCATTCGCTCGCCGGGACGGTCCGTGGCAGCAGGAGCAGCTCCTTGGCTCGTGCCGTGCCCACGAGCCGTGGCAGCGTCCAGGACGCGCCGGAGTCGCAGGAGAGCGCGATGCCCGCGAAGGCGAGGTTGATGCCGGCCCCGTCCACGAGGACCCGGAAGTCCGCCGCGAAGGCGAACGAGGCCCCGGCTCCCGCGGCGACCCCGTTGAGTGCGGCGACGACCGGCTTGTCCATCGTCGCGAGGAGGGTGACGATGGGGTTGTAGTGGTCGGTCACCGTCGTGCTCAGCGACTCCGCGCCGGATCGCAGGCCTTGGACGTGCTCCTGGAGGTCCTGACCGACGCAGAACGCCCGCCCGCTCCCGGTGAGCACGACGCAGCGCACGTCGGGGTCTGCGGCGACCTGCCGGAGCGTGGCGAGCAGGCGTTCCTTGAGCGCGGTGTCGAGGGCGTTCATCGCCTCCGGCCGGTTGAGGGTGAGCGTGGCCACCCCGTCCGCGGTGTCGAGGAGGAGGCAGCTCTCCTGGGTCAGTGGATCGCGCGCCGACATGGGTCCTCCTGCGGGGTGGGTGGACCCATGATGCCCGATCGGCGATTTCGTCCCGTGCCGCAAGCGCGTGATAATGGTGTCCGAACACTCGTCTGTCCTCAGCAGATCCCCACCAGTCGGCGATCTGCGCCCGGATACCCACGGAAAGGCAACCATGGCGGCTATGAAGCCCAGGACCGGAGACGGTCCACTTGAGGTCACCAAGGAGGGCCGTGGCATCGTCCTGCGCATGCCGCTCGAAGGCGGAGGTCGCCTCGTCGTCGAGATGACACCGGCCGAGGCGGCCAGCCTCCGCGACGCGATCCAGGGCTGCGACGGGGTCTCCTGACCGACCTGCGACTCCACGAAGCCCCCGGCCCCCGGCCGGGGGCTTCGTGGAGTCCGCGGCGGCCTACCGGCTGTCAGCAAACTCCTGCCGCCCAGGTGCATCCAGCGGGCCGGTCCGGGCGGAAGAGAGGGCATACCCAACCCTGACAAGGAGCTCCGCATGAAGATCGTCCGTACCCTCGGTGTCATCGCGCTGGCCGCCGCCTCGGCGGCAGCCGCGGCCCCGGCGCACGCTGCCAACGACGCCTCGGTCTCCATCCTCCACGGCGTGCCAGGTGCCACCGTGGACGTCTACGCCAACGGCAAGGCCCTGCTCACCAGCTTCACCCCGGGCACGCTCACCGACCCGGTCATGCTCCCGGGCGGCAGCTACGACCTCAAGGTCACCGCTGCCGGTGCCGGAGCGGGTGGCGCCGCCGTGATCGAGGCGAAGGGGGTCAACGTCCCCGCGGGCGCCAACATCACCGTCGTCGCCCACCTGTCCGCCGACGGCAAGCCCACGCTGACCCCGTTCGTCAACGACACGTCCATGATCCCCGCCGGGAAGGCCCGGCTCGTCGTGCGGCATACGGCCGCCGCTCCTGCCGTCGACGTGCGGGCCAACGGCGCGGTGGCCCTCAAGGGACTCGTCAACCCCAAGGAGGCGACCGCGGTCGTGCCGGCCGGGACCATCAAGGCCGACGTCGTGCTCGCCGGGACCCAGACGGTCGCGATCGGCCCGGCCGACCTCCCGCTGAAGGAGGGCGCCAACACCATCGTCTACGCCTGGGGCAGCGCGGCCGACACCAACCTCAAGCTGGCCGTCCAGACCATCAGCGGCATGCACTCCGCTCCGGGTGGGGTCCCCGCCGGCACGGGCGGCCAGGCCGCGCAGGGCCTCGACGGCACCCGGATCGCGCTCGTCGGTCTGGGCGCCCTCCTCGCTGGAGGCCTCGTCCTCGCCCCGCGTCGCCGCCCGGCCCGCGACCCGCGATGACATGACCCTGCTCGTCTCGCGCAGGAGGGTGGCCGGCGCGGTGTCGGCCGCCCTCCTCGCGGGGTGGGGCACCGCGTGGGTGACCAGGGACGACACCGCGCCACTGCCGGTCTCGTCGGCGTCGGTCCCGTCGGCGTCGGTCCCGTCGGCGTCGGTCCCGTCAGCCGGGCCGTCGACCACGGCCTCGCCGTCCGCGGCGTCGCCGTCCAGGGCGGCCGTCCCGCCGATCGTCGTCAATGCCGTCGACCCCCAGCCGCCGAGCCTCCTCGAGATCGACAGGATCGGCGTCCGTATGCCGGTGGTGCCGGTCTCGACAGACGCCGCCGGCGCGATGGCGCTGCCACCGACTCCCGACGAGGCCGGGTGGTACCGCTTCGGGTCCACCCCGGACAGCGGCCAGGGCGCCACGGTCCTCGCCGGCCACCTCGACACCCGCGAGGACGGTGTCGGGCCGCTCGCCGGGCTGGTCCGGCTGCAGCCCGGAGACCCGGTCGACGTCACGGTGGGGACCACGGTCCACCACTACCGCGTCGACTCCGTCCACCGCATCGCCAAGGCCGGCCTCGACCTCTCGGCGATCTTCGACCTCGGAGGTGCGCCGCGACTGCACCTCGTCACCTGTGGTGGCCGCTACGACCGGACCCACGGCGGCTACCAGGACAACGTCGTCGTCGTGGCGCGTCCCGCGCCATGACCCCCCGTAGCGTGATCCCCCGTACCAAGAGACCTGTGCAACCGGTGCCGGCGCCGTGAACCGTTACGGTGGGCGCGTGACGGCTGCCCAGACCGTCGGTGCAGAGCCCGACGACGTCGCGGAGCGCCTCTCCGCGGGGTCGAAGGACGCCCTGGCCGAGACCTACGAGCGCTGGTCGGCGCTGGTCTACACCATCGCGCTGCGGGCCCTGCGCGACCATGCGGACGCCGAGGACGTGACCCAGCAGGTCTTCGTCTCGGCGTGGAACAGCCGGCACACCCTCCGGCCCGCTCCGGGTGTCATGCCCGGGTGGCTGGTCGGCATCGCCCGCCACCGCATCGCAGACGTGCGCACCCAGCGCTTCCGCTCCAGCCGCAACGTGCGAGCCGTGGGCGCCACGATGCACCATGACGAGGCGCAGCCCGCCGAGCACGAGGACCTCGCCGGCCGGCTGTTCGTCGCCCACGAGCTCGAGCACCTCGGGGAGCCCCGGGGGACGGTGCTGCGGCTCGCCTTCATCGAGGACCGCCCCTCGAGCGAGATCGCCAGCATCCTCGACATGCCCGTCGGCACGGTCAAGAGCCACATCCGCCGCGGACTCCTCCAGCTGCGCTCACGACTTCGGGAGGTGGACGGTGTCGCACCCTGACCAGGAGAGCCTCGTCGACCTCGCCCTCGGCGACGCGGACCTCAACACCCGCCACGGCGACCACGTGCGGGGGTGCGCTGCCTGCAGCTCCTTCGTCGCCGAGATCCGTCGAGCGCGCGACCTCGTGGCCGGCTCGGTCGAGGTGGCGGAGTGGGACCAGCCGCCTGCGGACGTCTGGAACCGGATCGAGCGCGCGGTTGACGTCGACGCCGCACCGGCGGGCCCAGGCGCCACCCCCCCACGGTATGCCGCTCGAGCCGCCCGGCGCTCGCGTGCCCCATGGTGGGTCGCGGCGGCCTCGGTGGCGGGCATCGTCGTCGGGCTCGCGTTCGGCTGGGCCTTCTGGAACGACCCCGCGCGACCCTCCCCCACGATCGCCCGGACCGCCCTCGACACCCTCGACACACGGCAACCGCGCGGTGAGGCGGCCCTCGTGGGCACCGGTGAGGCTCTCGACCTCCGCGTCGACACGACCGCGCTCGACGCCGGCAGCGGCTATCTCGAGGTGTGGCTCATCAACCGCGACGGCAAGCGGATGGTGTCCGTCGGTGTCCTGCGTGGCGCCGGCACCGAGACGTTCCCGGTGTCGCAGGCCCTCATCGCGCAGGGCTATGTCGTCGTCGACATCTCGCGGGAGGGCTACGACGACAAGCCCCAGCACTCCGGCGACAGCCTGGCCCGAGGAGCGCTGCCCGCGTGACGGCGCTGCGTGGGCCGTGCAGGCTCAGCGCTTGACGGCGACGAGCAGGCCGTCTCCCACAGGCAGGAGCGAGGTGTGGAAGGCAGCGTCGTCGCGCAGCGCCTTGCCGAGGTCGCGCAGCGTGCGGGTCGTCTCGTCGCGGGCGGCGGGGTCGGCGACCAAGTCGCGCCAGAGCATGTTGTCGATGACCATGACGCCCCCGCGCCGCAGCAGCCGGGTCGCCTGCTCGACGTAGTCCGGGTACTCCGCCTTGTCGCCGTCCACGAGGGCCAGGTCGTAGGCGCCGTCCGTCATCCGCCCGAGGACGTCGAGCGCGCGCCCGGTAATGACGCGGGTGCGCTGGTGGGCGACCCCGGCCGCGGCATACGCCTCCTTGGCGGCGCGCTGGTGCTCGGCCTCGATGTCGATGGTCGTGAGGATGCCGTCGGCGGGCATGCCCGCAAGGAGCCACAGGCCGGAGACCCCGGCCCCGGTGCCGATCTCGACGACCGCCCTGGCGGCGGCGGCGGCCGCGACCATCCGCAGCGCCGCACCGACGCCGACCCCGACGGGCATGCACCCGAGCTCCTCGCCCCGCCGCCGGGCCGTCTCGATGACCTCGCTCTCGGCGGCGAACTCCTCCGCGTAGGCCCAGCTGGCCGGCTTCTGTGCGCTCATGGACGCAAACCCTACCCGGGGGCCGGCAGGGGTCGGATCAGGGAAATACCAGGGTCACCCCCCATCGTTGAAAGCTCGTAGGAAGGGCACGGTAAACTCGACACTTCCTCGGGAACTCTGAGATCAGACGGTTCGTCACTCGGACTGAGGGATCTCTCGAAAGGCATACCTCGTGACCGACACCCTGGCCGCTGACGCGGTCGAGCAGGATGCGGCCCAGCCGTCCAGCGCCGCCGGGCCCTGGACCCCTCCGACGTGGGAGGAGATCGTCACGCAGCACTCCGCGCGCGTCTACCGGCTCGCCTACCGCCTCACCGGCAACCCGCACGATGCCGAGGACCTCACCCATGACGTGTTCATCCGGGTCTTCCGCTCGCTGAGCTCCTACACCCCGGGCACCTTCGAGGGGTGGCTCCACCGGATCACGACGAACGTGTTCCTCGACAAGATGCGCCGCAAGCAGCGGATCCGCTTCGACGCACTGCCCGAGGACGCCGCCGGGCGGATGGCCAGCCGCGAGCCGGGCCCCGAGCAGACCTACCACGACACCCACTTCGACGACGACGTGCAGCGGGCGCTCGACGCGCTGCCCCCGGACTTCCGCGCGGCGGTCGTCCTCTGCGACATCGAGGGTCTGTCCTACGAGGAGATCGCGACGACCCTCGGCATCAAGCTCGGCACGGTCCGCTCGCGCATCCACCGCGGTCGCGCCCTCCTGCGCGAGGCGCTCGCCCACCGCGCCCCGCAGCCCACGGCGGCCGGCACTCCCGCTCGCAGGGCGGGTCGCCGCGGCATACCGATGCGGGCTCGCGTCCTGCCGGGGGCCCGATGACCCGACACCTCGGGATGCAGGTGAGCGCCTACGTCGACCGTCGGCTCGACCCGGCGACGCTGCGCGCCATGGACCAGCACCTCGTCGCCTGCCAGGTATGCCGTCACGCCGCCGACGAGGAACGTCGCCTCCTCACGTCGTTGCGCTGCGGTGCGATGCCCGGGGTCTCGGCGGACCTCCAGTCGATGCTCCTCGGGCTCGCCGCACAGCCTCCGCGGGTCGCGGCCGGCGTGCCCCCGATCCCGACTGCCCCGGTCGGGCTGCGTCAGGTGCGCCTACCCACGGTGGCGCCGGCCGCCCCACCCCTGCACCGCTCGCCTCGCCGGGCCGCGCTCGCTGCGGGACTCGCCGCCGGGGCGTCCGCCGCCGCGGCGATCGGGCTTGCCGTCGTCGGGCCGGGTCCGGTGAGCTCGGCTTCGCTGCGCGAGCCCGTCTCGCGGGGCCCGGGCGCGACCACGGCCACCGCCCTTCCGGCAGCCTTCCTCGGGAGCGGCCTCCCCTCCCTCGTCCCGGGCAACGAGTCCACCCCGCGCAGCGGGCGATGAGCGGCACCCGCCCCGACCAGCCTCCCCCGCCGCCGGACGGCGCTGGGTCGTGGCGGGACTTCGGCGTTCCCGACGGGGGGTACCCGGACCCAGACCGGTACACGCCGGCCATGGACGAGCACCTGCCGGGGTCGATGACCCAGCCCATCGAGACCGGTCCGCCGCCCCAGACGCCCGGTTCCGGCCCCGAGTGGTGGTCGTCGCCCTCGCCGGCCACGTCCGGAGCGGCCCCTGAGCCTGCCCTGCTGCCCGGTGGCGCGCAGCCGGAGCAGACGACCGCCTGGCCGGACCAGACGGTCCCGTTCTTCCCGTCTCCGCAGCCTCCCCAGGCTCCGGTCGGACCGATCTCCGGCGCGCCCGCGCAGACCACCGGTCGGTCCCGGTGGGCGGCCCTTGGCGTCCTCGCGGTCGTCTCCGCCCTCCTCGGCGGGGGCGTCGTCGTCGGTGCCGAGCGCCTCGCCGACCGCGGCCCGAGCGTCGGCTTGGCCCTGCCCGCGCCGGGCCCCGGCTCGACCGCGCGTCCCGAGGGCAGCATCGCCAAGATCGCGGCCAACGCGCTGCCGAGCGTGGTGACGATCAAGATCAAGGCCGCGTCCGGCTCGGGCACGGGCTCCGGGTTCGTCATCGACGCCCAGGGGCACATTCTCACCAACAACCACGTCGTCGCCGCCGCGGGCACTGCGGGGACGATCACCGTCGAGCTCAACAACGGCTCGACGCTGCCGGCCGAGGTGGTCGGCAAGGACGCCTCCTACGACCTCGCCGTCCTCAAGGTCACCGCCAAGGACCTGCCCGCGCTGGAGTTCGGCCGCTCCACCGACGTCGTCGTCGGTGACGGCGTCATCGCCGTGGGCGCCCCCCTCGGTCTCGACGCGACGGTGACGAGCGGGATCGTCTCGGCCCTCAACCGGCCCGTGACGCCCGGCGACGGCAACGAGCAGAGCTTCATCAACGCGATCCAGACCGACGCGGCGATCAACCCGGGCAACTCCGGCGGCCCGCTGCTCGACATGAACGGGCGCGTCATCGGGGTCAACTCGGCGATCGCGAGGGTACCCGGCACCACGGCGAGCAGCGGCGGCAACATCGGGGTCGGCTTCTCCATCCCCAGCGACCAGGCCGCCAAGACCGCCCAGCAGCTCATCAGCACCGGCAAGGCGGAGCACCCCGTGCTCGGTGTCAAGGTCGACCGCAGCTACGACGGGGACGGCGCCAAGGTCGCGCAGGACGCCGGCGTCGAGCCGGGCAGCGCGGCGGAGCAGGCGGGGCTCAAGGACGGCGACGTCATCACCACGTTCGAGGGCAAGAAGGTCACCGACGCCGACGCGCTGATTGTCGCCATCCGCGCCCGCAGCGTCGGCGACACGGTTCACCTCAAGATTCAGCGCGGCAACCAGGCCGTCGATGTCACGATGACCCTGCAGACGGCGACCGGCTGACCTCGCCGCGTAGGAGGAGAAGACGTGCTCGACATCAACGGCTGGGAGGCGATCCTGCTTGCCGTCGTGGGCATCGTCGTCCTCGGACCGGAACGACTGCCCGAGTATGCCGGACGCCTCGCCAAGCTGGTGCGTCAGGTCCGCGACCTGGCCCAGAACGCCCGATCCCAGCTCAAGGAGCAGATGGGTCCTGACTTCGAGGACGTCAACTGGCGCCAGTACGACCCGCGGCAGTACGACCCCCGCCGGATCGTCCGGGAGGCCCTGCTCGACGATCCCGACGAACCCGAGCCGGCGGACAAGCCGCAGTCCGGGGTCATGGAGACAGCGCCTCCGCTGCACGACGCGACGAAGCCGACGCCGTGGGACGCCGAGGCGACCTGAACCGGCTGTGGCGACCGGCAGGGTCAGCGACCGGTCGGGGTCAGGCCCAGGGAGCGGCCGGCCAGGCCCCGCGCGCGGGTCGAGAGGCCGCGGGCAATGCCGCGCAGGACGACCGCGGCGGGGGAGTCCGGCGCCGAGAGGACCACCGGGGTCCCCTGGTCGCCGCCGACGCGCAGCCGGGTGTCGAGCGGGATCTGGCCGAGCAGGGGCACCGGGGCCCCCACCGAGCGGGTCAGCGAGTCGGACACCGCCTGACCGCCCCCGGAGCCGAAGATCTCCTGGCGGCTCCCGTCTGGCAGCTCCAGCCACGACATGTTCTCGACGACCCCGACGATGCGCTGGTGGGTCTGCAGGGCGATCGCCCCGGCACGCTCGGCCACCTCGGCCGCCGCCTGCTGGGGCGTCGTCACGACGAGGATCTCGGCGGTCGGGATGAGCTGGGCCACGGAGATGGCGATGTCACCGGTCCCCGGCGGCAGGTCGAGGAGGAGGACGTCGAGGTCGCCCCAGAAGACGTCGCCGAGGAACTGCTGGAGCGCGCGGTGGAGCATGGGGCCGCGCCACACCACGGGCTGGTTGTTGGGCACGAACATGCCGATCGAGATGACCTTCACCTCGTGGGCGATGGGCGGCAGGATCATGTCGTCGACCTGGGTGGGGCGCTGTTCGACCCCGAGCATCCGCGGCACCGAGAAGCCGTAGACGTCGGCGTCGACGACGCCGACCCGCAGGCCTTGCTCCGCCAGCGCGGCGGCGAGGTTGACGGTGACGGTCGACTTGCCGACGCCGCCCTTGCCGGAGGCCACGGCATACACCCGGGTCAGGGAGCCAGGCCGGGCGAAGGGGATCTCGCGGTCGGTCTGGCCACCACGCAGCTGGACGCGCAGCGCGGTGCGCTGCTCGTCGCTCATGACGTCGAGGGTGACGTCGACCGCGGTGACGCCCTCGACGGCGAGGAGGGCGGCCGTCGAGTCCTTGGTCAGCGTGTCCTTCATGGGGCAGCCGGACACCGTGAGGAAGATCGACAGGGCCACCCGGCCGACCTCGTCCACCTCGACGCTCTTGACCATCCCGAGCTCGGTGATGGGCTTGCGGATCTCGGGGTCGTTGACACGCGAGAGGGCGCTCAGCAGCGCGTCGTTGGTGGGCAGGACCATCGTGGGCATGACGCTTATCGTATGTCGTGTCGCGCGCCCTCCCTTCTGGGGCCCGATCCGGGCCGCTGGTCCATAGTGAGCGTCGTGAAGACTGATCGGGGCCCGCTCCTCGTGACCGGGGCCGTGCTCGCCCTGCTCGTGCTGGTCGGCTGCAGCGGCAACGGCCGCAGTGAGGACGGGTCGACACCGTCAGCCGTGCGGACGAGCGTGCTGGCCACGGCGCCGAGTGGGGTGGCCACGACCGCCGCGGCGGGCGCGCGCCTCGCCGTGGGAGGGGTCGGCGATCTCGGCGCCGTCACCCTTCGCGTCGAGCAGGTCGCGGTCAGGGACAGTGACCAGCAGACGGGTGGATCTGCCAGCCGCCGCGTCGGCGCCTTCGTGAACGCGTGCGTCAAGGCGAACGCCGGGGCCCCTGTGGCCTTCACGCTGGAGGCGTGGTCGGTGACCAACGAGCAGGACCAGAGCTCGTATCCCGCGGTGAGCGACTCCTGGGAGGTCGCCGCCTCCGGGGACGCCCCGATCCAGGGCGGGCTGACCGATCCCGGGTCCTGCGTGATGAGCTGGATCATTTTCGACGTGCCCGCGACGGCCGCCGTCTTGTCGGTGACCTACGCCCGCGGGCAGCGCGACCGGCTCGTCTGGACGACGACCGGTCCCTGAGCCACGGCATGTGGGCGGACCCGACGCGTAAAGAATGTGCCAAGTCGCTTCCACGTGAGCGCCTCCAGTGCCAGTCTGGGCCCTGCCACGCTGGCCGGGCTTGCCGTCAAGCAGCCGGGCCGCCCACCCTCGGGTAGGCGTGATCTGACCTCTCGTTTCCTTTGCAGGCACTCACGGACGGAGCACGATGAAGACTCGGACAATTGCGGCGGGCACGGTGGCGGCACTCACCTGCAGCGGGGTCGCAGCGATCATGGCTGCCGCACCGGCAGCCGCCATCTGCGATGCACCGCGCACGACCTATTCGTTCACCTCCGTGTCGGGGGTGTGGAAGGCGACCAACCTCAGCAGCTCATACATCACCGGCCCGGGGTCCGTGTCGTTGGCCAAGGGCCGGACGTGGGGGGTGAGCGCGTCCATGACGGCAACGGTGTCCGCGGAAGCGGGGATCGTGTTCGCCAAGGCCAGCACGTCCCTCGGCATCACCGTGGGGGCGAGCTACAGCGGCACCCAGTCGTTCACCTACACCCTCAATGTCGCGTCAGGAAAGACCCAGCGGATGCAGCAGTACAAGTCCGCGCGGAAGTTCACCGTCACCAAGAAGACCCTCCAGTATCCCTGCTCCTACGTCACGACGTACTCGTCCTCGGTCACGGCACCGGTTGCCTCGAACGCCGACCAGTACTTCAAGTACGCGCTCGTCTACTGACCGGCGCTCGACTCGTCGACTGGCCCGGTGATCTCCGCCCCTCCGGGGGGTGGAGGTCACCGAGCCAGCGGCTCTAGTGGCCGCGGATCACCGGCTCGCCCATGTCCTCGAGCTCCATGCCCTTGGTCTCCTTGACCCACTTGAGGACGAAGAAGAGGGAGAGGAGGGCCATGACGGCGTAGAAACCGTAGGACATGCCGAGCGAGATGTCCTTCATCTTGGGGAAGCTGACGGTGATGAGCCAGTTCGCCACCCACTGGGCCGCGGCGGCGAGCGACAGGGCGGCCGCGCGGATCCGGTTCGGGAAGCTCTCGCCGAGGAGCACCCACACGACGGGGCCCCACGACATGCCGAACGCCACGACGAAGAGGTTCGCGGCGACCAGGGCGATCGGCCCCTGGGCGCCCTCGAGCACCGGGGTGACCAGCCCCCCGGCGGTGGTCGTCTTGGCGATGCTGAAGACCACCGCCATGACCCCCAGCCCGAGGGTCATCCCGATCGACCCGATGACGAGGAGCGGCTTGCGACCGAAGCGGTCGACCGAGGCGATGGCGATGAGCGTCGTGACGATGTTGACGATCGCGGTGATGACGGTGATCTTGAACGAGTCTGCCTCGCTGAAGCCGACCGCCTCCCAAAGGATGTTGGAGTAGTAGAAGATCACGTTGATGCCGACGAACTGCTGGAACACGGACAGCAGGATCCCGACCCAGACGATGGGCATGAGCCCCGTCCCCGGGGCCTTGAGGTCGCGCCACGAGGGCTTGTCGTCGCTCTCCAGCGACTCCTTGATGCGCCTGATCCGCACCTCGATGCCGCTGCCGCCGAGCATCGTCGTGAGGACCCGCCGGGCCTCGGGGATCTGGTAGTTCGCGACGAGGTAGCGGGGCGACTCGGGGATGGTCAGCGACAGGATGCCGTAGACCAGGGCAGGCACGGTCATGGCGAGGAACATCCACCGCCAGGCCGCGAGGCCTAGCAGGTAGGGCTCGGTCGACCCTCCGGCCTGGGTGGCGAAGATGTAGTCGGCGAGGAGGGAGAGGAAGATCCCGGTGACGATGGCCAGCTGCTGCAGCGAGCCGAGCCGGCCGCGGATGTTCGCCGGGGCGATCTCGGCGATGTATGCCGGGGCGATCACCGAGGCGATGCCGACGCCGAGGCCTCCGATGATGCGGAAGACGATGAGCACCCACAGCGCGGGGGCGAGCCCCGACCCGATCGCGCTGACGAGGAAGAGGACTGCCGCGATGCGCATCGCCGTGAGCCGGCCGAAGCGGTCCGCGAAGCCACCGGCCGAGACGGCGCCGGCGGCGGCGCCGAGCAGGGCGGACGCCACGGCGAAGCCGAGCGGCCCGGACGCGACGGTGAAGGTCTTCTCGATGGCGCTGACCGCCCCGTTGATGACGGCGCTGTCGTAGCCGAAGAGGAAGCCGCCGATCGCGGCGACCGTGGCCACCTTGATGGCGGGGCCGAGTGGGGCGTTCTCGTCGAGCTCCTCGTTGTCGGATGCGGTCGGGTCGGGCCGGGGTTCAGACATGAGCACACCCTTCTCCGGTGACGGCTGACCCAGTCATTCTGCCGCTCGGGTCGCCTTGGCGCCTGTTCTGGGAGCAACGAGCTGAGACGTGGTCAGCGACGACCCTCGTCGTCGGTGGAGCGCTTCGCCACCGACAGGCCGCGGTCCTCCATCTCGTCGAGCAGCCCCCGCAGCTCGGAGCGGACGAAGTCGCGGGTCGCGGAGTCGCGCAGGGCGATGCGCAGCGCGGCCACCTCGCGGGTGAGGAACTCGGTGTCGGCGAGGTTGCGTTCGTCGCGGGCCCGGTCCTGCTCGAGGGCGACGCGGTCGCGGTCGGCCTGGCGGTTCTGAGCGAGCAGGATCAAGGGCGCGGCATACGAGGCCTGCAGGGAGAGGATGAGGGTGAGCAGGGTGTAGTTGAGGGCCCGTGGGTCGAACTGCAACGCTGGGGTCGCGAAGGTGTTCCAGGCCAGCCAGACCCCGACGAAGACCGTCATCCCGAGGAGGAAGCCGGCGGTGCCCATGAGCCGGGCGAACCGTTCGCTCAGCGCCCCGAAGGTCTCCTGAGAGAAGCTCGGGGCCGGGACGAAGCGGCGGCGGAACTCGCGTGGCTGGTCGAGGCGCAGGGCTGCGTCACGGCGCCGGCTGGCGGGGTTCCGCTCAGCCATGCGTCACCTCGTGCCGGTCCTCGCGCCAGTCCTCGGGGAGGATGTGGTCGAGCACGTCGTCGACCGTGACGGCCCCGAGGAAGCGGCCGTCGCGGTCGACGACGGGGACGGCGACGAGGTTGTAGGTCGCGAGCATCCGGGTCACCTGCTCCAGCGGCGCGTTGGCCGGCATCGGCTCGATGCCCTTGTCGAGGACCGCTCCCACCGAGGAGTGCGGCGGCTCGCGCAGGAGTCGCTGGATGTGGACGAGGCCGAGGTAGCGGCCGGTGGGCGTCTCGAGCGGCGGGCGGCAGACGAAGACCGTGGAGGCGAGGGCGGGGTGCAGCTCCTCGCGGCGCACGACGGCGAGGGCCTCGGCGATCGTCGCCTCCGGCCCGAGGATCACCGGCTCGGTGGTCATCAGGCCGCCGGCGGTCTTCTCGTCGTAGGTGAGCAGCCGCCGCAGGGGCGCGGCCTCGTCGGGCTCCATGAGCTGGAGGAGCCGTTCCTGCTGCTCGGCCGGCAGCTCGGCGAGGAGGTCGGCGGCGTCGTCGGGCTGCATCGCCTCGAGCACGTCTGCGGCGCGGGCGGTGTCGAGGCCGGCGAGGATCTCGACCTGGTCGTCGTCAGGCAGCTCCTCGAGGATGTCGGCGAGCTTGTCGTCGTCGAGGGCGGCGGCGACCTGCGCCCGTCGCTGCGGGCTGAGGTCGTGGATCACCTCGGCGAGGTCGGCGACGCGCAGGTCGTCGTAGGTCTCGAGGAGGCGTGCCGCGCTCTGGGCGCCACTCGGGGTCTGCAGGCCGCTGACGTTCTCGATGTCGACGAGGACCGTCTCGCCGCGACGTCGGGCCAGGCGCAGGCCCCGGCTCGGTGCCGTGGTGGTCTTGCGACAGAACATCTTCGCGACGGCCCAGTCCTTGCCGCGTCGCTCGATCGCGACGTCCTCCACGGTGCCCTGGAAGGTGTCCTCGGGGGTGCGCACGGTGACCACGCGCTCGATGAGCTCGGCGAGGACGAGGACCTCGTTGGTGCGCTGCTCGAACCGGCGCATGTTGACCAGGCCGGTGGTGATGATCTGGCCCGCGTCGACCGACGTGACCCGCGTCATGGGGACGAAGACGCGCCGACGTCCGGGCACCTCGACGACGAGGCCGATGACGCGGGGACGGATGCGGGTGGCGCTGAACGTCACGATGAGGTCGCGGACCCGGCCCACCGGGTCGCCGAGCGGGTCGAAGACGCTCAGGCCGGCCAGGCGCGCGACGAACACGCGGGTCGTGGGGCTCACGGGGCCAAGGCTAGCCGCCCGCATGCCGAGACCCGCCGAGGTCGAGGCGTGGCTCAGGGCGCGGTTCAGGCTCTGGGGTTGCCGCGGCGCCGCTTGGGCCGGCCGCGCCAGTGCCACGGCTTCCACGTCACCGTCGTCGCGCGTGACGGTGGTGGCGCAGCGGCCCCCGACCCGTCGGTGTAGCTGCCCGGCCCCTCGACGAGGTTGCCGAACGGGGTGAACGCCGTGACAGCGCACTCGGTGCGCCAGCGCTCCAGGGCGTCGCTGGTGGCGTTGAGGCGCCCGGCGAGAAGGGCGTCGAGCGCCGGCTGCCACTGCGGGTCGCCCTCGTGGAGCAGCCGGGTCCGCGCGCGGACCCGCAGCAGCCGGCCCCCGGTGTCCTTGCTCCGCAGGACGAGGGTCACCTCGGCGGGCACCCAGGGCAGGTGCTGCTCGCCCGGGCCGTTGACGACGTATGCCGTGCCGTCCGCCCACGCGTGCCACACCGGCCAGGCCCGGTCGCCGGGCACCTCGACCCACAGCACGCCGGACTTCGTCATCGCCTCGCCCACGAGGCTGGTGACGTTGGTCGGCGCTGCGGGCACCGGCTCGGTCTCGGTCACCCGCCGAGCGTAGGGGACGGGACCCGTTGTCCGCGGACCACGACCAGCCGCACCTCGGCGAGCCGGGTCACGTCGGTCGCCACGGTGCCGTCGACGACGAGGAGGTCGGCGGGCCGGCCTGCGGCAAGGCGGCCCGTGGTCGAGCCGATGCCGAGGGCGTCCGCGGCGGAGGCGGTGGCCGACGCCAGCGCCGCGCTGCACGGCATACCCGCCTCCACCATGGTGGCGACGGCGTGGGCGACGTAGCCGTGCGGCTTGATCGCCCCGATCCCCGAGTCCACCCCCGCCACGAGCCGGACGCCCGCGGTGTATGCCGCGTGGCACGCCGCGAGGCGGAAGGCCCGAAGCGAGGCCGCGTCGAGCCCGAGACGGGTCAGCATCTCCTGCATCTGAGGCGGCGGGGTGAGCAGGGCATAGGCCGCCTCGTCGAATCCCAGGGTCGGGCACACGGTGATGCCGGCCGCTGCCAGCCGCGCCGCGAGCTCTGGCGCCAGGCGGGGACCGTCGCTCGCCAGGCAGGAGCAGTGCTCGATGCCGTCGACCCCGGCGCCGATGGCGGCCTCGACGGCGACCAGGGAGTGGGCGTGGGCGGTGATGGGCAGCCCGGCGGCGTGGGCTTCCTCGACGGCCACCCGCAGGTCCGCGTCGGTGAACTGGGTCCCAAGGACGTCGGTGCCGAGCGTGTTCATCCCGCCGCTGGCCATGATCTTGACGACGTCCACCGCGCGTTCGGCGCGTTCGGCGACGGCGCGCCGCAGGCCGTCGGTGTCCGCGACCTCGCCGCCCATCGACCAGCAGTGGCCGCGCACCGACGTGATGGGGGGCCCGGAGGCGAGGATCGTCGGCTCGAGCGTGCCCGGGCTCGACGGGTGCGAGCGCTGGGCATCGCGCCGCTCGAGGGCGCAGAAGCGGCGGTCGCCGAGGTCGCGCACCGTCGTCACCCCCGCCGCGAGCTGCCGCTGCAGGCCACGCGACATGACCGCGTCGATCTCGTCGTCGGTGTAGCCGCCGACCCGGTCGAGCGCACCGAGCTCACCGTCACCCACGAGGTGGGTGTGGCTGTCGACGAGGCCGGGCAGGAGGGTCGCGCCCGGGTGGTCGATGACCTCGACGCCGTCGGGCACGGGGTAGTCCCGCGACTCGACCCCAACGATGCGGCCCTCGTCGACGAGGACCGTGGCACCACCTGGCAGGAACCGCTCGCCGTCGAAGGCGTGCGGCGCGCGGACCGCGAACACCCTTCTATTGAAGCGTTTCTCGGGCCTGGCGTCCTGGAAACGGCGCAGCTCGAGGACGCCCTGCGTGAACTGCGTCATAACCCGGTCGCGCGCGTCGCTGCTAGGTTCGGCTCGGACCCCGCAGGAGGAGACCAGCGATGCGCAACCCCAAGGACTTCTTCACCCCGCTCGCCGTGGGCGCGCCGCCGCCGCTGCGCGAGATCCCGGCCCGGCCCTCCCGGGCCATCCACTTCTTCGACCCGAGCAACGACAGGATGGCGGCGAAGATCCCCGGCATGGTCGGCACCGTCGACGTGCTCCTCGGCAACCTCGAGGACGGGGTGAAGGCGGACAACAAGGTGGCGGCCCGCGAGGGGCTGGTCCGGATCGGCCAGGGCCTCGACCTCGGGGGCACCACCCAGCTCTGGACGCGGGTGAACTCGCTCGACTCCCCGTGGTTCCTCGACGACGTCACGAGGCTCGTGCCCGCGATCGGGGCCACTCTCGACGTCATCATGGTGCCCAAGGTCGAGGGCGCCGAGGACATCCACTACGTCGACCGGCTGCTGGCCCAGCTCGAGGCCAAGGCCGGGCTGGAGCGCCCGATCCTCGTCCACGCGATCCTCGAGACGGCGCGGGGGGTCGCGAACGTCGAGGAGATCTGCGGCGCGAGCCCGCGGATGCAGGGCCTCTCGCTCGGCCCGGCGGACCTCGCCGCCTCCCGCCGGATGAAGACGACGCGCGTCGGTGGGGGCCACCCGGCATACCTCGTGCGTGAGGACCCACCCGGCGGCGAGATCCAGGCGCCGCGGGCGGTCTTCCAGCAGGACCTGTGGCACTACACCATCGCCCGGATGGTCGATGCCTGCGCCGCGAACGGGATCTACCCCTACTACGGCCCGTTCGGCGACATCGCCGACGTGGTGGCGTGCGAGGACCAGTTCCGCAACGCCTTCCTCCTCGGCTGCGTCGGCGCCTGGTCGCTGCACCCCGTACAGATCGGTATCGCGAAGCGGGTGTTCAGCCCGTCGCCGGAGGATGTCGCCCATGCTCGGCTCGTCGC
>JBBRZC010000043.1:0-21024 GCA_038237075.1 Actinomycetales bacterium
CGCTCCACACCTGCGCGAACAACCGGCGCGCCGCCTCCCGCTCACCACGCTGACCCAGCGCGATCCCCTCACCGATGCGCGCCATCGCCTCGTCCGGCTCGCCCACGGGTGTCCTCCCTCGTGCCTCTCTCTTGCAGGGCCAGCACGACCTGTCACGGTCGACCAGACGGCTGCCCGCCCAGGACCGGCTCAACGGCGTCGCATCAGCCGCCGGTTGGGTCGCGCACGACAGGCGTGCCGGGGCCGCACGCATCAGCGCCACCTGCCCCGGCGGGACGCCGCGACCGGCACCCGGCCGACCTCGGCGGCCAAGGCCCGCACCGCCACCCGCACCGGCGACGCGGGCGCGCACTCGGCGAGGGTGCGACCCTCGAGCATGGCGCCGTCGAGGGCTGCGGGGTCGTCGGGGATGAGGACGACCTCGTCGACGCCCGCGAACCGGGCGAGGGCCTGCGCCACCCGGGTCTCGGGGCGGGCGCCGACCGCGCTGGCGCGCACCCGGTTGACGACGACACGCGGCATGGGCGACGCCACCGTGCCTAGCTCCTGGAGGCCGCGCACGAGACGCTGGAGGCCGACGGGGTCTGCGCTGCCGACGGCGAGCATCTCGTCGGCCACCGAGAGAGTGGTCAGGGTGGCGGCGTTGCGGCGAGGCGCTTGGGTGTCATAGCTGAGCTCCTCGTCGTCCTCGAGGTTGAAGCCACAGTCGACGACGACGACGTCCCCGAGGGACCGAGCGAGCACCAGCACCCGCTCGAGGGCCGCCGGCCGGATCTCTGTCCACCGCTCCGGTTTGGGGATGCCGGTGATGACCCGCAGGTTGCGCGACGCCTCCGGGCAGAGGCGGGCGAGCGCCGGCAGGTCGAGGGAGCCCTGGTCGGCCGCGCGGGCCGCCGCGGCGAGCCCGGGCGCCTCGTCGAGCAGTGCCAGAGCCTGCGCCACCGAGCCGCCGTAGGTGTCCGCGTCGACCAGCACGGTGGGGATGCCGAAGGCCGCGAGCTCCGCCGCGATGTTGACGGCGACCGTCGTGCGCCCGGGCGCTCCGGTCGGGCCCCACACGGCGAGGATGCGGCCCGGGACGTGCGGCGCGTCGTCGTCGTGCTCCGCCTCGTCCTTGCCCCCGCCGCGCTCGGCAAGGCCGCGGTCGCGTTGGGCGTCGCGGTCGGCGTCGCGGCCTCCGCGCCGTCGCCACAGGCGCGACGCCGACGAAGCGGGCGGTGCCGACGACGCGGGCGGTGCCGACGACGCGGGCGGTGCCGACGATGCCGACGGGGTGTCTGGGAAGGGGTCGTCCGGGAGGTCGTTCCCACCGTCGACGCGGCCGTGTCCCTGCGACCCCCCCGCCTCACCCTCGAGCAGGGCCTGCTCGAGGTCGCCGAGGGGGGAACCGGCCACGACGACGGAGCCGATCCCGAGCTGCCGCAGCCGCCGCTCCGAGCCCTCGTCGCCGGGGGTGGCCAGGCCCACGACGTGCAGCCCTGCCGAGCGCAGCTGTGCGACGGCCGACAGGTCGAGGCCGCGCAGGTCGTGCGCGACGACCGCCGCGACGCCGAGGCCCGCAGCGGCCGTCGCCAGAAGGTCGGCGAGGTCGGCGCAGCGACGGGCGATCCGGACCTCGGTGCTGCCCTCGAGCAGGGTGGCCACCTCGGAGTCCCAGCGGTTGCCGACCGCCGTGAGGACGTCGGTCATGGCCCGGTGGAGGAACCGGGAACGGGGACGAGCGTGAAGCGGGCCTGCTTGTCGATCCCGGAGATCACGGTGGCCACCTTGGCCCTGGGGACCCGGATCTGCACTGGCGCCGTGGAGGCTCCTCCTCCGAAGCGGCCGGTCTGGGCTGGAACCGCCGACACGCTGACCCGCTCGAGCGTCAGGCTCGCGTCGAGGTAGCGCTCCTGGGTGGTCGCGGGGTCGCGCGGGCTGAGCCAGACGTCGACGAGGGAGTTCACCGTGAGGGCCGCAGCCGCGGTGGCATCGACCTGCACCGTCACGGGCTGCACGGTGACCTGCGCCTGGGTTCCCACTGCCGAGACGGGGACCAGCTCGCCCTCGGGGACGTCACGCAGCGCATAGCTGTCCGGTGCCGGAGCGCCACGGGCGGCAAGGTAGCGGCTCGACTGGTCGCGCAGCTGTACGTCGACGCGGGTGAGGTTGTCGGCGCTGAGCCGGTCGCCGGGCCGCAGGGGTGCCGACGCGGCATACATGGGCACCGTGTCGTCGGCGCTGGCCAGCACCTTGGCGCCGAGGGTGGCGCTCAGAAGGACGAGGATGAGCCCGATGAGCAGGCGCGAGTCGCGCCACGAAGGTCGCTGCAGGCGGTGTGCCCGCGGTAGCACCAGTTCAGCCACGTCGTCTCCCCCTTGACCGTGGCGGGCCGCTCCCGGCCACCTTGACCCGCCGATACCTCTACCGAGCCGCGCTCAGCGGCGCGGTAGGGGGGCCACCCTAACCCACCCGCCGCCATGTGCCGGACCGCCATCGCGGCGACCACTCCCGCTCACCCGGGAAAGTGCGTCCACCATGGCCGGGGGCCGCCCCAGCCGCCACATCTCCTGCATCGGCCTGTGGATGACGACAATCATCCGGAAGAGCCTGTGGGAAACTTGACCACTCTCGACGCTCATCGTCTAGAGTAAAGAAAGAGTAAAGAACTGCCACAACTGTGCGAGACCGATCGTCCTGCACGCATCGCCTTCGCCTCGACCCCGAATTGAGGAACTCCCCCGCATGTCGACACAACGCTTCCTCCAGCTGTCCGAAGTGTCCGAGATCCTCAACATCTCGTCCGCCCAGGCGTATGCGCTCGTCCGTTCCGGGGAGCTCCCGGCGATCAAGGTAGGCGGGCGGGGCCAGTGGCGGGTGGAGACGGCCGAGCTCGAGACCTATATCCAGCGGATGTACTCGGAGACGCGTCAGTTCGTGGCTGCGCACCCGTTCGGCGCCAACGGCACGGAGGACGTCCAGTAGCCTCGCGCCCCCGACCGCCCCGCGCCGGTCATCGGCGTCGAACCAGCGACAGTGCGTGGAAGGGGACCGTCCGCGTCGCGATGACGTGCTCGGAGCGCCGCGGTAGGTCGACCGGGTGCTCCGCGAGGTCGAACCCGTCCTGGCCGACGGCGTCGATGGTGCCACCGAGCACGCTGCCGTCGATGTCGACCACCTCGACCGCCGCGCGGTCCCTGCTGAGGGCCCGCAGGGCTGCGCCGAGCGCGAACGCCTTGGCCACGGCGCCGGTGGGCACGGCTCCGACCAGCCCGGTGATCGAGCGCACCGCCGCCAAGGCCACGAGCGACGGCCGGTCGGCGCGCTCCTGGACGAGGACCCAGTCGGCGCCCACCCCGGTGACGACTCCGCAGACCTGGCCGACCCCGGCCACCCGCAGCGTGACGGGAGCGCCGCCGACGACCGCGCGGAGCCGTTCATGGAGCCCGAGCAGCGCCCGCTCACGCCGGGTGCGGTCGGCGACCTCGGCATCGAGCTCGCGCGCCTCCTCGGCATCGAGCTGTGCCGCGAGGTCGTCGAAGAGCCGGTCCCAGCGCATGGTGCTCCTCGTGACGGCGGTGAGTTCCCCTGTGTGGGTCTCCCGTGCGGGACGCAGTCTACGAGGAGGGCTTGACAAGGTGCGCTCCGTCGGTAAACATGCGCAAACGACATCAACTGCCGATCAGCAGGAGCCCTGATGAGCCTCAACCACCCCAGACCCGGTGGCGCGGAACGAGTTCTTTCCACTGCCTGGCGTCCGGCCCTCGTGGCGCTGGCGACCGCCGGGCTCACCGCGCTCGTCGGCCGGCTCTTTTGGGGCGTCATGGTCCAGGCCTGGGCCGCCGTCTCGTCGGCGGGCCCGGACTCGCCGTCCGACCTCCTCGTCGGCGGGCTGGCCGGGCTGGGCCTCCTGCTCACGACCTGGTTCGGTCTCGGCATGGCGACGGCGGCGCTGGCGGCCCTGCCCGGCGCGCTCGGCCGGGCCGCCGAGCGCGTGGCGAGGCGCGTCGCGCCTTCCTCGGCCCGCCGGGCCACGGCCTTCCTCCTCGGGACCGCCCTCACCGTCGCCATGGGCCCGGGAAGTGCGGCGGCCGCGGACGGCGGAAATGCCGCTCCGGGTTTCCGGACCACCATCTCGGTCATGGCCGGTTCCGGCCTCACGGGTTCGGGCGTCTCGGCTCCGGCCGGTCCCCGCACCACCCCGCCCACCCCGGCGCCAGATCCCGCCTTCGGGCCCACGGGTCCAACAGTGCCCGCAGGGGCCGCAGCGGGTGGGGCGGCTGGCACGGCATCCCTCCGCCCGGACGCATCAGGTCCCTCTCCGCTCCTCGGAGGCACACGGCGAACCGCCGCGGTGAGCGACGAGCGGGTCGTGGTCCAGCGCGGCGACACGCTGTGGAGCATCGCGGCCCGCCACCTGCGTCCCGGCGCCGGAAACGGGGAGGTGACTCGGGAGTGGCATCGGTGGTACGCCGCGAACCTGGCCGTCATCGGGGACGACCCCGACGTCATCCGCCCCGGTCAGCTGCTCAACCCGCCGGCCGGGACAGCACAGTGAGCGCCGCACCTCGTCTGCTGCGGGTGCTGCCGGTGCCGCAGACCGCGCCCCCGGTCCTCGCCGTCGACGAGATCACGACGAGCACGCCGCCCTACGTCCAGGACGCGCTGGCCGTGGACTTCACGCCGGACGACGACCGCTTCTTCGACCGGCAGCGCACCCACTCGCACGACCTCCCCGACCCGCACGCCTTCTCCGCGCAGCTCTGCCAGGCGCTGGTCGAGGTCATGGGTGGCACCCGGCCCGCGCCTCAGGTCATCCGGTGGACCAGCCCCGAGGTGTATGCCGTGCTGGCCCGCCGGGCCCTCGTCGCCGCGCGGCGCACCCTGCCGCACGCGCGCCGCGCGATGGTGCGACGGGTGCGCGTCCAGGAGACCGCCGACGGGGTCATCGAGGTGTGCGCCGTCGTCGTCCACCCCGACCGGGTGCGAGCCATGGCGCTGCGGATGACCGGAGTGGACCACCGCTGGGTCGTCACCGACCTCGTCCTCGGCTGACCCCCGACCCGGCCGGGCGCATGGCAATGGGCCAACCCGCGGTGCCGTGATCCGGGTTGTCGGGATCCCAGTACTCGGCCGTGCGCGCGACCCACGTCCGGTTGTGACGCGGGCGCCGACTGCCCTTGGTGTTCGTGGCTTCTCACTGTCCTTGGTCGGGGGGGGGCGAAACGCGGCAACGCCCGGACCGGAGCCCGCCGTCACTTGCCGCGGCGACGGGCCTTCTTCGAGAGCCGCTTGACCGGCGGTGGGGTGGCCGCCTCGTCCGCGTCGACGACGTCGCGCTCGGCCACCGAGCCGTCGTCGCTCGGCGCCGAGTAGTGGAGCCGCTGGCGGGACGGTCCCTGCAGGCCCTTGGCCGAGATCACGGGGGCGGCGCCTCGGCCACCCGACGGCATACCCCCGCCCGACGGCATACCCCCGCCTGACGCGACCCCGGCCGGAACGTCCTGCAGCTCGGCCGGCGCCGGCTCCACGGCCCCCAGTGGGGCGTCCTGGGTGCCGTCGGAGAGGCCACCGACGAGCTCGCCCACGGACATGGGCGCCGCGAGCTCTCCCTGGCCGTTGCCGGGCACGACATCGCTGGCCGCGCCCGCCACAGAGCTGGGGTCGACCTGGACCTCGACGTTGAAGAGGTAGCCGACGGACTCCTCCTTGATGCCCTCCATCATCGCCTCGAAGAGGAGGAAGCCCTCCCGCTGGTACTCCACGAGCGGGTCTCGCTGGGCCATCGCCCGCAGGCCGATGCCCTCCTGGAGGTAGTCCATCTCGTAGAGGTGCTCGCGCCACTTGCGGTCGAGGACGGACATGACCACACGGCGCTCCACCTCGCGCATCACCTCGGAGCCGAGCAGCTCCTCACGGGCGTCGTAGGCGTGGTGGGCGTCCGACGTCAGCTGCTCGCGGAGCAGGTCGGCGGTGATGTGGCCGCGGTCGCCGGCCTCCTCCTCGAGGTCGTCGAGGGTGAGCGAGACCGGGTAGAGGGTCCTCATCGCCACGAGCAGCTTCTCGAGGTCCCAGTCACCGGCGTAACCCTCCGCGGTCGCGGAGTCGACATAGCTGTTGATGACGTCGTTGAGGAAGTGGCGGATCTGCTCCTCCATGTCCTCGCCCTCGAGGACCCGGCGACGCTCCTCGTAGATGACCTGGCGCTGGCGGTTGAGGACGTCGTCGTACTTGAGGACGTTCTTGCGGATCTCGTAGTTCTGCGCCTCGACCTGGCTCTGGGCACTCTGGATGGAGCGCGAGACCATCTTCGACTCGATCGGGACGTCGTCCTCCATCCCCGCCGTCGTCATGAAGCGGTCCACCATCGCGGCGTTGAACAGCCGCATGAGGTTGTCCTGGAGCGAGAGGTAGAACCGCGACTCGCCGGGGTCGCCCTGACGGCCGGACCGACCGCGCAGCTGGTTGTCGATGCGGCGCGACTCGTGCCGCTCGGTGCCGAGGACGTAGAGCCCACCGAGGTCCTTGACCGCGTCGTGCTCGGTCTGCACTGCCGCCTCCGCCGCCGCGAGCGCGTCGTCCCACGCGGCCTCGTAGTCCTCAGGGGTCTCTTCGGGGTCGAGGCCCTTGGCCCGGAGCGCCTCGACGGCGCGGAACTCGGGGTTGCCGCCGAGCATGATGTCGGTGCCACGACCGGCCATGTTCGTCGCGACGGTGACGGCGCCCTTGCGGCCAGCCTCGGCGACGATCGACGCCTCCCGGGCGTGCTGCTTGGCGTTGAGGACCTCGTGCCGCACGCCCTTGCGGCGCAGCGCCGTGGAGAGGTACTCGCTCTTCTCGACGCTGATGGTGCCGACGAGGACCGGCTGGCCGTCGGCGTGACGCTGCGCGATGTCGGCGACGACGGCGTCGTACTTGGCCTCCTCGGTGCGGTAGACGAGGTCTGCCTGGTCGCCCCGGATCATCGGCATGTTCGTGGGGATCGAGACCACGCCGAGCTTGTAGATCGCGTTGAGCTCGGCGGCCTCGGTCTGGGCCGTGCCGGTCATCCCGGACAGGGTGCCGTACATCCGGAAGTAGTTCTGCAGCGTGATCGTCGCGAGCGTCTGGTTCTCGTTCTGGATCTCGACGCCCTCCTTGGCCTCGATCGCCTGGTGCATCCCCTCGTTGTAGCGCCGGCCCGCGAGCATCCGGCCGGTGTGCTCGTCGACGATGAGGATCTCGCCGTTCATGTTGACGTAGTCCTTGTCCCGCCGGAACAGCTCCTTCGCCTTGATGGCGTTGTTGAGGTAGCCGATGAGCGGGGTGTTGACCGACTCGTAGAGGTTCTCGATGCCGAGGTAGTCCTCGACCTTCTCGATCCCCTGCTCGAGGACGCCGATGGTGCGCTTCTTCTCGTCGACCTCGTAGTCGCCCTCGCCGGACTCCAGCTCGCCGCGGGTCAGCCGCTGCGCGAGCTTGGCGAACTCGACGTACCACTTCGTCGCCTGGTCGGCCGGGCCGGAGATGATGAGCGGCGTCCTGGCCTCGTCGATGAGGATGGAGTCGACCTCGTCGACGATGGCGAAGTTGTGGCCTCGCTGGACGAGCTCCTCGGGGCTCCACGCCATGTTGTCGCGCAGGTAGTCGAAGCCGAACTCGTTGTTGGTCCCGTAGGTGATGTCCTTGGCGTACTCGACGCGGCGTTGGGCCGGGGTCATCGTCGCGAGGATCACGCCGGTCTCGACTCCGAGGGCCCGGTGGACGCGGCCCATGAGCTCGGACTGGTACTCCGCGAGGTAGTCGTTGACCGTGACGACGTGGACGCCCTGGCCCGAGAGGGCGTTGAGGTAGGACGGGAGCGTCGCGACGAGCGTCTTGCCCTCACCGGTCTTCATCTCGGCGACGTTGCCCATGTGCAGGGCCGCGCCGCCCATGAGCTGGACGTCGAAGTGGCGCTTGCCCAGGGTGCGCTTTGACGCCTCGCGGACGGCGGCGAACGCCTCGGGCATGAGGTCCTCGAGCGACTCGCCGTCCTGCAGCCGCGTGCGGAACACGTCGGTCTCGGCGCGCAGCTCGGCGTCGGTGAGCTTCTCGAAGTCGTCCTCGAGGGCGTTCACCTGGGCGGCGACCCCCTCGAGCTTCTTGATGACTCGACCTTCGCCGGCTCGCAACAGCTTCTCAAAGACCTTCGGCACGCTCACTCCTGAGGACAGCAGACATCGGCCCGCAGTGAGCGGGACGCCACCCTCAGGTTAGTCCCCCGTCGCGGGAGGCGGGGCGGGCTCGCCCCACACCGGGCCCGTCACAGGCTTGCCGCGGCGGCATACCGGTTGGTTGGGTGTGGGCATGGCACCCGCGACCGCCGAGACCGTCCCCGTCCTGCGCGACCGGGTCGTGACGCTGCGGCCGCTCAGCGAGGCGGACCTGCCCGCGGTGGTCGAGCAGAGCCGCGACCCCGAGACCGCTCGGTGGACGACGGTGCCCAGCCCCTACGGCCCGGAGCAGGCCGAGGCCTTCCTGGCCCTGACCCGCGACCAGTGGGCAGGCGGCGAGCGCTGCACGTGGGTCGTCGAGCACGAGGGCCGGTTCTGCGGGCTCGTGGCCGTCCGGGCGCGGGGCGACCGCGTGGTCGAGGTGTCCTTCGCGGCGCACCCCGCGGCCCGGGGACGGGGGTTGACGAGCCGCGCCCTCGCGCTCGTCGTGCGCGACGCGGTCGAGCGGGGAGCCGAGCTCGTGCTCTGGCACGCCCTCGTCGGCAACTTCGGGTCACGCCGGGTGGCCTGGCGCACCGGGTTCCGCATCTCGGACCCGGTCCGGCGGATGCGGGCCGGGAAGGCCGTCGAGTCCTGGTCCGGGAGCCTCGTCAAGGGCGAGCTGCTCCAGCCCCGGCACCCCTGGCCGGTGCCGGCGCCGCTCGAGGGAGACGGCCTGCGGCTGCGCCCGTTCCGGGACGACGACGTCGAGGCGATGCCGGACCGGGTCGACGACCTCGGGGTGCGGTTCATGCCGTCGGCGATGCCCCGGCGTGCCGACTTCGCCGACTGGCTCCTCGAGCGCCGGACCCTGACCGCCCAGGGAGAGAGCCTCGTCTGGGCCATCACCGACCCGGACGACGCGGTGCGGGGTGCGGTCGAGCTGTTCCGGCTCGGCGCCGGTCACTCGCCGGGATCGGGAATGCTCGGCTACTGGCTCCTCGAGGGGGCGCGGGGGGCCGGGCTGCTCGGCCGTGCCCTCGACACCCTGGTCGCGCACGTGTTTGCCCACGAGGTGGGCGGCGGGCTGGGACTGCGCCGTCTGGGGGCGTCCTGCGCGGCCGACAACCTCGCGTCGGCCCGCGTGCTGCGCCGGGCCGGCTTCGCCCTCGCCGGGTCCGAGCGTGCCGCCCACGACGTCGACGAGGTGCCCGGCGACGTCCTGAAGTTCAACCTGCTCGCCTCCGACGACCGGCAGGCGCAGCGGGTCGAGCCCGCGTCCACGCCCGTCATCGAGACCGAGCGGCTGCGGCTGCGGCCCTGGCGCGACACCGACGTGCCGGGGCCCGGCGAGGGGGCCGACGACGCCAGCCTGGCCTTCATGCCGGAGGGCGCGCACCCGGATGCCGCCCGCTTCCCCGCGTGGCTGCGCCGCAAGCGGGGCTTCATGGAGCGCGGCGAGGCCGTGCACTGGTGCGTCGCCGACCGCGCGAGCGACCACGCGCACGGGCTCCTCTCCGTCTTCGGCATGGGTCCCGCCGCGGGCCGCTTCCAGGGCGAGGTGGGCTACTGGCTGCACCCCCCGGCCCGCGGCCGGGGGATCCTCGCCGAGGCGCTGCCCCCCGTGATCGACCACGCCTTCGCGCCGATGACCGAGGGCGGTCTCGGCCTGACCCGGCTCCACGCCGAGACGGACATCGACAACGCCGCCTCGCAGCGCCTCCTCGAAGGCGCCGGCTTCCGTCGCTGGGGCGAGGACCGGAGCGCCTTCCGGCGCGTCGACGGGACCCTGACGGACGGCGCCCACTTCGAGCTGCTCGCCTCGGACGAGCGCCTGGACCGCCGCACGACGAGGGCGCCGCTGGCCGAGGTGACCCTCGACGGGGAGCGCGTCCGGCTGCGGCCGTGGGTGGGTGAGGACGCCCCGAGGGTCGTCGAGGCATGCCGAGACGAGCGGACCCGGCTCTGGCTGGGCCGGCTGCCGCATGCCTACACGCTCGTCGACGCCGCCGCCTACCTCCTCCACTGCCACGTCCACGCCGCCCACGGGACCGGCCTCTTTCTCGCGGCCGCGGACCCCGCCGACGACCGCTGCCTAGGCTCGGTCGCCGTGATGGAGCTCGGCGGGGACGACCCGACCACCGGCGAGATCGGCTACTGGGCCCACCCGGACGGGCGCGGCCGGGGCGTCATGAGCGAGGCGGTCGGCCGGGTCGTGCGGCACGCCTTCGCGCCGCAGGAGGACGGCGGGCTCGGCCTGCGCCGGCTCGTGCTGCGCGCCGCCGTGGGCAACGACGCGTCGCACCGCGTCGCCACGACGAACGGCTTCCTCCGCACCGGGGTCGCGCGGCGGGCCGAGCGGCTCGGCGACGGCAGCTTCGTCGACCTCGTGGACTACGACCTCCTCGAGCAGGAGTGGTCGGCCGGCTGACCCGCCTCGCACCGCCGGCTCGGCGCCGGACGGCATACCGGGCAGGCTGGTGCGGGCGGCGCTACTTGCCGCCCTCCTTGAGGGTGACCGCCGGCGGGGCGTACGACGCCCCGGTGACGTCGACGCCGGCCGTCTTCAGCTCGGCGAGCGCCTTCTGGGCGTAGTCGTTGCTGTAGGCGTCGGCGTCGGGGGCTGCCTTGACGACCTTCTGGCCCGTCGCCACCGAGACCGTCTGGTCCCACGCGGCCTTGTCGACGAGCCCGATGCCCTGAGGCGACGGCCAGATCAGCCCGTTGACCTTGGCGAGCTGCCAGGCCTGGTGCGAGGCACCGAGGGTGGGGCCGTTCTTGAGCACGGTGTCGACGCACGGCTGGAACGAGTCACGGCACGAGACCCACCCCGCCATGGCCCCCTTGAGGAGCTTGACCGCCGTGTCCTGGTAGGTCTTGTCGCTCTTGAGCTTGTCCGTGTCGGCCCAGATGGCGTCCTGGAGCATCGCGGTGCCCTCGGTGTTCCAGTCGATGACCGAGAGGTCGGAGGGCTGGTAGAGCTGCCCCGTGGCGGGGTTCTTCTGCTCGAGGACCTGGGCGTACTCGTTGTAGACCATCGCCTGGGCCGCGTCGATCTGCCTGCCGAGGAGCGCGCTCATGTCGAACTGCTGCTGCACGAGGGTGACGCCGCTCTTGGGGTCGATGCCGGCCTTCTGGAGCCCGGCGAAGAGCTCGAACTCGTTGCCGAAGCCCCAGTTGCCGACCTTCTTGCCCTTGAGCGCCGCGGCCGTCGTCAGGGCCGAGTCCTTCCACGACACCTGGAGGGTCCCCGAGCGCTGGTAGATCTGGCCGATGTCGGTGATCTTGGCGCCCTGCTCGCGGGAGGCGAGCGCCTTGGGCACCCAGGCGATGGCGAAGTCCGCCGCGCCCGTGGCCAGCTGGGTCTGCGGCACGATGTCGACGCCGCCCTCGACGATGGTGACGTCGAGGCACTCCTTCGCCCACAGGCCCTGGTCGCGGGCGGCGTAGTAGCCGGCGAACTGGCTCTGGGCGACCCACTGCAGCTGCAGCTTCACCTTCGTCGGCGAGGTGCACGACGCATTCGTCGCGCCCGCCCCCGCCCCGGCCTTGGGGGCGTCGCTCGTGCCGCCGGTGCCGCAGCCGGCGAGGAGGGCGAGGGCGGCGACGGCTGCGCCGGTGGTCCGACGGTTGGGCTTCATGCGGGTGGCCTCCATGGGTCGTGTGCGATGGGCTGGGTGCTGCTGGCTGCGCACCGCGTGAGCGCCGTTGCGCACCCGGTATGCCGTCCGGCCAGGTCGGTTCACGGGTTGCCCCGGGCTTCGGGCAGGCCGCGTAGGAGGACGCGCTCGAGGACGAGCACGACGGCATACAGGCTCATGCCGAGGATGGCGGCGGCAAGGACCGCGGCCCAGGCGCGGTCGTAGCGCGAGAGGCCAGCGCTCTGGGTGATGATCCCGCCGAGGGTGCCCTGCTCGCCGCCGAAATACTCGGCGACGATCGCGGCGATGACCGAGAGCGAGACGGCGACCTTGAGCGAGGTGAGGAAGTAGGGCAGCGCGTTGGGCACCCGGACCTCGCGCAGCACCCGCCAGCCGCTGACGCCGTAGGTGCGCATCAGCTCGAGGTGCACCGGCTGCACCTGGAGCAGCCCCCTGGACGTGCTGACGAAGACAGGGAAGAGGACCACGGCGACGACGACGGCCTGCTTGGCGGTGGGCTCGACCTGGCCGAACCAGGTGAAGAAGACGGGTGCCAGCGCGACGATCGGCGTCGCGGCCAGCGCCGCCGCCAGCGGGGTGAGGGCATTGGCGGCGAACCGGAACCGGGTGCAGACCAGCGCGAGGACGACTGCGAGGGCGACGCCTCCGAGCAGGCCGCTCACGGCGACCCACCCGGTCTTGCGCACCCCGTCGACGATCTCGGGGTAGGCCTCGACGAACGCGGCGCCGATCGCCGAGGGCTTGGGGATGAGGAAGCGCTGGATGTGGAAGACGGTGACGACGACCTCCCACAGCACCAGCGAGACGACTCCGAAGAGCAGCGGCGGCCAGAGCAGGTGCGCGACCGCCATGCTCCCCCGGGCCCTGCTGGTGGCGGTGGGACCGCCCCGCATCCCTGCCTGCGGGTCCGGGGGGATGACCGCGGCCGCGGCCCGCACCGGCGCGCTCACTCGACGGCCGCCATGCCGGGATCGGAACGTGTGGCGGCCGGCCCGCGCAGGGCGGCCCGGACCTCGGTGACGGCGGCGAAGAACCGCTCGTCGGCACGGGTCTGCTCGCTGCGCTCGCCAAGGTCGACGTCGACGACGTGGGTGATCTGGCCCGGCCGGGCCGACATGACGACCACCCGCCGGGAGAGGAAGACGGCCTCGGGGATCGAGTGCGTCACGAAGAGCACGGTGGCGCCGGTGTCGGCGCAGATCCGGACGAGCTCGGCCTGCATGTGCTCACGGGTCATCTCGTCGAGGGCGCCGAACGGCTCGTCCATGAGGAGGATGCCCGGCCGCATCGCGAGGGCCCGGGCGATGGCGACCCGTTGCTGCATCCCGCCGGAGAGCTCCCAGGGCCGGCGGCTCCCGAAGTCGCCGAGGTGCACGAGGTCGAGCAGCTCGCGCGAGCGCTCGCGCCGCTGGGCCGCGTCCCACCCGAGCAGCTCCAGCGGCAGCTCGACGTTGGCGCTGACGGTGCGCCAGTCGAAGAGCCCGGCCTGCTGGAAGGCCATCCCGTAGTCGTGGTCGAGCCGCGCCCGCCGCGCCGGCTTGCCGTTGACCTCCACCGTCCCCGTCGTGGGCGTCTCGAGGTCGGCGACGAGCCGCAGCAGCGTGGACTTGCCGCAGCCGGAGGGTCCGATGAGCGAGACGAACTCGCCGGGCGCGATGTCGAGGCCGATCCCCTCCAGTGCCACGAGCTCGCCGCGGCGTGAGGCGTTGAAGACCTTGCCGACGTCGCGGACCGAGATCGCGGCGGCAGCCTCCTCGCGGCGAACCGGGCCGGACAGGGCCTCGGCAGTGGGCGTGCTCATGTCGCCTCCCGTGGCCGGTGGCGCATGAGCGCCCAGTCGAGGACGTCGACGAGGCCCACGCAGGCGATGCCCAGCAGCCCCGCCGCCAGGACGGCGCAGTAGAGCCGCTGCGGGTCGGTGAGGTACTGCTGCGCGTAGTCGATGATGAGCCGCCCGAGGCCGCCGCGCAGCCCCGCGGAGATCTCGCCGACGATGGCGCCGACGACAGAGGCCGTGGCCGCGAGCTTGAGGGCGGGGATGAGATAGGGCACCGCCGACGGCAGGCGCAGCTTGACGAGCGTCGCCCGCGACGGCGCGGCATACGAGCGCATGAGCTCCATCGAGAGGGTGCTCGGGGAGGTGAGCCCCCGCAGGCCGTTGACCGCGACGGGGAAGAAGGTCAGGTAGGTCGCGATGACCGACACCGACATCCACGGCTCCCAGGTCGCGAAGGGGAGCCGCATCCTGTTGCCCCAGGCCATGACCACCGGAGCCAGCGCGATGAGCGGCACCGTCTGTGAGACGACGACCCACGGCAGGACGGCCCGCTCGACCCATCGCGAGCCGAGCATGAGCATGGCGAGGAGCATCCCGATGACGACCCCCGCGACGAAGCCGACGAACGCCTCGCGGAAGGTGAACAGCGCCGCGTCGACGAGGTACTGCCAGAGCGGGTGGGGGTCGCCGGTGCGCTGCGGCTCACCGAACCGGGTGAGGATCGTGAGGAACGGCGGCAGCGTCGCGTCGTCCGGGCGGACGGGCAGCGCCCGGGAGGTGCCCGGCCAGGTGCCCCCGGTGGCGCCCCCCACCGCCTTGTATGCCGTCCACACCGCCCCGACGGCGGCGACGGCGAGCAGCGCGAGCACCGCTCTCCCGGCGCCCCGGAGAGATGTCGACGCCCGCATCAGGTCCGGGCCCTGACCCGCTCGGCGACGGCGGGCATGACCCGCTGCCCGTAGGCGCGCAGCGTCTCGTCCTGGGCGTCGTGCTGGAGGTAGATCGCGAACTGGTCCACCCCGAGCGCCTTGAGCGCGGCGAGCCGGGCGACGTGCTCCTCGACGGGGCCGACGACGCAGAAGCGCTCGACGATCTCGTCCGGGACGAACGTCGTGTGGGCGTTGCCGGCGCGGCCGTGGTCGTTGTAGTCGTAGCCCTCGCGGTCGCGGATGTAGTCGGTGAGGGCCTGCGGGACGTGCTCGCCGTCGGCACCGTAGCGGGCGACGATGTCGGCGACGTGGTTGCCGACCATGCCGCCGAACCACCGGCACTGGTCGAGGGCGTGCGCCCGCGCGGCGTCGCTCCCGTCGGTGACGTAGGCCGGGGCGGCGACGCAGATGGCCAGCGCGTCGGGGTCGCGGCCGGCGTCGGCGGCCGCCTTGCGGACCGCCCCGATGCTCCACTCGGCGATCGACAGGTCCGCGAGCTGGAGGATGAACCCGTCGGCGACCTCACCGGCGAGCTGGAGCACCCTCGGCCCGTAGGCGGCGACCCACACGTCGAGGTGCGACCCCTTGCTCCACGGCAGCCGCAGCCGGCTCCCCCGGTAGTCGACCTCCTCGCCGTTGGCGAGGCCGCGGATGACCCCGATCGACTCGCGCAGCTCGGCCACCGTGGACGGGCGGCCGTTGGTCACCCGGACGGCCGAGTCGCCGCGGCCGATGCCGCAGATGGTGCGGTTGCCGTACATCTCGTTGAGCGTCGCGTAGGTCGAGGCGGTCACCGTCCAGTCGCGGGTCGCCGGGTTGGTGACCATCGGCCCGACCGTGATCCGGCGGGTCGCAGCGAGGACCGCGCTGTAGATGACGTAGGGCTCCTCCCAGAGCAGGTGGGAGTCGAACGTCCAGGCGTGGCTGAAGCCGTAGTGCTCGGCCTGGCGGCACAGCTCGACGACCCGCGAGGCCGGGGGGTTCGTCTGCAGCACGACTCCGAAGTCCACGGGGCGGCCTGTCCTTCCGGTCGAGGGTCGGTCGAGGGTCGGGGGTGAGTCGAGCGAGCCGGGCTCAGTGGAGGTACTGCGACAGCCCTCGGCGCAGGAACCGGCCGTGACCCTTGCGACCGTGGAACGCGCCGTCCTGCACGACGATCGAACCTCGGGAGAGGACGGTGTCGACGTGTCCGTCGATCTCGTAGCCCTCCCAGGCCGAGTGGTCCATGTTCATGTGGTGGGTCCGGCCGAGCCCGATGCTCGTATGGCCGGCCGGGTCGTAGACGACGATGTCGGCATCGGCGCCGGGCGCGATGACGCCCTTGCGGCCGTAGATGCCGAACATCCGGGCCGGGGTCGTCGACGTGATCTCGACCCAGCGCTCGAGGGTGATCTGCCCGGTGACGACGCCCTGGTAGATGAGGTCGAGGCGGTGCTCGACGGAGCCGATGCCGTTGGGGATCTTGGAGAAGTCGCCGAGGCCCAGCTCCTTCTGCTCCTTGAGGCAGAACGGGCAGTGGTCGGTCGAGACGACGGACAGGTCACCGGTGCGCAGGGCGGACCAGAGCTGGTCCTGGTGGCCCTCGGCCCGAGACCGCAGCGGCGTCGAGCAGACCCACTTGGCGCCCTCGAAGCCGGGGGCGCCGAGCTGCTCCTCGAGCGAGAGGTAGAGGTACTGGGGGCAGGTCTCCCCGAAGACGTTGAAGCCGGCGTCGCGTGCCTCGGCAAGGGTGGCCACCGCCTGCCTGGCGCTCATGTGGACGATGTAGAGCGGAGCCCCGGTGATTCGCGCGAGCATGATCGCCCGGTGCGTCGCCTCCTGCTCGGTCTCCCAGGGCCGGGTCAGGCCGTGGTTGACCGGGTCGGTCTCGCCGCGTGCGAGGGCCTGCGCGACGAGGACGTCGATGGCGATGCCGTTCTCGGCGTGCATCATGATCATCGACCCGTTCTCGCGGGCCTTCTGCATGGCCCGCAGGATCTGGCCGTCGTCGGAGTAGAACACCCCCGGGTAGGCCATGAACAGCTTGAAGCTCGTGATCCCCTCGTCGACGAGCTCGTCCATCGCCTTGAGCGCGTCGTCGTCCACCCCGCCGAGGATCTGGTGGAAGCCGTAGTCCACCGCGCAGTTCCCCGCGGCCTTCTCGTGCCACGCGGCCAGCCCGTCCTGCACCCGCTCGCCGGTGCGCTGGACGGCGAAGTCGACGATCGTCGTGGTGCCGCCCCACGCGGCGGCCCGGGTCCCGGTCTCGAAGGTGTCCGAGGCGGCGGTGCCACCGAACGGCAGCTCCATGTGGGTGTGGCAGTCCACGCCGCCGGGGATGACGTACTTCCCCGTGGCGTCGATGACCGTCTCCGCGCTGGCGACGAGGTCGGCGCCGAGGGCGGTGCTGCCCGGCGCGACGAGCGCGACGATCGTCTCGCCGTCGACGAGGACGTCGGCGGCGACCCGGCCGGTCGCGGAGACGACCATGCCGCCGGTGATGAGGGTGGTCATCGAGGCCTCCTGTTCAGGGTCGGGCGAGGTCAGGGTCGGGCGAGGTCAGGGGAGGACGAGGTCGTGGTAGGCGTCGGGGCGGCGGTCGCGGTAGAACGCCCACCGCTCCCGGACGACCTGAAGCAGGTCGAGGTCGAGGTCGCGGACGATGAGCTCGGGCTTGTGGGCGTCGCCCTTCTCGCCGACGTAGCTGCCTTCGGGGTCGACGAAGTACGACTGGCCGTAGAAGTCGTCGTCGCCGAGGTCCTCGATGCCGACCCGGTTGATCGCGCCGACGTAGTACTCGTTCGCGACCGCGGCGGCCGGCTGCTCGATGCGCCAGAGGTACTCGCTGAGACCGCGCGAGGTGGCCGATGGGTTGAAGACGATCTGGGCGCCGCCGAGGCCGAGGGCACGCCAGCCCTCGGGGAAGTGCCGGTCGTAGCAGATGTAGACGCCGATCTTGCCGACGGCGGTGTCGAACACCGGGTAGCCGCCGTTGCCCGGCCGGAAGTAGAACTTCTCCCAGAACCCGCCGACGTGGGGGATGTGCTGCTTGCGGTACTTGCCGAGGTAGCTGCCGTCCGCGTCGAGGACCGCGGCCGTGTTGTAGAGGAACGGGTCCTCCCGCTCGTAGACGGGCAGGACCATGACCAGCCCCAGCTCGCTGGCCAGCGACTGGAAGCGTTCGGTCGTCGGGCCCGGCACCGACTCGGCATACGCGTAGTAGGCCTTGTCCTGGACCTGGCAGAAGTACGGGCCGTAGAAGAGCTCCTGGAAGCAGATCACCTGCGCGCCCTGCGCGGCGGCCTGCCTGGCGTAGTCCTCATGGGCCGCGATCATCGACTCCTTGTCGCCGGTCCAGGTCGTCTGGACCAGTGCTGCGCGCACGACCGTCATCGCGTGTGTCCCGCCTCTCGAGGGGTGACCACGGGGCTCGTCGTCCGCGCCCGGTCGGACCAGGCTGGCAGGAGCGGGGAGAGCCCATGGCCGGTGATGAGTCGTCAGCCTAGACACATCCTGTTGCGCCACAAGACGTGGCGCGAACAATCTGGTGACGAGCGTGTAACGCGGGCGCCTGGGGAGTGCCTCGCGGCTCAGCGGGTCGGCGCCGGTCCGCCCCGACCCCGCACCCCGTCGCGTATGCCGTGCACCACCGCTGCGGCCCGCTCGCGGCGGCCGGGCACGAGGGCCAGCACGAGCACGAGGTGCCCGGCCAGCCCGACTGCCTGGTCGAGCGCCCAGCGGGGGTGGCGGCGGCCGTGTCGGCGCAGCAGGACGAGCCGGTTGCGGGCGAGGTAGTAGTAGCGGAACGGGGCGGAGCGGGTCACGGTGAGCGGACGGCCTCGCACGACGAGCGGGCGCCCGGCGGCCTCGACGGCGTGCCGCTCCCCCAGTCGGTGACCCAGGGTCAGGCCGGGGGCGAGCACGACCAGGCGGCCGGCGTCGAGGCAGCGCAGCGCGAAGTCCGTGTCGACCCCGTCGATGAACAGGGCCTCGTCGAAGGGTCCGACGTCGGCGACGACGTCGACCGGGAGCAGGAGCCCGGACTGGATCGGGTCGCGTCCGACCGGCAGGCCGGCCACCGTCCCCGTGCGCTGGGACGGCAGCCCGTCGACGACCTCCGGGGCCACGAGGCCGACTGCCAGGCCCGCCGCAGCCGCCGCGTCCCGGGCGTCCAGCAGCGCGGCGGCGTAGCCCCGCGGCATCCGCGAGTCCTGGTCGAGGGTGAGCACCGCGTCGGGTGCCGGCGACGACCTCAACGCCTCGCGGATGCCGGTGTTGAGGGCTGCGGCGATGCCGCGGTTGCCGTCGTGTCGCAGCACCACCGCGCCGAGGCGGGCGCAGGAGCCGAGCGCCTCGTCGGCACCAGTGCTCCGGCTGCCGTCGTCGACGACGACGACGCGCTCGACCTGGCCGACGACGTCGGCGACGACCTGCTGGAGCCCCGCGCCGGGGTGGTAGGCGGTGACGACCGCCACGACGAGGCGCCCGGGCCGGGTGCCCGTCATCCGCCGGCGGTCTCGGGGACGGGCTGCGACGCCAGCCCCAGCCAGTCGGCCATCGAGGCGAGGGCGCGCTCGAGCGCGGCCCCGGCCCCGGGCGACGCCGTCGGCTCCCACGTGACCCGATGCACCCGCAGCAGCCCGGCGGCCCGGTCGGCCTTGAGGTCGCAGCGGGCGACGAGCCGGTCGCCGAAGAGGAACGGCAGCACGTAGTAGCCGTGGACCCGCAGGTGCGCCGGCGTGTAGATCTCGATCCGGTAGCGGAAGTCGAAGAGGGCCTCGGTGCGCTCCCGCTGCCACACGAGCGAGTCGAAGGGGCTGAGCAGGGCCTCCGCCTGGACCCGGCGCGGCACCCGGGCCCCCGCGTGGAGCCACGCCGGCCGGCCCCATCCGTCGACCGAGACCGGCTCGAGCTCGCCGTCGCTAACCAGCCGGGCGATCGCCGGCCGGGTCTGGGCGCGGCTCAGCCGGAAGTAGTCGGCGAGGCACAGCTCGCTGGCGACCCCGTGCGCGCGGGCCGCGATGCGGACGAGCTCGACCAGGGCCTCCGCCTCGGGCGGGCGGGCCGTGGGGTCCACCCACCGCTGCCGGTCGGCGGGTGGGGCCACCCGGGCCAGCGAGGCGTAGCGCCGCTCGAACTGCGGGGTCCGGCCGGCGGAGCTGATCCGCCCGGCCCAGAAGAGGAGCTCCAGGGCCGCCTTGACCAGCGACCAGTTCCACCCCCAGTGACCCGACGCGCGGGGCCGGTCGTGCTCCAGCGCCGCCTCGACCTGCCGCGTGGTCAGCGGACCCCGGGAGACCACCTCCTGGAGCACCGCCTCGACGAGCTCGGGGTGGTCGCGGCCCACGCGCATCATGCCGCCCCACGACTCGTCGGCGGCCCGGCGCATCCGGTGTTCGAGCAACGGCCACGTCGACGGCGGGATGAGGCTCGCCTCGTGAGCCCAGTACTCGACGAGACGGCGCGGTGCGCTGTCTCGGCACCGGTCGAGCAGTGCGCGGTCGTAGGGGCCGAGCCGGGCGAAGAACGGGAGGTAGTGGCTGCGGGCCACGACGTTGACGCTGTCGATCTGGACGACCCCGACCCGGTCCACGACCCGTTGGAGGTGCCGCGCCGTGGCCTGCCACGGCGCGGGCTTGGGGTCCGCGAAACCCTGCGCTGCCAATGCGATCCGTCGAGCCTGCGCCTTGGGGAGCCGGCGAGGCGGCATCAGGCCTGCCGGGGGTCGATGAGGTTCTGCCGCACGGCATACATCGCTGCCTCCATGCGGGTGTGGAGCTGGAGCTTCTCGAGGATGTTGCGCACGTGGTTCTTCACCGTGTTCTCGGAGATGAAGAGCTGGACCCCGATGTCGCGGTTGCCGAGCCCGCGGGCGACGAGGCGTAGCACCTCGACCTCGCGGGCGGTCAGCTTGGGGGCGTGCGGGTTCGGCGCCTCGGTCTCGCGCCTGCTGATCAGGGCGAACTCCGTGAGCAGCTTCGAGGCCATCGAGGGCGAGATGAGGGACTGGCCGTGGTGCACGGCCCGGATGCCCGCGGCGATCTCCTCGCCGGGCACGTCTTTGAGGAGGTAGCCGTTGGCGCCGGCCCGGATCGCCTCGAAGAGGTCGTTCTCCTCGTCGCTGATCGTCAGCATGACGATCTTGCTCGACGGGACCCGCTCCTTGATGGCGAGGCACGCCTCGAGCCCGGTGCTGCGGGGCATCCGCACGTCCATGAGGATGACGTCGGGCATCAGCTCCTCGGCGCGCGCCACGGCCTCGAGGCCGTCACCGGCCTCGCCGACCACGTCGATGTCACCCTCCGCCTGCAGGACCATCTCGAGACCCCGCCGGAACAGGACGTGGTCGTCCGCGACGAGCACGCTGATCGGCTCGGCGGCCCCGCCCGGGCTCGCGACGCTGGGAGCCGGGCCGGCCGCCGGCGTGCTGTCCATGGCACGCATCATCGCACGTCAGAGGGCCGCGCTGACGTGCTCGGCCCGCTGGTCGACGTCGAGGTGGATGACGCCGTAGGACCAGCCCC
>JBBRZC010000044.1:0-20406 GCA_038237075.1 Actinomycetales bacterium
CCCCCGCGAGCGTCTCCCCGTCGGACGCCTCCGGGGCCGTCACCGCCGCTGGCCGGGGAGGGCGATGACGCCCTCGGGCAGCGGCGGGAGCCCCGCGATCGTGCACAGCAGGTCGGACCACGCCAGCAGGTGCGCTCCCAGGTCGTCTCCGTGCGGTGTCCACGACGCGCGGACCTCCATCTCGACGCTCGGCTCGCGGTCGGCCAGACCGGCGAAGCTCTCGGAGACCACCCGGGTCACCGTGCCGGCCTCGGTGCTGAAGTCGAGACCCCGGCCGGTGAGGGCGTCGATGAGCCACGACCAGCCGACGGCGCCGAGCAGGGGGTCGCCGGCCAGCTCGGGCTCCAGCTCGGCGCGGGCGAAGGTCACCGCGCGCCACTCGCCCTCCCACGGGCCGGGTGCCGACGGGTCGTGCAGGAGGACGAAGCGGCCGGACGCCAGCTCATCGTCCTGCGACGCGGACGCGATGACCTCGGCGGTGAGGGCCACGGCATACGGGGCGACGCGTTGGGGAGCGGGCACCTCGGTGATGCGGACCTCGGGCCGCAGCCGAGCCCCCCGCAGGGCCGCGATGGCGCGCGCGAACTCGGGGGACTGCTCACCCGGAAGAGATCGACCACGCACCTCTCGAGAGTAGATCGCCGGGCGTCGTCCGGGGTGCAGGGCGCGCCGGTTAGCGTGTGCCGGGTGCTGGCCGTCCTCGCTCTGTGCTCGTCGCTGCTCTGGGGGACGAGCGACTTCGTCGCCGGGCTGCGCTCGAGGACCCTGCCGCCCGCGGCGGTCGTGGGATGGTCGCAGCTCGTGGGGTTCCTCGCGCTCAGCGTCGTCGTCCTCGCGGGGCACCCCCTCGCGCCCGGTGGCTGGCTCGGCTGGGCGGTGGCCGCCGGCTCGGCCGGCGCCATCGCGCTGGGCGCCTTCTACGCCGCGCTGGCGAGCGGCACCATGGGGGTCGTCGCCCCGATCGCCGCCCTCGGGGCCGCGGTCCCGGTGATCCTCGGTGTCGTGTCCGGCGACGCGCCGAGCCCGCTCGCCTGGGTCGGCATGGCCGTGGCCGTTGCGGGCACGATCCTCGCGAGCGGACCGGAGATCCAGGCTGGGCTGCACGTGCGGGCCGTCGCGCTGGCGTGCGTCGCAGCCGTGGGGTTCGGCCTCGTCCTCTTCCTCCTCGACCGCGGAGCGCGGGTCTCGCTCGTGTCGACCCTGTGGGGGATGCGGCTCACGAGCACGCTCCTGTATGCCGTGGTCGCCCTGTCGCGGCGCACACTCGGCGGGGTGGGCCGCCGCGACTGGCCGGCCCTCGCGCTCGTCGGGGGCGCCGACCTCGGGGCCAACGCGCTGTTCGCGATCTCGTCGTCGCAGGGGATGGTCAGCGTGGCGAGCGTCCTCGGGTCGCTCTACCCCGTGGTCACCATCCTCCTGGCTCGGGGGATCATCGGGGAGCGGCTGCGGGGGGTCCAGAACGTCGGGGTCATCCTGTCCCTTGCCGGGGTCGTCGCGATCGCCGCCGGCTGACGGTCGTTCCGGTCGGCTGCGTGAGGGCATCGGTGCGGGGATCTGGGCGAGTCTGGCCGGCGGCCGGCTGCGTGCGACCATGGCCCGGTGAGCTCAGCAATAGTCGACACCCCACCGGCCGGGGGCACCCCACGCGGCGCGGCCGGCCCGGCGAGCCCGCTGGGCCCGGCGAGCCCGGCGACGAGCGACCTCGTCCGTGCCGCCCGGCGCGAACCGGTGACCCGGACGCCGGTGTGGTTCATGCGGCAGGCCGGCCGCTCGCTCCCGGAGTACCGCGCCGTGCGGGAGGGCATCCCCATGCTCGAGTCGTGCCGGCGCCCCGACCTCGTCACCGAGATCACCCTGCAGCCGGTGCGTCGTCACGGCGTCGACGCGGCGATCTTCTTCAGTGACATCGTCGTCCCGCTCGCCGCCGTGGGTGTCGACCTCGACATCGTCCCGGGGACCGGGCCCGTGGTGGCCGAGCCGTTCCGGACCCGCGCCGACCTCGACCGCCTCCCGGAGCTGACACCCGACCACGTGCCCGACATCACGGAGTCGGTCCGGCTCCTCGTGGCGGAGCTCGGGGCGACGCCGCTCATCGGCTTCTCGGGTGCGCCGTTCACGCTGGCCTCCTACCTCGTCGAGGGCGGACCCAGCCGCAGCCACGAGCACACCAAGGCGCTGATGCACGGCGACCCCCGCCTCTGGAACGACCTCTGCGCCCGGCTCGCCCAGATCTCGGGGGCCTTCCTCCGCGTCCAGGCCGAGGCCGGGGCCAGCGTCGTGCAGCTCTTCGACTCGTGGGTGGGCGCGCTGCCTCGGGCCGACTACGAGCACTTCGTCCGGCCGCACTCGAGCGCCACGCTGGCGGCGGTGGCCGACCTCGGCGTGCCGCGCATCCACTTCGGGGTCGGGACCGGCGAGCTCCTCGCGTCGATGGGGGCGGCCGGCGCCGAGGTCGTCGGCGTCGACTTCCGCGTCTCGCTCACCGACGCCGTCGCCCGCCTCGGCCCGGCGTATGCCGTGCAGGGCAACCTCGACCCCGCGCTCCTCTTCGCCCCGTGGGACGTCATCGAGGCGAAGGCTCGCGAGATCGTGCAGGAGGGCCGGGAGGCGCCGGGGCACATCTTCAACCTCGGGCATGGCGTGCTCCCTGAGGTGGACCCCGACGTCCTGACCCGGCTGACCGCGCTGGTCCACGAGGTCTCCGCGCGCTGAGCGGGCCCGCGCCGGCATACCCAGGTGCTGCCGCGCCATGCCTTTCCCCAACGGCTGGGGCAGGGCGTCGCAGGTCCGGGTCAGTCTCCGCGCTCGGTCGTCCCTGCGGCGCCCGCCAGCGCGGCGGCCTCGGCGCGCTCTGGTTCGACCTCGCCCTCGCTCGGCGACCCGGGAGCCTCGGCGACCCCGGCCCGAGTCGCGGCCGGCTCGGACGCCCGCGGGGAGGCGGGGCCTGCAGGGCCGGCGCTCCGCCGACGCCGCCACCAGACGAACACCGGCAGGCCAAGCACGGCAAGGGCGAGGAGGAAGGGCAGCAACGCGCCCAATACGGTCACGGTCCCCACGAGGATCTTGACGAAGGCCGTCCACCCGTTCGCGAGCCCGCTGAGGAAGCCGCTGTCGCCCGCGGGTGCGGCAGCGGTCCCGGTCGGCGTCAGGGTGACGGTGACGGTCGACAGCGCGACCTGGGTGTCGAGCGAGGCGACCTGGGCCTGAAGGGCCTCGAGGTCGGCCTCACGCCGCGACAGCTCGGTCTCGAGCGTGACGACCTGTTCGATGGCGGTGGCGCGGACCATGAGGGCGCGCAGCCGGTCGATGCTCGACGTCATGGTGGCGATCCGCGACTTCGTGTCGACGTAGGTGCTCGTCACGTCCTGGCTGCCGGAGGTGCGCTGGGTGACGGTGCCGAGCCCGCTCAGCTGGTCGAGCACCGTGTCGAGCTTGTCCGTGGGCACCGCCACGGCCAGGGTGCCGCGCTCGAACCGCGTCTCGCCAGTCGCAGTCGCAGCGGGACCGGTCCTGGATTCGGGGGCTGCTCCGCCCGTGAGGGACGGGGCGTCGCCGGGGCCGGTCGTCGCCGAGATGTCCTCGGAGCTGACGGCGCCTCCCGCGGTGACGGCGATGCTCCGCACGCTGGCAGCCGCCGTGCGGACGTCGTTGACCCCGAGCTGGAGGGCGGCGGTGCGGATGAGCTTCTGGTTCTGCAGGGCCGGCACGGCGCCGTGGGCCGCCGCCTTGTCGGGCGCCTTGGCCGCTGCGTCGCCACCCACAACGGCGCCGCCCGGGGCAACGGCAGATCCCTTCTGGGCGACACCGGGAGCGGAGAGCCCGGAGGCCCCCGAAGCACCACCGGCCGCAGTGCTGTTGGCCGAGCCGGTCGAGCAGGCGCCCAGGGCGAGCACCGAGACGATGCCCAAGCCGGCGAGTGCGCGTAGGCGGGGGGAGTGGTGATCGGTGGACATGGCGTGCCTCCTGTGTGGTCTCTCGATGATGAGGACACGACCCCGGGCCGGACCGTTCCATGGATCGGGGTCTCGGTCCGGTCTCGGCGGGGCATCTCCTCCCGTCGCCGCTAGAGTCGTTGGCACGAGTCGTGACAAACCCGACGCACGCGCTCCCGACAGCGAGGCATCTCGATGGTCGACGAATCCGGCTCCCGCTGATGGGCACCGTCGTCCTCGTCCTCGAGGCGCTCGTCGTCGTCGGCGGCATCTACCTGGGGGTCCGCTCGGGAGGAATCGGCCTCGGCCTCTGGGGCGCCGTCGGCGTCCTCGTCCTCGTGTTCGTCTTCCGGGTCCAGCCAGGCGCCGTGCCGGGGGACGCGATCCTCGTCATCCTCGCTGTCATCACCGCTGCGGCGGCCATGCAGGCAGCGGGCGGGATCGACTACCTGGTCCGGGTCGCGGAGCGGGTCATCCGCGCGCGGCCGCAGGCGGTGAACTTCCTGGCCCCGTTGGTGACCTTGGTCTTCTGCGTCGGCGCGGGGACCGGCAACATCATCTTCCCCCTGCTGCCGGTCATCTACGAGGTCGCCCGCGAACGGGGGATCAGGCCCGAGCGTCCGCTGTCGACCTCGGTCGCCGCCTCCGGGGTGGCCCTGGCGGCCAGCCCTGTCTCCGCCGCGATGGCCGCCTTCATCGGCCTGACCGCCGGCGCCCACGCGCTGTCGCTCGGGCAGATCATCGTCATCACCTTGCCCGCCTCGGTCGTCGGGGTCCTCGCGGCTGCCGCTGTGTCGACGCGGTGGGGCACGGAGCTCGCGGAGGACCCCGTCTACCTGGCCCGGCTGGCGGCCGGCCGGATCGCCCCGCCGGCATCCCACGCCGCCGCGCGGCCCCCGCTCGCACCCGGCGCGAAGCCGGCCGCCCTCGTCTTCCTGTCGGGGGTCCTCGTCGTCGTGGTCCTCGGCGCCTTCAAGCAGCTGCTGCCCAGCTGGACCGTGGGCGGCAAGTCCGTGTCGCTGTCGCTGACGACCCTGCTCATCATGGTCATGCTCGCCGTCACCCTCGCCGTCATGTATGCCGGCCGGGTCGCGCCGACGACCGTGCTCGACGCCCCGCTGACCAAGTCGGGTCTGACCGCGATCATCGCGCTGCTCGGCATCGCCTGGCTGGCCAACACCTTCATCGCGGCCAACCAGGGCACCGTCATCGGTGCCCTCACCGACATCGCGAAGGGCGCGCCCTGGTTCCTCGCCGTCGGAATCTTCCTGGTGGCCGCGATGACGACGAGCCAGTCGGCGTCGGTGAACACGATGATCCCGCTCGGGCTCAGCCTGGGTATCGGCGTCCCTCAGCTCGCCGCGTTCCTCCCCGCGATGGGCGGCGTGATGACGCTGCCGGCCAACGGGTCGCAGCTCGCTGCGGTCGAGATCGACCAGACCGGGTCGACGACGATCGGCAGGTTCGTCGTCAACCACTCCTTCATCGTGCCGACCCTCGTCACGGTGGGCGTGTCGGTGGCCGTCGCCATCCCGCTCGCCTTGCTCGTCGCGTAGCCCCGCTGGACCGGTTGGCGAGGCACTAGGCGCTCGGGCCCGGGGCGTCGAGCTGCGCGACGAGGCGCGGGCCGGCGGTGTTGCGGTACGACTCGTCGACGAGCTCGACGATCTCGTCCCACGACGCGCGCAGCGGCGGCAGGTCGACCCCCAGCCAGCCGTACGCCCCGAGGTAGCCGGGGACGAACACGTCCGGTCTCGGGCGCAGGGCCTCGCGCTCCTGGGCGTCGGGCAGCATGAGGACGCACTCTTCGTGCTGCACCCACTCGCCGTCGACCTTCAGCGACCCGCCGTAGTAGAGGAAGACCTTGCCCGTGTAGAAGGTGGGGCGCCCGTGCGACACCTTCTCAGCGGCCCCAGGCAGCTCGAGTGCGATCCGCCGCACCCGGACCAGCTTGGGGTCGTCCGCACGGAACATCAGGGGATGCGCCATGCCCCGATCGTAGGCCGGGGCCGGGTCAGGAGGAGAAGAGCAGCACCAGCCCGCCGACGGTGTAGCCGACCATGAGCAGCAGCATCGGGACCTGACCGGCGATCGCCGAACGGCGGGGGAAGAGGGTGAGCGCCCGTTCGTGGGCGTGGACGATGCCGAGCAGGTGGCCGAGGACGATGGCGCCGGCCTGGACGGACGCGACGAGCGTCGGGGCGAGGAGCGCGGAGCTGGGGGTCAGGCCGCGGGTGCCGAGCCAGTTCGCCCCGGTCCCGAGCGGGTCGGACAGCAGGGCCAGCGTCACCTGGCCGCTGTAGACGGCGAGCGACCAGTAGTGCGCGACGACGTAGCCCGCGGCGATCGGCACCAGCGAGGGTGCGAACGCGGTGGCCACGCCGCGACCGGGCACCCCGCCGAGGCGCGCCGCCAGCCCCGCGGCCGCCCACAGCGACCCGGCCACCAGCCCGCAGAAGCCGAGCAGGCCGGCGGTCTGGGTCAGGACCGGGACGGGCGAGGTCTGCACGAAGGTGAACCAGCGCGGCTCGGACGAGAACCCGTCGTATGCCGTGCTGCCCAGCAGCACCGCAGTCGCGGCCAGCAGCCCCGGCCCCGAACGGATCTGGTCCACCCCGGTCAGCGGCGTGCGCAGCACCCACCTCCCGTCGGGTCGGCGCCCGACGAGGCTGAGCGACCCGAACAGGCGCGAGAGCACCTCGAACGGGTCACCCCTGGAGAACCACGCGCGCCCGAACAGCAGTGCCGCGATGAGCGAGACGAGCACGAACCCGGCCACCGCCGCGCCGAGCACGAGCCGGCTGGTGCGGTTCGGGGCGATGAGCTCGAGCCACGTGAACAGCAACAGGCCCACCGCGGCGGGCCAGTAGCCCAGCCGGTAGGCCACCAGCGGGTGGTCGGGGTCGATGCGAGCCACCCGGCATACCGCGAGGTGCAGCCATCGCATCGGGTTCAGCACCGACCAGACCGGACCCAGCAGCAGGGACAGCGCGGCCAAGCCGATCCACAACCACACGAAGACGACGTAGGGCGTCGGGTTGTTCGCGGTGTCCGCGCCGAACGCGAGCGCCATGAGCGTCCATGCGGTGAGGGCCAGTGCGAGCACCACTGCCCCGCCGCGCAGCCAACTCGAGTCGAGAGCCCTCGGCACGGGCTGGGGCAGCAGACGCCCGTCGTCGTCGCGCAGACGCGGGGTGCGCCACAGGAAGCCGAGAGCCACGAAGGAGATCACGAGCGCCAGCGCCGCGCCGACCACGAGGAAGGCGAAGGGGAGCGGCAGGTCCTGCCGGCTCCCCACCCCGTGCGACGGCACCAGGACCGACGGCACCAGGACTGCCGGCACGAGTGCCGCGGACGTCATCGACGGGGTCACGTCGCAGCAGCTTCAGCTGACGGCGATCTTCATCAAGGTCAGCGCAGGCTGGTGCATCTCGACCTCGTACACCCCGGGCGCGTCGATCTTGAGCACCATCGTGAGGGGGACACCCGCCTTCACCTGCTGCTCGACCTCGAACCCGTGCGCGTGCACGTCGTCGTCGTGGTCGCTGGTCAGCACGAGGGTCAACGTCTCTCCCGGCTTCAGTGGCACGGTCGCCGGGTCGGGAACGACCTTCGTGCCCGTGACGGTGACCGTGATGGTGCGGCCGGCCGCCGCCGCCGAGGAGGACGTGGCCGGGATCGTCGCCGTGTCGGAGCCCGACGTCGTCCCGGTGGACGCCGACAAGGACCCAGACGACGAGGACGCCGTCGAGGAGGAGACCGCCGGCGGAGTCGTCGGGGTGGAGCTCGAGCAGGCCGCGAGCGGCGCCAGTGCGGCGACGACCAGCAGCGTTGTCGTCGTGGTCGTGCGCATCGAGGACCCGTCCCGTGTGCGTAGGCGAAGCCAGAGCCGCTCGGCTCCGCTCTCCAGGAAGGTTACCCGGCCGCGCCGGGCCGCCGCAGACACAGAGGAGTGGTCTGGCATCGTGGGGCCGTGCCCACCCGGAGGATCGTCATCGTCGGCGCCGGGATCTCCGGCCTCGCCGCGGCCTGGGAGCTGGCCCGTACTCTATTGCCCTGCAACGGGGTCGAGGTCGTCGTCCTCGAGGGCGCGGCGAGCGTCGGCGGCAAGATCCGCACCGGAGAGGTCGGCGGACATCAGGTGGACCTCGGGGCCGAGTCGATGCTCGCGCGCCGTGCCGAAGGGGTCGGGCTCGTCACGGAGGCGGGACTGGCTGCGGGCCTCGTGCGCCCGACAGCCGCGGCGCCGTCGATCTGGTCCCGGGGTCGCCGGTGGCCGCTGCCGGCGGGCACCCTCATGGGCGTGCCGCCGGCCCCGGAGGCGGCCCTCGGGGTGCTCACCGCGGCCGAGGTGGCACGGGTGCGCGCGGAGTCCCGGCACCCGCCGGTCGAGGAGGACCTCTCGGTCGGCGACTTCGTCGCGCAGCGGGTGGGGGACGCGGTCGTGGACCGTCTCGTCGAGCCGCTCCTCGCCGGGGTGTATGCCGGTCACGCGCACCAGCTCTCGCTGCGGGCGACGGTCCCGCCGCTGTGGCTGGCGGCGACGACCGGGGAGAGCGTCGTCGCGGCCGCCGCCGCTGTCGGAGCGCAGGCCGCCAGGACCGGTGAGACGCCGGTCTTCGCCGGGTACCGCGGGGGGATGGGTCGGCTCGTCACCGACCTCGTCGGACACTTGGGTCGGCACGGGGTCGTCATCCGCACCGGCTGCACCGTCCGCGAGCTCGAGGCGACCCCCAGGGGCTGGCGGCTCACGCTCGGCCCGACGACCGCCCGGGAACACCTCGACGCCGACGCCGTGGTGCTCACGACGCCCGGGGCGCCGACGAGCCGCCTGCTGCGCCGCGTGGCTCCCCGAGCCAGCGCGGAGCTCGCCGGCATCGAGTACGCCTCGATGGCCATCGTCACCCTGGCGGTCGCCCGGGCTGAGGTGACCCTCGAGGGCTCCGGCTTCCTCGTGCCCCCGACGGAGCCGGTGTCGATCAAGGCGGCGACGTTCAGCGCGAACAAGTGGGAGTGGGTCGGCGCCCTCGACCCGGCCCTCGTGCACCTGCGAGCCTCGCTCGGGCGCGCCGGGGAGACGGCGGTCCTCCAACGGGACGACGCCGAGCTCGTCGACCTCGCCGTCGCCGACCTCCGCCGCGTGGTCGGCGCGCTGCCCCGCCCCGTCGACTCCCATGTGCAGCGGTGGGGCGGCGGCCTGCCGCAGTATGCCGTGGGCCACGTCGAGCGCGTCGAGCGGATCCGTGCCGACGTCGCCGGGCTGCCGGGGCTGGAGCTGGCCGGCGCGGCATACGAGGGAGTGGGCATCCCGGCGTGCATCGGGTCTGGACGCCGAGCGGCACGGGCGGCCGCGACCCACGTCGGTGGGCTGCCTCCGCTCTTGCGACAATGAGGCCATGAGCCGCAAGCCGTCGCCGGGCCAGGTCCGCGAGATCAACGACACCATCCGCTATGCCATGTGGTCGGTGTTCGCCGCCGCCGAGGAGCTCGACGAGGACCGCGAGAAGATCGCCTCCGAGGTCACCGACCTGTTCGGCGAGCTCGAGGGCGAGGGCATCGTCGTCCGCGGGGTCTACGACGTGGCGGGGCTGCGCGCTGATGCCGACGTCATGATCTGGTGGCACGCCGAGAGCATCGAGGCGCTGCAGTCGGCCTACCACCGGTTCCTGCGGACCGACCTCGGGCGTGCGCTCGACCCGGTGTGGTCGGTGGCGGCGCTGCACCGACCGGCGGAGTTCAACAAGAGCCACGTGCCGGCGTTCCTCGCGGGGGAGGCCCCCAAGGCCTACGTGTGCGTCTATCCCTTCAACCGGTCCTACGACTGGTACCTCATCGACGGCCAGGAGCGGCGCGACATGCTCGTCGAGCACGGCCAGATGGCGCGCGACTTCCCGGACGTGCGGGCCAACACGATCTCCGCCTTCGCGCTCGGCGACTACGAGTGGATCCTTGCCTTCGAAGCCGACGAGCTGCACCGCATCGTTGATCTCATGCGCGAGCTGCGGGCGGCCAAGGCGCGCCTGCACGTGCGCGAGGAGGTCCCCTTCTACACCGGGCCCCGGGTCGAGGTCGCGGACCTCGTCGCCGCGCTGCGCTGACCCTCAGTGGGCTGGTGGCCACCTCGGCCTCCTGCCCGGGCAGGGCCGTGAGCTCGGCGTACAACGCATGCATCTGGGCTCCTGCCGCCGGGTCAGGCCTTGGGCTCGAGGCGGACGCTGATCGAGTTGATGCAGTAACGCTGGCCGGTGGGCGTGCCGTAGCCGTCGTCGAAGACGTGACCCATGTGGGAGCCGCAGTTGGCGCAGCGCACCTCGACCCGCTTCATGCCCATGGCGCGGTCCTCGATGTACTCCACGCGGTCCTCGGCGAGCGGGGCGTAGAACGACGGCCAGCCGCAGTGCGAGTCGAACTTCGTCTCGCTGCGGAACAGCTCGGTGCCACAGGCCCGGCACGAGTACACGCCCTCGGTCTTGGTGTCGGTGTACTCGCCGACATAGGCCCGCTCGGTGCCCGCCTCGCGCAGGACCTGGAACTCGGCCGGGGTCAGCTGGGTGCGCCACTCGTCGTCGGTGTGGCTCACGGCATACGTGCTCTGCGTCTGGGTCTTCTGCGACTTGTCCTTGAACATGGCTCTCTCCTCGTTGCTCGGTCTTCCACCACAACAGCGGCGGGGGTGGGGATCGTTCCCCACGCCCCGCCGCGTAAGCCGGCGTTAAGCGTCAGCAGGCCTGCCCGTGAGCCAGGGCGACCAGCCAGGCGATGAGCTGGGCCAGCGTCGCGTGGGGTCCGGGGAAGGGCACGCACGCTCGGGTCACCCGCAGGGGCGCCGACGCCGTGGTGCGGTCGGCCGCGGTGGCGGTGACCGTGTGGGCCCCCCTCGCGGTCGACCTCGGCACGGGCAGGGTGAACGCCGCCCCGCCGGCGGCGTCGGTGGTCGCCGTACCCGCGACCACCCCGTCCAGCGCCACGGTGAGCTCCCGGTGGGGGTACCAGCCCGCCAGCCCGACCCGGGTGGACCGGCCCGCCGCCACGGAGGCGGGGTCGAGGCGAAGTGTCCCCTGGCGGGTGGTCGGGCGGATCCGGGCCACCTGGGGGTCGTGGTCGGAGGACTGCACCGCGAACTCGGCGTTGACGTGAACGACGTCGTACTCGACGTCGGTGACCGCCTTGGTCACGAAGATGTGGTCGAGCACCTGTGAGACGCCGTTGAAGACGTAGGTGTATCGCTCGTTCTCGGGCAGCGTGGTGATGAGGTCGGTCAGCGTCGCCCCGTTGTCGGTGAGCGTCGTCACCGGCGCGGAGAACGGGTAGTCGTTGAAGTCGCCGGCCAGCACGACGTTGGCCTGCGGGTCGGCCGCGAGCACCTGCTTGACGAAGCCGTTCAGCACGCTCGCCTGCTGCGTGCGCTGCACCTCCGAGGAGCGGTTCGGCGGCTGGAACCGGCCGTCGGCGCCCTGGTCGCCGCCCTTGGAGCTGAAGTGGTTGGCGACGACGACGACCTTGCGCCCGCGGAAGACGAACTCCCCGGCGAGCGGCTTGCGCGACGAGGTCCACGCGGCGTTCGTGGGGTCGACCCGGCCCGGGTTGAGGGTCAGCTCAGCCGTCCCGTCGGGTCCCGCGACGACCCTGACCGCCGTGGTGGAGTCACCGGGGCTCCGCGGCACGAGGGTGACCCGGTCGGGGTTGTAGAGGAACACCGACCTGATGTTGCCGCCGGGCTGCCCGCCGTCCTGGTCGTTCACCGGGTCGATCTCGGCCCACCGGTATGCCGGTCCGCCGGCGGCGGTGATCGCGGCCACGAGCTTGGTGAGGGTCAGGTCGGCCGCGACCGTGCCGTCGTCGGTCGCACCCGAGTTGTCCTGGATCTCCTCGAGAGAGACGACGTGGGGCGACCTCAGGCTGGTGACCACGCCGGTGCCGAGCTCGGCGTACTTGGCGGCGGGGTCTGCCGGAGCGAGGTTCTCGACGTTGTAGGTCGCGACCGCCAGCTGGTCGGGCGACTGCGCTGTGGCGGCGGTGCGGACGAGGTGGTTGTCCTGATGGCTGCCGAGCCGGGTCGCGGCGATGGCATAGCCCCCGAAGGTCGACCAGTCCACCGGGCCGGTGGTCGGGCCGAGGAGGCGGTCGCCGACGTTGGCCGCAGGCACCTTCTTGTCGAGCGGGGTCACGAGGACCCGGCCGGTCGGGGTCTCGGCGTAGCTCCGCAGGTAGGTCCCCCCGCGTGGGGTGGCGAGCTCGGCCGGCTTGGTCGTCACGTAGATCTCACCGAACAGCGCCTTGCCCGGCCCGACGACGCGGGCGTCGCCGACCTCGACGAGCATCCCCTCGTGGGCCTCCCAGAACTCGAGCGCGGAGCGCTGCGGGTCGAGGGGGCTGAGCGCCTCGATGTTGCCGCCGGCGACGGTCGGCGCGTAGGTGCCGGGAACCGTCGTCGGGGAAAGGACGAGCGGCGCCGGCAGGGCGTTGCCCTTGCTCACGGTGGTGACCGTCGTGGGGGTCAGCTCGGTGGTCGAGAGGTTCGCCGTCGTGGCCGTGGTCTCGCCCCGTGCGAGGGGGTAGAAGTCCGTGACCCGGCCGGAGACGAGGACGGCGTCGCCGACCGACACCGGGGCCTGGCTGAACACGAAGATGCCCGACGAGGCGGCGGCGCGCGCCTGGTCGGGGGCGGTCTGCTGGATCCAGAAGCCGCGGCTGCCCGACGTGCGGACGGCGGTGACGACGCCGGCGACCCGGGCGACGGTGGTGCCGCGCAGCGGTGAGAGGAACCCGTCGCCCTGGACGTCCTGGATGGTCGTCGGGCCGGGGACGCACTCGGGCGGGGTCGGGACGGCGGCGCAGTCCGGAGCCGTCGGGCCCGGGGTCGGTGCCGCCTTCGGGGTCGGGGCCGCCACGGTGAAGTCGGTGGCGTTGCCGCCGGTGTTGCTGAACGGCGAGAGCCGGCGCTGCGCGGAGGTCGTGTTCGACAGGGCCGGGGTGGGCGCGCCTCCGGCGGAGTCGTCGGCGGTGCCGTAGCCGAGGAGGTCGACGACTCCCGGGTCCGCCGCACAGGCGGTGCCACAGGTCAGGGCCGTCGTGCTGTTCCGCACGAGGGCGACCTTGCCCGAGGTGCCGCTCATCGCCAGGGTGCCGACGGCGTCGGGGGTCGGGAGGGGGGCCGAGGGAGTCGCCCCCGCACCCTCCTGGACGAGGTAGAACGCGCCGGGTGCGATGGTCCCGGTCAGCCCCGTGACGGCATACGTCGTCCCGGCCGCCGACCCGTACTGCACCGACCAGCCGGTCACGTCGACGGGCACACTGCCGTGGTTGACGAGCTCCACGAAGTCATTGGTGAACGGCGCGCCGGTGTTGCCGCCGCCGCCGTAGACCTCGCTGATGACGACGTTCGCGGTGGTGTCGACGGCCTGGGCGGGGGCGGCGCCGAGGAACAGCGCCGCGATGGCGACGACCGGGACGACCGCCGTGGCGGTCTGGCGGGAGGCTTGGTGGGCCGGCACGGTTCTCCTCGTGGAGGGGGTGGAACGGGGATGCTCCGACGCTAGCCGCCGCGTCGGCGAGTGACCGCCCGCGCAGGTAAACAGGAGGCCAAGAACTGGCCAAGCCCTACGCTCTGCGCATGGCTGCCGACGCGCGCGTGCTCGACGTCCCCGGTCCCGAGGGTGAGCGGGAGGTCCGGGTCTCGAGCCCCGACCGGGTGCTGTGGCCCGACACGGGCATCACCAAGCTGGAGCTCGCGCAGTACCTCATCGCCGTCGGGGAGCGTTTCCTCCCGCTCGTCGGGCATCGGCCGGTCACCCTCCAGCGTTTCCCGACCGGCGTCGGGGGCGAGGAGTTCTACAGCAAGAACCCGCCGCGCGGCGTTCCCGCCTACTCCCGCACCGTGACGGTGACGTACCCCTCCGGCCGGAGCCACCCGCAGCTGGTGATCGACGAGCTCGCCACGGCGGTCTGGGCGGTGCAGATGAACACCATCACCTTCCACCCGTGGCCGGTCACGGTCTCGGACGCCCCGGGCGCGCTGGACAACCCCGACGAGCTGCGGGTCGACCTCGACCCGCAGCCGGGGCGCAGCTTCGCCGATGTCGTCACCGCCGCCACGGCGTTGCGTGAAGTGCTCTCCGACGCGGGGCTCACGGCATACCCCAAGACGTCGGGCGGGCGCGGGGTGCACGTCTACGCGCGGGTCCGTCCCGAGCACGAGTTCCTCGACGTGCGGCACGGCGTCATCGCGATCGCCCGCGAGCTCGAGCGGCGGCTCCCCGACCTCGTCACGACCGCCTGGTGGAAGGAGGAGCGGGGCGACCGGATCTTCGTCGACTTCAACCAGGCCAACCGCGACCGCACGATTGCCTCCGCCTACAGTCCCCGCCCGCTGCCCGGCGCGCCGGTGAGTATGCCGTGCCGCTGGGACGACCTCACGAGCGTCACCACCGCGGACTTCACCGTCCGCACGGTGCCCGATATCGTTGCCACGCAACCGGATCCGTGGGGGGACATCGCCACGAACGTCGGCGACCTGACGACGGCGCTGGCGTGGTGGGACCGCGACGTCGCCGACGGGCTGCCCGAGCTGAGCTTCCCGCCCGACTATCCCAAGATGCCGGGGGAGCCGCCACGGGTCCAGCCGTCGAGGAAGCGCTACGACGACGGCGAGTATCTCGGTGCCGAGGGCGGGTACCTGCGGGACAACCCGGAGGAACCCCCGGGCGGGGGCAGCCGGCGTGGGCGGTCAGGGCGCCGTTGATCTGGACAGGCGGTGCCGAACGTACGATGGCGCGCATGAGAGACGCCCCAGCCTCCGGAGCAGGGCCGGACGAGGACGCCGCGCCAGAGGCGACCACCGAGCCGACCGAGCTGACCGAGCAGCAGATCGCCTTCCTCAACGGCGTGTTCGACCTCGCGCGTGACGGTGCGGCGACGCGGGTCGGCGCGCTGCTCGACCGCGGCCTGCCGGTCAACCTCACCGACAGCAAGGGTGACACCATGCTCATCCTCGCCGCCTACCACGAGCACACCGACCTCGTGCGGGTGCTGCTCGAGCACGGCGCCGACACGGCCCGGCTCAACGCGCGCGGTCAGAGCGCGCTGGTCGCGGCCGTGTTCCGCAGCGCGACGCCGATCGTCACGGACTTGCTCCGCGTCGGCGCCGACCCCGAGCTGGGGTCGCCGAACGCCCGGTCGGTGGCCGAGTACTTCGGGCTCACCGAGATGGCCGCCCTGCTGGCGTCGCGGGCCTGACTCGATGAAGCTGCCTGTCAACCCGCCCGTCGCTCCGATGCTGGCCAAAGCGGTCTCCTCGATCCCGCCCGGGGCGTCCTACGAACCCAAGTGGGATGGGTTCAGATGCATCTGCTTCCGCGACGGCGACGAGGTCGAGTTCGGCAGCCGCAACGAGAAGCCGATGACCCGCTACTTCCCGGAGCTGGTCGAGGCGGTCAGGGCAGAGCTGCCCGAGCGTTGTGTCCTGGACGGCGAGATCGTCATCGCCACCGCTGCCGGTCTGGACTTCGAGGCGCTTCAGCAACGCATCCACCCGGCGGTGTCGCGCGTGACGATGCTGTCCGTGAAGACCCCGGCCTCGTTCATCGCGTTCGACCTGCTCGCCCTCGCAGATGTCGACTACACCGGACGGCCGTTTGCCGAGCGTCGAGCAACCCTCGAACAGGCGCTCGCCGGCGTGCGGGCACCGATCCACCTGACCCCGGCCACGACGGACGTGGAGGTCGCCCAGCGCTGGTTCGTCGAGCTCGAGGGCGCCGGCTTGGACGGCGTGGTCGCCAAGCCGCTGGGGGGCACCTACCAGCCCGACAAGCGGGTCATGTTCAAGATCAAGCACGTCCGCACTGCCGACTGCGTGCTCGCCGGGTTCCGCTGGCACAAGACCTCGACGGAGGCGAACCCGCTCGTCGGCTCGCTGCTGCTCGGCCTCTACAACGACGAGCGCCGGCTTCAGCACGTCGGCGTCGTCGGCGCGTTCACCGCCAGGCGACGAGCCGAGCTCGTCGACGAGCTCGAACCGCTGCTCCTCAGCGAAGGCGAGGATCACCCGTGGCAGGAGTGGTCGAGCGCCGAGGCCCACCAGGGTCAGCGGCTGCCCGGCAACGTGAGCCGGTGGAACGCCACCAAGGACCTCTCGTTCGTCCCGTTGCGGCCCGAGCGGGTGCTCGAGGTCAAGTACGAGCACATGGAGGGCACCCGGTTCCGGCACCTCGCCCACTTCGTGCGCTGGCGCGACGACCGCGTGCCCGAGTCCTGCACCTACGAACAGCTCGAACAGCCGCTCACGTTCAGCCTCGACGAGATCGTCCCCGGACTCGGCTCCGCCACCTGACGCTCGGCCCGCTGAGCGTGTCGCGGTCGATGACCGGCGGGGTCGGACCGCTGCCGAACCACACCCCGCGACGGGCGCCGGAGCGGCACTGTCACCATGGGGTGGTGGCGAGCGCGAAGACAGACGGCGGTGCGCAGGAGCGGCGTAGCCGTCGGGTCCGGGTCGCCCGGGTGGCCGGCGCGGGTGCCGCGGCGGCCGTGGGCACCGCCCTCGGCGGCTCGCTCGGAGCCGCGACGTACTTCGCCCGCAAGGTCCTCACCCCGGACCACCGCCGGCCCGACGACACCGAGGTCCTCGTCGCGTCCGACCGCGAGGTCACCCTCGGGCTCACGCCGGAGACGGTCGTCCCGGGATGGTACGGGCTGTGGCTCGACGGGGGCTCCGGCCACGCCCGGGTCGGCCAGGTCGTGCAACGGGACGACGTGGCCGGCACGGTGACCCGAGCCCTGATCGGCGTCGACCGCGGCACCCTGCAGCCCGGCCCGGCGCGGTGGAACCAGTACTTCTACTGGGACTCGCCCGCGATCTGCCTCGGCCTGCCGACGAGCGACGTCCTGGTCGACTCCGAGCTCGGGCCGATGCCGGCCTGGCTCGTCGAGGCAGACGCCTCACCCGCGGGGCGGGACCGGTGGGCGATCCTCGTCCACGGCCGCGGTGCCCGCCGGGAGGAGTGCCTGCGGGCGGTGCCGACCCTGCGCCGGCTGGGGATCACGTGCCTGGTCATCTCCTACCGCAACGACCCGGGCGCGCCAGGGGCGCCCGACGGTCGCTACAACCTCGGCCTCAGCGAGTGGCGCGACGTCGAGGCCGCGATGCGGTATGCCGTGGCGCACGGCGCGCGGAGCCTGGTCCTCGGCGGCTGGTCCATGGGAGGGGCGGTCACCCTCCAGACGCTCGACCTCTCCGTGATGAGCGACCTCGTCGAGGCGGTGTTCCTCGACTCACCGGTCGTCGACTGGGGAGACGTCCTGGCCCACCACGCCCGCCTGCACCGGGTGCCCCCGCCGCTCGGCCGCCTCGGCACCGTGGTCATGGGGCGGCGCTCCACCCGGCGGCTCGTCGGCGTCCACGAGGCGGTCGACGTCGCTCGCACGAACTGGGTGGCCCGGGCGGGCGAGCTGGGCACCCGCATGCTCATCCAGCACTCCGTCGACGACGAGTTCGTGCCGGTCGGCCCCTCGATCGCCCTCGCCGAGGCGCGACCCGACCTCGTCACGCTCGAGCGGTGGGTCACGGCGCGTCACTGCAAGGAGTGGAACCTCGACCCGGAGCGCTGGGAGCGGGTGCTCACCGACTTCCTCGCGTGAGCGTGCTCCGTCAGCCGCGGAGCCACCGGCCCATGACGGTGCCGTCCTCCTCGATGAGCACCCGCGGCGAGAAGGCGCGGTCGCCGTCCGGCAGCCCGGCGGTCATCCGGGGTCCGCTGCCACCGACGACCCTCGGGGTGAACGAGAGGTTGAGCTCGTCGACGACCTCCGCCTCGAGGAACGTGGCGAGCAGGTGTGGACCGCCCTCGGTGAGGACGTGGCTCCAGCCGCGCTCGGCGAGCCGGTCGAGGAGGAGCTGCGGCTCGACCCGTGAGGCGCCGCAGAGCAGCACGCCGTCGCCGCCCAGCTCGGCGCGCGCCCTCTCGAGCGAGTCCGCATCCTCGTGGGTCGCCAGGAGCACCCGCCCAGCCGCAGCGCCCCGCAGCGTGGGCGGCACGTCGCCCCGGTTCGAGACGACGACGAGCGGCAGCTCCGCGCCGAGCTCCCGGTCGGCCCGCGCCTCCCGCCAGCGCCGCGCCACACTCAGCGGCCCGTAGCCCTCGCCCCGAGCGGTTCCCGCCCCGATGACGACGACGTCGCTCAGCGCGCGCACCAGCTCGAAGACGACGTGGTCCGCTGCGGAGTTCACCGTGGCCGAGCGTCCGTCGCTGCCGCTGATGCCCCCGTCGAGGCTCGTCGCGAAGTTGGCGCGCAGCCAGCGCGCGGAGCCCGCGGGCACGGCATACAGGGTGGCAAGGTCGGTGTCTGCGATCTCGGCCCCCGCACGTGGGGCGTCGGTGGCGGGGCTGTCGGCGAGCAGGAGGCGCATATCGCGAGTATGCCGTGACCGTCGGGTCACGCCGCCGGGCGACATAGGGCAGGATGCCCGGATGGGTAAGAACAGCGACGTGGCGGACTCAGCGGAACACGCCAGCGGCGACACGTCGCCAGAGCTGCTGGCCGACCGGCTCAGGGTGGACACGGGCTTCACCCTGGCCGCGGTCGACCCCGACGCCACGCCCGGCTTCACCGCGGGCAAGAGCCGCGGCAAGCGGGCGCTGGACAAGCACGCCCCCGAGGTGGGCGAGTGGCAGGAGCGGCTGTTCGCCGAGTCCCGGGCCGGGGCCAACCGCTCGGTGCTGCTCGTCATCCAGGGTCTCGACACCTCCGGCAAGGGCGGCATCATGCGCCACGTCGTGGGCCAGGCCGACCCGGAGGGCATCAAGGCGACGGCGTTCAAGGCGCCGTCGGCGGAGGAGCGCAAGCACGACTTCCTCTGGAGGGTGCGCAACGCGCTGCCGGCTCCGGGGCAGCTCGGGGTGTTCGACCGGTCCCACTACGAGGATGTCCTCATCGTCCGGGTCCACGACCTCGTGCCCAAGGAGGAGTGGTCGGCGCATTACGCGCAGATCAACGCCTTCGAGCGCGAGACGGTGGCCGCCGGCGCCCGCATCGTCAAGGTCATGCTCCACATCTCCAAGGACGAGCAGAAGGCGCGGCTGGCTGAGCGGCTCGCGCGCCCGGACAAGCACTACAAGTGGAACAGCGGCGACATCGTCGAGCGGGCCCACTGGGACGACTACATGGAGGCCTATCAGGTCGCACTCACCCGCTGCTCGACCAAGAACGCCCCTTGGCACGTCGTGCCGGCGAACCGCAAGTGGTACGCCCGGTATGCCGTGCAGCAGCTCCTCCTCGAGGCATTCCACGACCTTGCCCCGACGTGGCCCGACATGGGCCTCGACGTCGACGCCGAGCGCGCCAAGCTCGACGCCACCTGACCAACCGCCCTCGGGGTCTCATCCGGCTGATCGGTGTCGCGGGCGTGACTGCAGACTTTGGGGTGGGGGCCGTGCGACCGGTTCAAGGTGGCGATGCCCACCGGGAGGGGTTCAGCGCATCCGGATGTGGTCAGCCCTCCCAGATCTGCCAGGTGAGCACCATGACCATCGACCCCAACAGGAGGATGTCTCATCTCCAACCAGACCCGCGAGGTCGCTTCAGTGATGTCGGCCGCCCGGCTGGCGTGCCGGTGACGGCGCCGCCCCCCGGCTTCCCGAGCCCCATGCGCGCGAGATCGGACCGGCGCGACGTGCTGCTGGACTACCTCGACTACTTCCGCGAGGTCGTCGCGCAGAAGGTGTCGGGACTCCCGGATGCCGACCTGCGCAGCAGTAGTCTGCCCTCGGGGTGGTCGCCGCTCGGACTCGTGAACCACCTCGTGCACATGGAACGTCGATGGCTCGTCTGGGGGTTCCTCGGCGAGGAGGTTGCTGACCCCTGGGGCGACCAGCCCACAGGCGACGACGAGCCGTGGGTCATCGGCGACGGCGAGACTCTCGACGGGCTGCTCGCCGACCTTCGAGCAGGCGGGGACCGGACCCGGGCGATCGTCATGTCGAACGGCCTCACCGATGTCGGCCGCCCAGGGTCCCGCTGGGAGGGTCACGAGCCGGCGACACTCGATCGGGTCCTGATGCACGTCATGCAGGAATATGCGCGGCATCTCGGCCACCTCGACGTCGTGCGGGAGCTGCTTGACGGCTCCACAGGCGAATGACGCTTCTTGTGACCTGCGTCTCACGCCCGGGAATCGCCGCGCCGCGTGCGGGGTTGCGACTCTCGACCGCACAGGTCACCCCTCTCGAAGGAGCGCGCTGATGACCACGACCGACGACCTGCTGACGAACGCCACGTCCTACGCCGCGACGTTCACCAAGGGTGACCTGCCCATGCCGCCCGCCCGCAAGATCGCCGTCGTCGCCTGCATGGATGCCCGGCTCAACCCCTACGGGCTGCTGGGGCTCACCGAGGGGGACGCCCACATCATCCGCAACGCCGGCGGGGTCATCACCGCCGACGAGATCCGCTCGCTGGCGATCAGCCAACGGCTGCTCGG
>JBBRZC010000045.1:0-20083 GCA_038237075.1 Actinomycetales bacterium
GCGCACTGCCGCGGGGTCGAAGTCGCGCAGCAGGCGGGGGAGATGCTGCTGGGTCATCCTCTCGACGAACCCGGGTGTGGCCGTCTCGCTGATGACAAGCCAGCCGTGTTCCTTCGCGCGGTCCTCGACCGCGTTCAGCATGACGGTCTTTCCGGCCCCGCGTGCCCCGGTGTAGAGCGTTGCGCGTCCGGATGCCCCCGGTCCGTCCTCCAAGGCCACGACGAAGTCCTCGAGCACCTCGTCGCGGCCGACCAGCAATGGCGGGCTCACTCCGAAACTCGCACGGAACGGGTTCGACATGCAGCCCACGGTACACGGAGCATTTAGATGCCATTAGAGTTTTTAGAGTCGCTTAGACCAGTTGGCACAGGTCGCCAGCCCGTCCACCTTGGCGGATCGGAAGCGGATCCTGCCTGTCGAGGCGCTGGCGGACGGACGGCGTCGCCGCTCCGATTCGTCTCGTCCTACAGTGGCGCCCATGTCGTACCCCTTCGGCGCCGACACCGAGGCTGCTGGCCTCATCGCCTACATCGACGCCTCGCCGTCCCCGTTCCACGCCGTCCTCACGGCCGGCCGGATGCTCGAGGGGGCCGGCTTCGTCCAGGTGCGGGAGATCGACGCCTTCCCCGTGGACCCGGGCCGGTTCTACCTCGTCCGGGGCGGGTCGCTCGTCGCCTGGTGCACCGAGGGCGACCGACGCGACGGCTCGGCCGGGTCGGCAGCGCCGTTCCGGGTGGTCGGCGCGCACACCGACAGCCCGAACCTGCGGATCAAACCGAACCCCGATGTCGCCCGCGCTGGATGGCAGCTGCTCGGTGTGGAGGTCTACGGCTCACCTCTGCTCAACTCCTGGCTCGACCGCGACCTCGGGCTCTCGGGCCGGGTCGCCGTCCGGGAGGCCGGAGGCGTCGGCACGAGACTGCTGACCGTCGGTGACCCGGTCCTGCGGGTGGCCCAGCTGGCGATTCACCTCGACCGCGAGCAGAACACGGGCCTGGCCCTCAACCCGCAGCAGCACCTGGCGCCGCTCTGGGGGCAGGCCGACGTGCCCGGCGGCTTCCGCGCCTATCTCGCCGAGCAGGTCGAGGTGGACCGGGCCGACGTGCTCGGCTGGGACGTCATGACCCACGACGTGCAGCGCTCGCGCCGGATCGGTCGCGACGGCGACCTCATCGCGGCGCCGCGGCTCGACAACCTCGCGACGAGCTACGCAGGCGTCCGGGCCATGGTCGAGGCCGTCGACCAGGACCCGGCCCAGGTGCCCGTCCTCGTGCTCTTCGACCACGAGGAGGTCGGCAGCGTCTCGGAGCGCGGCGCGATGTCGACGTTGCTCCCGTCCGTCCTCGAGCGCATCGTGCTCGCGCGCGGCGGATCTCGCGACGCCTACTTCCGCGCGCTCGCCGGCACGGTCATCGCCAGCGGCGACATGGGCCATGCGACGCATCCCAACTATGCCGACCGGCACGAGCCGCAGCACCAGATCACCCTCAACGGTGGCCCGGTCCTCAAGGTCAACGCCCAGCAGCGCTACGCCACCGACAGCGTCGGGGCGGCCGCCTTCGCGCTCGCCTGCGAACAGGCCGACGTCCCGATGCAGCGCTTCGTGGCGCGCACCGACCTGCCGTGCGGCAGCACGGTCGGCCCGACGACGTCCGCCCTCACCGGAGCGACGACCCTCGACGTCGGCGCACCGATGCTGTCGATGCACAGCTCGCGTGAGCTCTGCGGTGCCAAGGACCCGGCGATGTATGCCGGGGCTCTCACCGCCTTCCTCGCACCGGCGAGCTGACCGCCGGCCACGCTGGCCGCCGGCCGAGCTTCGACCACCCCGAGGACACCGGCGACAGCGTGACCTCAGCAGCGACGACCCGCAACCGGCGCCGCTACGCGCTCCCCAACGACACTCCGGCGCGCGCCGCCCTGGCGCCGACAGCCGTCTGAGCCCTCGCCCCGCAGCCTCGAATGCCCCAGCCTGCACCCCGGTCCGCTCCGGCCGGGGAAGTGCCGCGGCGGTGACGGCATACCGGTCAGCTGGGGGTGCACACGCGCTCGAGTCACGCCATCGGGGAGACCTGACCACTCCGACGAGGTCAGCCTTCCCGAGGTGCGGTCCGGCTGTTCCGGGACCTCGGCGCACACAGAGGGAAACCCGCACCCCGAGCGAACCCGGCTTCTGCTGCCGGGGCCCCGATTTGATACTGCACAGCCCGGGATGGCACACTGGGGAGGTTGCTTGACGCGCGGGACTGACCCATGTCACTCCCGCCGTCCCTGTGTAGACAGGGCCGGTACGCCGGTCATGGCCCAGGGAAGCGCAGGCACCCGGTTCTGCCGGGGTTTCTCGTCAACACCGGGCGCACGGCACGAAAGTGCGGGCGCAACGGTGCGGAGCGGGCGCGACACACCCGACCTCGGGGGTCGGAAGCGCCAGGGAAGCCCAGACGAGAACCGACGAAGATGTTGGGCGAGAGAGAGACGTACCTCAGATGGCGGGACAGAAGATCCGCATCCGCTTGAAGTCGTATGACCACGAGGTCATCGACAACTCGGCGCGCAAGATTGTCGACACGGTGACCCGTGCCGGTGCGACGGTGGTGGGCCCGGTGCCGCTGCCCACGGAGAAGAACGTCTTCGTCGTCATCCGGTCGCCGCACAAGTACAAGGACAGCCGCGAGCACTTCGAGATGCGCACGCACAAGCGCCTCATCGACATCATCGACCCGACGCCCAAGGCCGTCGACTCGCTGATGCGGCTTGACCTGCCGGCTGACGTCAACATCGAGATCAAGCTCTGAACAGGGGAGATGACTCGCAATGACCTCAACCATTCTCAAAAACGTCAAGGGCGTCCTCGGCGAGAAGCTCGGCATGACCCAGGTCTGGGACGCCGATAACCGCCTCGTGCCCGTGACGGTCATCAAGGCCGGCCCGTGCGTCGTCACCCAGGTGCGCGACGCTGCGACCGACGGCTACGGCGCAGTGCAGATCGCCTTCGGCGAGATCGACCCGCGCAAGGTGAACAAGCCGATGAAGGGCCATTTCGAGAAGGCCGGAGTGACGCCGCGCCGCCACCTCGTCGAGCTGCGCACCGCCGACTTCGCGGACTACGCGCTCGGCCAGGAGGTCACCGCGGAGACCTTCGAGGCCGGCCAGCTGGTCGACGCCACGGGTACCGCCAAGGGCAAGGGCTTCGCCGGAGTCATGAAGCGTCACGGCTTCCACGGCGTCAGCTCCTCGCACGGCTCCCACAAGAACCACCGCAAGCCTGGCTCGATCGGCGGCTGCTCCACGCCGGGCCGCGTCTTCAAGGGCATGCGCATGGCCGGCCGCATGGGCGGCCAGCGCCAGACCACCCAGAACCTCACGATCCACGCCGTGGACGCGGAACGGGGCCTCCTGCTCGTCAAGGGTGCCGTCCCCGGCCCCCGCGGCGGCATCGTCCTCGTCCGCACGGCCGCGAAGGGAGCCTGAGCCAGATGGCCACCAAGACCGCACTCCCGGCCGACATCTTCGATGTCCAGACCAATGTGCCGCTCATCCACCAGGTCGTCGTCGCCCAGCTCGCCGCGGCCCGACAGGGCACCCACTCGACGAAGAACCGCGGCGAGGTCCGTGGCGGTGGCGCCAAGCCCTACCGCCAGAAGGGCACCGGCCGCGCTCGCCAGGGCTCGACCCGTGCGCCGCAGTTCACCGGCGGCGGCGTCGTCCACGGCCCGAAGCCCCGCGACTACTCGCAGCGCACACCCAAGAAGATGAAGGCCGCCGCGCTGCGTGGGGCGCTCTCCGACCGCGCGCGCCACGACCGCATCCACATCGTCGAGAGCCTCGTCTCCGGTGAGCAGCCGTCGGCGAAGCAGGCGCTCGCCGCCCTCACGGGGCTCACCGAGCGCACGAGCTTTCTCGTCGTGCTGGGGCGTGGTGACGACGTGACGTTCAAGAGCGTGCGCAACCTCGAGGGCGTCCACGTCCTCATGGCCGACCAGCTCAACACCTACGACGTGCTGTGCGCCGAGGACGTCGTCTTCACCCAGGCCGCGTTCGACGCGTTCGTCGCCGACCGGTCGACGACCACGTCCGACGAGGCCGCGACCTCCGACGAGGCCGGCGACACGACGACTTCCACGGAGGACGAGCAGTGAGCATCCATATCAAGGACCCGCGAGACATCCTCATCGCGCCGGTCGTCTCGGAGAAGTCCTACGGGCTGCTCGACGAGGGCAAGTACACGTTCATCGTCGACCCCCGGTCGAACAAGACCGAGATCAAGATCGCGATCGAGCAGGTCTTCAAGGTCAAGGTCGACACGGTCCACACCCTGAACCGTCAGGGCAAGACCCGTCGCACCCGTTTCGGGATCGGTAAGCGCAAGGACACCAAGCGCGCGATCGTCACCCTCAAGGAAGGGTCCATCGACATCTTCGGCGCGAGCGCCTGAGACTGACGACGAGGACTTAAGGGAACACACATGGGTATCCGTAAGTACAAGCCGACCACACCTGGCCGCCGCGGCTCGTCGGTCGCCGACTTCGTCGAGGTCACGCGCACCACGCCGGAGAAGTCGCTGGTCCGTCCGCTCACCAAGAGCGGTGGCCGCAACAACGCTGGTCGCATCACGACCCGCCACATCGGTGGCGGTCACAAGCGTGCCTACCGCGTCATCGACTTCCGCCGCCATGACAAGGACGGCGTGCCGGCCAAGGTCGCTCACATCGAGTACGACCCCAACCGCACCGCCCGGATCGCGCTCCTGCACTACGCCGACGGCGAGAAGCGCTACATCCTCGCGCCGAACCGCCTCAAGCAGGGTGACCGCATCGAGAACGGGCCAGGTGCCGACATCAAGCCCGGCAACAGCCTCCCGTTGCGCAACATCCCGGTCGGCACGACGGTGCACGCCATCGAGCTCAAGCCCGGCGGCGGCGCCAAGATCGCCCGCTCGGCGGGCGCGAAGGTCCAGCTCGTCGCCAAGGACGGCCCCATGGCCCAGCTGCGTATGCCGTCCGGCGAGATTCGCAACATCGACCTGCGCTGCCGCGCGACCGTGGGTGAGGTCGGCAACGCCGAGCAGAGCAACATCAACTGGGGCAAGGCCGGCCGGATGCGCTGGAAGGGCAAGCGCCCGACTGTCCGCGGTGTCGCCATGAACCCGGTCGACCACCCGCACGGTGGTGGCGAGGGCAAGACCTCCGGTGGCCGCCACCCGGTCAGCCCGTGGGGTCAGGCCGAGGGCCGCACCCGTCGTCCCAACAAGGAAAGCGACAAGCTCATCGTTCGTCGCCGCCGCTCTGGCAAGAAGCGCTGATAGGAGCCCCCGGAAATGCCACGAAGCCTGAAAAAGGGTCCCTTCATCGACGACCACCTCCAGAAGAAGGTGGACGCCCAGAACGAAGCGGGCACCAAGACCGTCATCCGCACCTGGTCGCGTCGTTCGGTGATCTCACCGGACATGCTCGGTCACACCCTCGCCGTCCACGACGGCCGCAAGCACGTGCCGGTCTTCGTGACCGAGTCGATGGTCGGCCACAAGCTTGGCGAGTTCGCGCCGACCCGCACCTTCAAGGGTCACGTGAAGGACGACAGGAAGGGGCGTCGTCGCTGATGGCCACCACCGTCAAGCCCAACACCGCGAGCTCTTCCGAGGACCGCACCATGATCGAGGCCAAGGCGCAGGCGCGGCACGTCCGCGTCACGCCGCAGAAGGCCCGCCGTGTCGTGGACCTCATCCGCGGCAAGCAGGCCACCGACGCCGTCTCGGTGCTCCAGTTCGCCCCGCAGGCCGCCTCCGACCCGGTCCGCAAGGTGCTCGAGAGCGCCATTGCCAACGCCCGGGTCAAGGCCGACCGCGCCTCACAGGCCTTCGACGAGCGCACCCTGGTCATCCAGGAGGCTTTCGTCGACGAGGGGCCGACGATGAAGCGCTTCCGACCGCGGGCCCAGGGCCGCGCGAGCCGCATCAACAAGCGCACGAGCCACATCACCGTGGTCGTCGCACCGGCCACCCCGCGTGCGACGAGCGCCGGCAAGCAGACCAAGGGAGGCACCCGCTAATGGGTCAGAAGGTCAACCCGAACGGCTTCCGCCTCGGCATCACGACCGAGCACAAGAGCCGCTGGTTCGCTGACAGCACCAAGGCTGGTCAGCGCTACCGCGACTACGTCAAGGAAGACGTCGCGATCCGCAAGCTCATGGAGAAGGGAATGGAGCGCGCCGGCATCTCCCGCGTGGAGATCGAGCGCACCCGTGACCGCGTCCGCGTGGACATCCACACGGCCCGCCCGGGCATCGTCATCGGCCGCCGCGGCGCCGAGGCGGACCGCATCCGCGGTGAGCTCGAGAAGCTCACGGGCAAGCAGGTGCAGCTGAACATCCTCGAGGTCAAGAACCCCGAGATGGACGCCCAGCTCGTCGCCCAGGGCGTGGCCGAGCAGCTCGCCGCCCGCGTCTCATTCCGCCGTGCCATGCGCAAGGGCATGCAGTCCGCTCTGCGCGCCGGCGCCAAGGGCATCCGGGTGCAGTGCTCCGGTCGGCTCCAGGGCGCGGAGATGTCGCGCTCGGAGTTCTACCGCGAGGGCCGCGTCCCGCTGCACACGCTGCGCGCGAACATCGACTACGGCTTCTACGAGGCCCGCACGACGTTCGGCCGCATCGGCGTCAAGGTCTGGATCTACAAGGGCGACGTCACGGCCCGCGAGCTGGCGCAGCAGCAGGCCGCCGCGCCCCGCGCCCCCCGAGGCCCGCGTCGCGACGCTCCCGAGCGCCCGACCCGCGCCCGCCGCCCGGACCGCGAGTCGCCGGGGCAGGAGACCGGCGCCGCCGCCGACCCCACGACCGAGTCCGCCCCCAGCGTGGCTGCCGAGGCAGCGACGACGGCCGGACCTCAGAATGAGCAGGCCTGACCATGTTGATTCCTCGTCGAGTCAAGCACCGCAAGCAGCATCACCCGGGTCGTTCCGGCGCTGCCACGGGCGGGACGACGATCGCCTTCGGTGACTACGGCATCCAGGCCCTCGAGCCGGCATACGTGACGAACCGCCAGATCGAGTCCGCTCGGATCGCGATGACCCGCTACATGAAGCGTGGTGGAAAGGTATGGATCAACATCTACCCCGACCGCCCGCTGACCAAGAAGCCGGCCGAGACCCGGATGGGGTCCGGCAAGGGCTCGCCCGAGTGGTGGATCGCCAACGTCAAGCCCGGACGCGTGATGTTCGAGCTTTCCGGTGTGACTGAGCCTGTCGCTCGCGAGGCCTTGCGGCTCGCCATGCACAAGCTCCCCATGAAGTGCCGCTTCGTTCGGCGTGAAGGTGGTGACATCTGATGGCAGTCGGAACCAAGGACCTCACGTCCGAGAGCCTGCGGGGCCTCGACGACGACCGTCTTGTCGACGAGCTGCGCAAGGGCAAGGAGGAGCTGTTCAACCTCCGGTTCCAGTCGGCGACCGGCCAGCTGGACAACCACGGTCGGCTGCGCGCCGTCCGCAAGGACATCGCGCGGATCTACACCGAGATGCGCGAGCGCGAGCTCGGCATCGGCACGGCCCCGGCTGCTCCCGCCGCCACGGCCGACTCGTCCGCGAAGGACACCAAGAAGGCCAGGAAGAAGAAGGCCGAGGACTCGGCATGAGTGAGGACACCGCAGTGACACAGGCCGCCGAAACGACGCAGGCCCCAGAATCCCCAGACGCCACCGCAGCGGAGCGCCAGTACCGCAAGACGCGGCAGGGCTATGTCGTCAGCGACAAGATGGACAAGACCGTCGTGGTCGAGGTCGAGGACCGCGTCAAGCACGCGCTCTACGGCAAGGTCCTGCGTCGCAGCAGCAAGGTCAAGGCCCACGACGAGGGCAACGCCGCCGGTGTCGGTGACCGCGTCCTCATCATGGAGACCCGTCCCCTCTCGGCGACCAAGCGCTGGCGCGTCGTCGAGATCCTCGAGAAGGCCAAGTGATGGGCCCGAGCACAGCGTGCAACCGTCACGAGGCAGTCAGGAAGCCCGGCGCAGCCGGCCCCAGCTCGTCCACCGGCCTCGCCGGTGAGACCGGAGGAGTGAAGTGATCCAGCAGGAGTCGCGACTGCGTGTCGCCGACAACACCGGTGCCAAGGAGATCTTGTGCATCCGTGTTCTCGGGGGCTCCGGTCGCCGGTATGCCGGCATCGGCGACACCATCGTCGCCACCGTCAAGGACGCGATCCCTGGCGGCAACGTCAAGAAGGGCGACGTCGTCAAGGCGGTCATCGTCCGCACCGTCAAGGAGCGCCGGCGCCCGGACGGTTCCTACATCAAGTTCGACGAGAACGCCGCGGTGATCCTCAAGGCCGACGGGGACCCGCGCGGGACCCGCATCTTCGGCCCCGTGGGGCGGGAGCTTCGCGAGAAGAAGTTCATGAAGATCATCTCGCTGGCTCCGGAGGTGCTCTGACCCATGGCGAAGCTCAAGATCAAAAAGGGTGACCTCGTCCAGGTCATCTCCGGCCGCTCGCAGAAGAACGGCGGCGACCGGGGCAAGCAGGGCAAGGTCATCGCGGTCTACCCCGACACGATGCGGGTGCTCGTCGAGGGCATCAACAGCGTCACCAAGCACGTCAAGGCCGGTGCCACCACCCGTGGCAGCCGCACCGGCGGGCTCGTGCACACGGAGGCCCCCATCCACCTCAGCAACGTGGCGGTCGTCGACCCCGACAGCAAGAAGCCCACACGGGTGCGTACCCGTGTCGAGATGGTGGAGCGCGACGGGCGCCTGAAGGCGACCCGCACCCGTGTCGCGGTGCGCTCCGGTAAGGACCTGTGATGAGTGAAGCACCAGTGACCGCCACCGCCGAGAAGCCCCGGCTCAAGCAGCGCTACCAGGATGAGATCAAGGCGACGCTGCGTGAGCAGTTCGCCTTCGGCAACGTCATGCAGGTGCCCGGCGTGGTCAAGGTCGTCGTCAACATGGGCGTCGGCGACGCCGCCAAGGACAGCAAGCTGATCGAGGGCGCGGTCCGCGACCTCGGGGCGATCACCGGCCAGAAGCCGATCGTCACCAAGGCGCGCAAGTCCATCGCCCAGTTCAAGCTGCGTGAGGGCATGCCGATCGGCGCGCACACGACGCTGCGCGGCGACCGGATGTGGGAGTTCCTCGACCGCCTCGTGACGATCGCCCTCCCGCGCATCCGCGACTTCCGTGGCCTCTCGCCGAAGCAGTTCGACGGCCAGGGCAACTACACGTTCGGCCTGACCGAGCAGTCGATGTTCCACGAGATCGACCAGGACAGGATCGACCGCGTCCGGGGCATGGACATCACCGTGGTGACCACGGCGACCAACGACGACGAAGGCCGTGCCCTGCTCAAGGCCCTCGGCTTCCCCTTCAAGGAGAACTGACATGGCCAAGACCTCCCTGGTCGTCAAGGCGAACGCCAAGCCCAAGTTCAAGGTCCGCGGCTACACCCGCTGCCAGCGCTGCGGGCGTCCCCACTCCGTCTACCGCAAGTTCGGCCTGTGCCGCATCTGCCTGCGGGAGATGGCGCACCGGGGCGAGCTGCCCGGCGTGACCAAGAGCTCCTGGTAACCCCGCCCCACCGCTTCACCCAGATCCACCACCACGACACACACACCTCTTACACCGTAGGTCGGCCACCGGCACCCAAGGCCCGGCTGAAACCCCGGTGAGGAAGGGCGGAACAGCCCTCATGACCATGACCGACCCGATTGCGGACATGCTGACCCGCGTCCGGAACGCCAACTCGGCGCACCACGACGACGTCTCCATGCCGTTCTCCAAGCTCAAGTCCCACATCGCCGAGATCCTCCAGGCCGAGGGGTACATCGCCAGCTGGAAGGTCGAGGACGCCGAGGTCGGCCAGACGCTGACCATCGACCTCAAGTACGGCCCCAACCGCGAGCGCTCGATCGCCGGCGTCCGTCGGGTGTCCAAGCCCGGTCTGCGCGTCTACGCCAAGTCGACGAACCTGCCGAAGGTCCTCGGCGGCCTCGGCGTTGCCATCATTTCCACGTCCACCGGCTTGTTGACCGACAAGCAGGCGGCCAAAAAGGGAGTGGGCGGGGAAGTCCTCGCCTACGTCTGGTAAGGGGAGTACGACATGTCACGAATCGGACGCCTCCCTGTCCCCGTCCCCTCGGGCGTCGACGTCACCATCGCCGGCCAGGCCGTCACGGTCAAGGGCCCGAAGGGCCAGCTCAGCCTCAGTGTCCCCGAGCCGATCACGGTCGGAGCCGGAGACGACGGCGTGGTCCAGGTCAGCCGGCCCAACGACGAGCGGGAGTCCCGCTCGCTGCACGGGCTGACCCGCTCGCTCATCAACAACATGGTCCTCGGGGTCACCGAGGGCTACGAGAAGAAGATGGAGATCCACGGCACCGGCTACCGCGTGGCCAACCGGGACGGGAACCTCGAGTTCTCCCTCGGCTACAGCCACTCGATCACCGTGCCGGCTCCCGCAGGCATCTCCTTCACCGTCGAGAACCCGACCCGGTTCTCGGTCCAGGGCATCGACAAGCAGCAGGTCGGCGAGGTTGCCGCCAACATCCGCAAGCTGCGCAAGCCCGACCCGTACAAGGGCAAGGGCGTGCGCTACGCGGGCGAGCAAATCCGTCGCAAGGTCGGAAAGGCCGGTAAGTAAGCCATGGCAATGATCATCAAGCGCGGCAGGAGCAAGGCCGCTGCCCGGATCCGTCGTCAGGTGCGTGGCCGCAAGAAGATCCACGGCACCACCGAGCGGCCGCGCCTCGTCGTGTCCCGCTCCAGCCGCCACCTCTTCGTCCAGATCGTCGACGACTCGGTTGGTCGGACCGTCGCGTCGGCCTCGACGATGGAGGCCGACCTGCGCTCCTTCGAGGGCGACAAGACCGCCAAGGCGAAGAAGGTCGGCGAGATCCTGGCCGAGCGGGCGAAGCAGGCCGGCGTCGACGCCGTCGTCTTCGACCGCGGCGGCAACAAGTACCACGGTCGGGTCGCGGCGATCGCCGACGGCGCACGCGAAGGTGGGCTCGCACTGTGACCACCACGAAGACCACAACGCTCGAGACGAGGAACATCTGATGCCCGGACCCCAGCGTCGAGGAGCGCCCGGCGCCGCCGCCGGTGGCACCGGCGAGCGAACGGACCGTCGTGACGGCCGCGCCGGCCGCGACGGTCGTGACCGTCGCGACTCGCCCGCCGAGAAGAGCCAGTACATCGAGCGCGTCGTGACCATCAACCGCGTGTCCAAGGTCGTCAAGGGTGGCCGTCGCTTCAGCTTCACCGCCCTCGTCGTCGTCGGCGACGGTGACGGCACCGTGGGTGTCGGCTACGGCAAGGCGAAGGAGGTTCCCGCCGCGATCGCCAAGGGTGTCGAGGAGGCCAAGAAGGAGTTCTTCAAGGTCCCGCGCATCCAGGGCACCATCCCGCACCCCGTGCAGGGTGAGGCGGCAGCGGGTGTCGTCATGCTCCGCCCGGCGGCTCCCGGAACAGGTGTCATCGCCGGTGGCCCGGTGCGCGCCGTGCTCGAGTGCGCCGGCATCCACGACGTCCTGTCCAAGTCTCTCGGGTCCTCCAACGCGATCAACATCGTCCACGCGACGGTGACCGCGCTGCGTGCTCTCGAGCGTCCGGAGGCCGTGGCGGCCCGCCGCGGGCTCCCTCTCGAGCACGTCGCTCCCGCGGCGATGCTGCGCGCCCAGGCCGCGGGACTGGCCGAGAAGGCCGCCGCCCTCAAGGCGGGTGCGTGATGCCTCGACTCAAGGTGACCCAGACCCGTTCGCCCATCGGCGGCAAGCAGAACCACCGCGAGACCCTGCGCACGCTCGGTCTCAAGCACATCGGCGACGTCGTCGTCAAGGAGGACCGTCCCGAGATCCGCGGGATGGTCAAGACGGTGACCCACCTGGTGGCCGTCGAGGAGGTTGACTGACATGACTGACACCAACGACACCACGGTCCGGAACGCCGGGGGGGAGTCCGGGGGCGCCTCGACGCTCAAGGTTCACCACCTGCGGCCGGCCCCCGGCGCCCGCACCGCCAAGACCCGGGTGGGTCGCGGCCAGGGCTCCAAGGGCAAGACCGCCGGCCGCGGCACGAAGGGCACCAAGGCCCGCTACCAGGTCCCGGGCCGCTTCGAGGGCGGGCAGATGCCACTGCACATGCGGCTGCCGAAGCTGCGGGGCTTCAAGAACCCGTTCCGCACCGAGTACCAGGTCGTCAACCTCGACCGGCTCTCCGCTCTCTACCCGCAGGGGGGCGACGTCACGGTGGCAGACCTCGTCGCCAAGGGTGCGGTGCGCGACGGCCACGTGGTCAAGTTGCTCGGCACCGGCGACCTCGCCGTCACCGTCAACGTGAGTGCCCACAAGTTCTCGGGCAGCGCCAAGCAGAAGATCGAGGCCGCCGGCGGGACCGCCACCGAGGTCTGACCAGCAGATCCACGGGGTATGCCGTGTGACGCAAGTCCCGCACGGGAGCCGGCCGCACGGCATACCATCGATATCACCCCGGGTCCGCCCTCCAAGGCCGGAGCCGGGGTGTCGTCGTGCAGGGTATTCTCACCTCGTTGGGCCGGTCGGCTGCGTGGCTCCGACAGTTCCAGGACATTCAGCTCAGGTCGCGCGCGCCGCGGCATCAGGAGGATCAGTGCTCTCGGCCTTTGTTCGCGCGTTCAGGACGCCCGACCTGCGCAAGAAGCTGCTGTTCACGCTCTTCATCATCGCGGTCTACCGGCTCGGCACTGCGGTGCCCACCCCCGGGGTGTCCTACACCAAGGTGCGCGCTTGCCTCACCACGGCCGACCCCGCGTCGGGCTTCATCGGGTTGGCCAACCTCTTCAGCGGCGGCGCCCTGCTCCAGCTGTCGATCTTCGCGCTCGGGATCATGCCCTACATCACCGCGAGCATCATCATCCAGCTGCTCACCGTGGTCATCCCGCGCTTCGAGGCCCTGAAGAAGGAGGGCCAGTCGGGGCAGACGAAGATGACGCAGTACACCCGCTACCTCACCATCGGGCTCGCGGTGCTCCAGTCGTCGACGCTGATCACCTTCGCCCGCAACCCGCAGCAGATCTTCGGCCCGACCTGCACGTCGATCATGAACGACCAGAACCTGACCACCATCGTCATGATGGTCCTGACCCTCACCGCCGGCACCGGCCTCATCATGTGGATGGGCGAGCTGCTCACCGACCGGGGCATCGGCAACGGGATGTCGGTGCTGATCTTCACGTCCATCGCCTCGGGCTTCCCGACCTCGCTCTGGGCGATCCAGCAGAAGGACGGCCGGTGGGACGTCTTCGTCGGCATCATCCTGCTGGGGTTCGTCATCATGGCCCTCGTCATCTTCGTCGAGCAGTCCCAGCGCCGCGTCCCCGTGCAGTACGCGAAGCGCCAGGTGGGCCGCCGGATGTACGGCGGCAGCTCCACCTACATTCCGCTCAAGGTCAACATGGCCGGCGTCATCCCGGTGATCTTCGCCAGCTCGCTGCTGTCGCTGCCGGCCCTCGTCGCCCAGTTCAACCGGCCCGCCGACGGCTCGGCCGGACCGGCGTGGTCGCAGTGGGTCCAGGACAACCTCGTGCGCGGCGACCACCCGATCTACATGGCCCTGTACGTCGGGCTCATCCTCTTCTTCACGTTCTTCTACGTGTCGATCACGTTCAACCCGACCGAGGTCGCCGACAACATGAAGAAGTACGGCGGGTTCATCCCCGGTATCCGTGCGGGGCGACCTACGGCCGAGTACCTCGACTACGTGCTGACCCGGATCACCGTCCCGGGGGCCATCTACCTGGGCGTGATCTCGCTCATCCCGCTCATCGCCCTCGTCGCCGTCGGCGCCAACCAGAACTTCCCCTTCGGGGGTACGTCCATCCTCATCATCGTCGGTGTCGGACTGGAGACCGTGAAGCAGATCCAGGCCCAGCTCCAGCAGCGACACTACGAAGGGTTCCTCCGCTGATGCGACTGATCATCATGGGTCCTCCCGGGGCTGGCAAGGGCACGCAGGCCGCTCGCATCGCCGAGCGCTACGGCGTCCCCGCGATCTCCACCGGCGACATCTTCCGGGCCAACATCAAGAACCGCACGGTGCTGGGTCAGCAGGTCGAGCAGATCCTCTCCGCGGGCGGCTACGTGCCCGACGAGGTCACCAACGAGATCGTCCAGGACCGGCTCGGCTGGCCTGATGCCGCCGGCGGGTTCCTCCTCGACGGCTACCCGCGCACCACCGGTCAGGTCGCCTTCCTCGACGAGGCCCTCGAGGGGCAGGCCCTCGACGCGGTCCTCGAGCTCACCGTCGACGAGGACGCCGTCGTCGGCCGGCTGCTCAAGCGCGCCGCCGTCGAGGGCCGCGCCGACGATACCGAGGACGTCGTCCGCGAGCGCCAGGCGATCTACCGGGCCGAGACGGCGCCGCTGACGTCGCTCTACGCCGAGCACGGGGTACTCCTCTCGGTCGACGGCATGGGCGAGGTCGACGAGGTCACGGAGCGGCTCGTCGCCGCGATCGACCGGCTCCGCTCCTGACGATGTTCGGCCGCAGGCAGACTCCCGCCAAGACGGGCGAGCAGCTGCTGCTCATGCGCGCGGCCGGGCTGCTCGTCGGGCGCACCCTCGAGCTGCTCGCCGCGCGGGTCGAGGCGGGGATGACGACCCTCGACCTCGACGTCCTGGCTGAGGAGTTCATCCGCTCCCACGGCGGGATCCCGAACTTCCAGCTCGTCCCCGGCTACCGGCACACCCTCTGCACGAGCGTCAACGAGGAGGTCGTCCACGGCATCCCCGGCCCGAGGGTGCTCCGCGACGGCGACCTCGTCTCCGTCGACTGCGGAGCCGAGGTCGACGGATGGAACGGGGACGCGGCGGTCACCCTCGTCGTCGGTGGCAGGGCGGCGGCCCGGGCCGAGGACCTGCGGCTCACCGACCTCACCGAGGACGCGCTGTGGGCCGGCCTCGGGGCGCTGGCCGTCGGAGAGCGCCTGTATGCCGTGGGCGAGGCCGTCGAGGCCAGCGTCGTCGCCGCGGGCGCCCAGGACAGCAGGGACTACGGGATCATCGAGGACTACGTCGGCCACGGGATCGGCCGCTCCATGCACGAGGACCCGCAGATCCCCAACTACGCGGTCCGCGACCGGGGGCCCGTCGTGCGGGCCGGGTTCACCGGCGCCATCGAGCCGATGGTCACCCTCGGCGCGCCCGAGACCCGGGTTCTCGGCGACGACTGGACGGTCGTGACCTGCGACGGCTCCCGGGCCGCCCACTGGGAGCACTCAGTGGCCGTGACGGACGCCGGCCTCACCGTCCTGACCGCCCTCGACGGCGGGGCCGCCCGCCTCGCCGCAGCCGGGACGGCATACGCCTGTCTGGGCGCCTGAGCACCGCCTCGACGATTAGGCGTGAGCACGCCGCTGCCGTAGGATTGCCCGTTGGGCGTCGTGTGCTCCGACGTCCGTCCGACCCCCGCAACGGCACATCCAGTGCTGGAGCGGTTCAACCACGGGCACACACTCAACGGATTGACGGAGGATATGGCCAAGAAGGACGGTGTCATCGAGATCGAGGGCACGATCGTCGAAGCGCTCCCGAACGCGATGTTCCGGGTCGAGCTGAGCAACGGTCACAAGGTGCTCGCCCACATCTCGGGCAAGATGCGTCAGCACTACATCCGGATCCTCCCCGAGGACCGGGTCGTCGTGGAACTCTCGCCGTATGACCTCGACCGCGGCCGCATCGTCTTCCGCTACCGCTGAGCCCGACTGAAACACACTCCGACCACGCACCGGTCACGGGCGGTCCCCGGACCTCCCACGCCCGGCGCACGATCCGAAAAGACAGCAGGCAGATGAAGGTTCAGCCGAGCGTCAAGAAGATCTGCGACAAGTGCAAGGTGATCCGCCGCAACGGGCGGGTCATGGTGATCTGCGAGAACCTGCGCCACAAGCAGCGCCAGGGCTGAGCAGCACCAGCACGGCTCGACAGATGTTCGACCGACGCAAGACCCGTAGGACAGCAGCACCCGGCCCCTCGTGACTGGTCACCGCACCAGCGCAGGACGTCACCCCCGGCCCGGAGGCCGGGGACCGGTATGGCCCGCTCGGGCCGGCCCATCTCGTGGGCATCCGGAACGGTGACCTGCTCCAGACCTCCGCCACCGATCAGGAGAACACCCGCCCATGGCACGACTTGTTGGAGTCGACCTGCCGCGCGACAAGCGCGTCGAGGTCGCCCTCACGTACATCTTCGGAGTGGGTCGCACCCGCTCGACCCAGGCGTTGACCGCCACCGGGGTCAGCCCCGACACCCGCGTCAAGGACCTCACCGACGCCGAGCTCGTCCAGCTGCGCGACTTCCTCGAGGGCAACTTCAAGATCGAGGGTGACCTGCGCCGCGAGGTCGCCGCCGACATCCGCCGCAAGGTCGAGATCGGCTCCTACGAGGGCATCCGCCACCGTCGCGGCCTGCCTGTGCGCGGACAGCGCACCAAGACCAATGCGCGCACCCGCAAGGGCCCGAAGCGCACCGTGGCCGGCAAGAAGAAGGTTGGTAAGTAATGCCCCCCCAGAAGCGCGCGGCTGCCGGTGCCAAGAAGGTCCGCCGCAAGGAGAAGAAGAACGTCGCCCACGGGCACGCTCACATCAAGAGCACGTTCAACAACACCATCATCTCGATCACGGACCCCAGCGGCAACGTGATCTCGTGGGCCTCCGCCGGCCAGGTCGGCTTCAAGGGGTCGCGCAAGTCCACCCCGTTCGCCGCGCAGATGGCCGCCGAGGCCGCCGCGCGCCGTGCCATGGAGCACGGGATGCGCCGCGTCGACGTCTTCGTCAAGGGCCCCGGCTCTGGTCGAGAGACCGCGATCCGCTCCCTCACCGCGACCGGCCTCGAGGTCGGCGCGATCAGCGACGTCACGCCCTCGCCGCACAACGGCGTCCGCCCGTCCAAGCGCCGTCGCGTCTGACGCCTCGACCCAGCGACGAATCTGCGAAGGAAGTCAGCTAACACATGGCTCGTTACACCGGCCCCATCACCAAGAAGTCGCGTCGCCTCAAGGTCGACCTCGTCGGCGGCGACAAGAACTTCGAGCTCCGTCCCTTCCCGCCCGGCCAGCACGGCCGTCGCCGGATCCAGGAGAAGGAGTACCTCACCCAGCTCCAGGAGAAGCAGAAGGCACGCTTCACCTACGGCGTCATGGAGAAGCAGTTCGTCCGCTACTACAAGGAAGCGGCGAACCGTCCCGGCAAGACCGGTGACAACCTCCTGACCATCCTCGAGTCGCGGCTCGACAATGTCGTCTACCGGGCCGGCCTGGCCCGCACCCGACGTGCGGCCCGCCAGCTCGTGACCCACGGCCACTTCGAGGTCAACGGCCGCCGGGTCGACGTCCCGTCCTACCGCGTCGAGGCCTACGACATCGTCACCGTCCGGGCGCAGTCACGTCAGACGTTCCCCATCGAGCTGGCCCGCCAGACCTACGGTGACCGTCCGATCCCGGCGTGGATGCAGGTCGTCGAGGACTCCCTTCAGATCCTCATCCACCAGCTCCCGACGCGGGCCCAGATCGACACGATCCTCACGGAGCAGCTCATCGTCGAGCTCTACTCCAAGAACTGACAGACCCCAACGGCCCGCGCTGCCTGTCGGCGGTTCGGGCCGTTGGGAAGATGGACCTGCCTGGTATGCCGCACGGCATACCAGGTGGGGTTTGTGCCGCTCGACCAGCGGACAGAGGTTGGTCGGGTGAGGACTTCGTCCTCAGCAGTCACGAGGCGTCATATGGCGGTCGCCCGTGGGAAGGAAAGATAACCGTGCTCATCGCACAGCGTCCCCTGCTCTCCGAAGAGGTCGTGGCGGAAAACCGCTCGCGCTTCGTCATCGAGCCGCTCGAGCCGGGCTTCGGCTACACGCTCGGCAACACCCTGCGGCGCACCCTGCTCTCGAGCATCCCCGGCGCGGCCGTCACCTCGATCCGCGTCGACGGCGTCCTGCACGAGTTCCAGACGATCCCGGGCTGCAAGGAGGATGTCACCGAGATCATCCTCAACCTCAAGTCGATCGTCGTCTCGTCGGAGCAGGACGAGCCGGTCGTCATGTACCTGCGCAAGCAGGGTCCCGGCCCCGTCACCGCGGCCGACATCGCGCCCCCGGCCGGCGTCGAGGTGCACAACCCCGACCTGCACATCGCCACCCTCAACGGCAAGGGCAAGATCGAGATGGAGCTGACTGTCGAGCGTGGTCGCGGCTACGTCTCCGCCGCGCAGAACAAGGCCGGCGACGCCGAGATCGGCCGGATCCCCGTCGACTCGATCTACAGCCCGGTCCTCGCGGTCAAGTACACCGTCGAGGCCACCCGGGTCGAGCAGCGCACTGACTTCGACAAGCTCATCCTCGACGTCGAGACGAAGAACTCGATGGCCCCGCGTGACGCCATGGCGTCCTCCGGCCGCACCCTCGTCGAGCTCTTCGGCCTGGTCCGCGAGCTCAACGTCGAGGCGGAGGGCATCGACATGGGCCCGTCGCCGACGGACGCCGCACTCGCGGCCGACCTGGCGCTGCCCATCGAGGACCTCGACCTGACGGTGCGGTCCTACAACTGCCTCAAGCGCGAGGGCATCCACACCGTGGGTGAGCTCGTCGGGCGCAGCGAGGCCGACCTGCTCGACATCCGCAACTTCGGGGCCAAGTCGATCGACGAGGTCAAGGCCAAGCTCGTCGGCATGGGTCTGGCGCTCAAGGACAGCCCGCCCGGGTTCGACCCCAGCGCCATCGTCGACAACTACGGCGACGACTTCGACGACTTCGACGACACCGCAGACGACGGCCGTGCCCTGGCCGAAGACGAGCAGCTCTGACCCTCCACCGCTGAAACAGGAGATCGACCATGCCTACCCCCACCAAGGGTCCCCGTCTCGGCGGCGGTCCGGCGCACGAGCGGCTGATGCTGGCGAACCTCGCCACGTCGCTGTTCGAGCACGACCGGATCACCACGACCGAGGCGAGGGCCAAGCGCCTTCGCCCGCTCGCCGAGCGCCTCATCACCTTCGCCAAGCGCGGTGACCTCCACTCGCGCCGTCGCGTGCTCACCGTCGTGAGGGACAAGGGTGTCGTGCACCGTCTCTTCGCCGAGATCGCGCCCGACATGGAGCTGCGTCCGGGTGGTTACACCCGGATCACAAAGATCGGCGCCCGCAAGGGCGACAACGCCCCCATGGCTGTGATCGAGCTGGTCCGCGAGCCCATGTCGGCCAAGAAGGCCACCGTCAAGGAGGCCGAGGCGGCCACCCGTCGTGCCGCGAAGCAGAGCGAGTCCAAGCGCGCTGCCAGCGAGACGAAGGCGGCCGAGGACGCTGCCCACGAGGACGCCGTGGTCGAGGACGCCGTGGTGGAGGACGCCGTGGTGGAGGACGCCCTGGTGGAGGACGCCGTGGTCGAGGACGCAGAGGTCGAGGACGCCGGCGTCGGCGCCAGCGACGCGGGGGAGTTCGGCCCTGACTCGGCCGCTCCGACCGAGGACGGCTCTGCTCCGGCTGGGTTCGATATCAAGGGCAACAGGGACTCGATGAAGTACCACGAGCCCGACGGCCAGTGGTACGACCAGACGATCCCCGAGGTCTGGTTCCGCACTGCCGAGGCTGCCGAGGCTGCCGGGTTCGTCAAGGCCGGCGGCGAGTAGCCCTCCAGCACGCCCGCGACTCGTCTGCGGTCCGCCTCCGGGTGCGACCGCAGACGAGTCCGTGCGTCGGGGCCGTCGCGACAGCGTGCTGGCATGTACGCGGCACGGCGGCTCACGGATGCCTTTCGACCGGGTGCACGAGCTCGTCGCCGGTGTCGTCGAGGGGCTGACGCCGGAGCAGCCCGCCTGCCGGGTGGACCCGAGTCGGTGCTCAGTAAGGAGATTCCGTGACTGGCGAGATCACCCTGCGCGGGCGAGGCCAGGTTGCGCTTGGCGGATGGGGACTCATCATGGCGATTGTGTGCGTCCCAGGCTTGCTCGACCCCGGATCGAATCCCATCCTGACCGTGATAGCACTGGAGTCTGTGGGGCTCGGTGTCTTCGTGCGAGCGCTTTTCGTTCGAGTCCCGGGCACGGTGCTCGACTCTTCTTGTCGTGGGCTGGTTCAGTA
>JBBRZC010000046.1:0-19896 GCA_038237075.1 Actinomycetales bacterium
CACCTCGACGATCAAGGGTCTGTCCAGCGAGGTCCGGGTCGGTCCCGACAACGGGCTGGACCATGACGGTGTCGTCGCCCTCGACAACGTCGTCACCATCCCGGTGGACCTGCTCGGGCGCACCATCGGGTTTCACAGCGCTGCGCCGGAGGACCAGCTGGGTCGGGCGGTGGTCATGGCCTACGACCTGGACCTACCCCTCCTCGGATGACTCTCGACAGGGGCCGCGCCGCGTTCTGCAGGCGAAGTGCTACAGGCGGGGGTCGACCGGCTCGGACTCGAGGGCGAGCACGGCGAAGACGGGTTCGTGGACCCGCCACAGCGGCTCCTGCTGGACGGCGCGCTCGAGCGACTCGACGCCCAGTGCGTACTCGCGAGCCGCCAGCGAGCGTTTGTGCGCGAGGCCGCGTTCGCGCAGCCGCTCCAGGTTCGCGGGCTCGGTGTAGTCGGGCCCGTAGATGATCCGCAGGTACTCACGGCCGCGGACCTTGATGCCAGGCTGGGCGTAGCCGCGGCCGGTCTTGACGAGGTTCGAGAACGGCTTCACGACCATGCCCTCCCCGCCCGAGGCCGTGAGGTCCTCCCACCAGCGCACGCCCGCGGCGGTCGAGGTGGGATCGGTGGTGTCAACCGTGATGCGCCTCGTCGTCCGGAAGAGGGACGGCGCGGCCTGCACCAGGCGGTCGGCGAGGGCCAGGTGCCAGCCGTGGTCCTGGTCTGTCCAGGTGTGTCCCTCGCTCGCCAGGAGCTGGAAGGGAGCGAGCTGCACCCCGTCGAGGCCGGAGGTGGGCCAGACGTAGCGCCGGTAGCTGTCGGTGAACGCCTGGGCGTTGCGGGCTCGAGATCTGGTGCGGGCGAGCAGGTCGGTGACGTCGAGGCCGCGCGAAACGGCGGCCTCGAGCACGGCGACCGCAGCGGGCAGGAGGGCACGGGCTGCGGCGCCGACGGCGGCATACTGGTGCTTCAGCAGGTCCTCGGCCTTGGCCGACCAGGGCAGCAGCTCGGTGTCGAGCAGGAGCCAGTCGGTGTCCAGGTCGTCCCAGAGGCCGGTGGCGTCGACGGCTCGCCGCACCCCCGCAAGGAGCTGCTCGGTCAGGGCGGACGGGAAGAAGGCCCGGCCGGTGCGGGTGTGGACCGCCCCGCTGGCGCCGTCGCCGGCACCGAACCTGGCGGCGGCGACGTCCGCGCTGCGGCAGACGAGCACGACCGCGCGCGAGCCCATGTGCTTCTCCTCGCAGATCACCTGCTCCACGCCGCTGCGCCGGTAGGACTCGAAGGCGGTGTCCGGGTGCTCGAGCAGGTCACCGTCCGGGGTGGTGGCCGTCGGGGCCATCGTCGGCGGCAGGTAGAGGAGCCATCGGGGCTCCATGGCGAAGCGGCTCATCACCTCGAGGGCTCCGGCGGCGTTCTCCTCACGAACGGTGACGCGGCCCGCGAGCCGGGTGTCGACGCCGCGCTTGCCGAGCACGTCGGTGATCGCCAGCTCGTCCGGCTCGCGTGCGGCGGTCGGAGCAGACTCCGCGGCGTATGCCGGGAAGGGCTTGGCCGGCTCGTACCAGACCCGCTGGGCGCGGACGGAGACGAGCTGCTTCTCCGGGTATCTCATGGCGGTGAGCCGGCCCCCGAAGACGCAGCCGGTGTCGAGACACATGGTGTTGTTGACCCAGTGGGCCTCCTGTGTCGGGGTGTGACCGTAGAGGACCATCGCCGAGCCGCGGTAGTCCTCCGCCCACGGGTGGCGCACCGGCAGGCCGAACTCGTCGGTCTCGCCCGTAGTGTCCCCGTACAGCGCGAAGCTGCGCACCCGGGCCGAGGCTCGCCCGTGGTACGCCTGCTTGAGGCCGGCGTGGGCGACCACGAGACGGCCGCCGTCGAGCGTGAGATGTGAGACGAGGCCGTCGCAGAACTGCTGCACCTCGGCACGGAACTCCGGCGGCTCCGAAGACAGCTGCGCCAGCGTGGTCTCCAGGCCGTGGCTGACCTGGACCCGACGGCCCTGCAGCGCCCGGACGAGCTTGTTCTCGTGGTTGCCGGGCACGCAGAGCGCGTGGCCAGCGCCAGCCATGCCCATGACCAGCCGCAGCACGCCGGGTGAGTCGGGGCCGCGGTCCACCAGGTCGCCGACGAACACCGCCTTGCGCTGACCGGGAGGAAGGGCGTCGACCGGCCGGCCGAGCTCGTCGGGGACGACGGCATACCCGAGGTCGGTGAGCAGGGACACGAGCTCGGCGAGGCAGCCGTGCACGTCGCCGACGACGTCGAACGGGCCCTGCTCGTGCCGGAAGTCGTTGAGGAGCGGCTCGCGGACGATGATGGCGTCCGCGACCTCCTGTTCGGTGCGCAGGACGTGGACCCTGCGGAAGCCCTCCCTGCCCAGGTGCCTGAGCGAGCGGCGCAGCTCGTCGCGCTGGCGCCCCACCACCGCGTCGCCGAAGTCACGGTCGGCGCGGGTCTTGTTGCGGTCGAGGCAGACCCGCTCCGGCAGGTCCAGCACGACGGCGACCGGCAGCACGTCGTGCTCGCGGGCGAGTGCGACGAGCTGACGTCGGGCCTCCGGCTGCACGTTCGTCGCGTCCACGACGGTCAGGTGACCCCCGTCGAGCCGCTTGCCCGCTATGTGGTGGAGGACGTCGAACGCGGCGGCCGTGGCCGACTGGTCGTTCTCGTCACCGGAGACGAGTCCACGACAGAAGTCGCTCGACAGGATCTCGAAGGGCGCGAAGTGCTGCCGGGCGAAGGTCGACTTGCCCGAACCGCTCGCCCCGACGAGGCAGACGAGCGACAGCTCGGGCACGGCGAGATCGCTCATGCTGCCCTCCGGAAGACGGCCATCTGGGTCGGGGCGCCGACCTCGGCGTCCTCGTCGCCGACGGAGAGGTAGCGGACCGTGTAGCCGTGCGACGTGGCAGTCGCCTCGGCCCAGTCCCGGAACTGCCGGCGGGTCCATTCGAACCGGTGGTCGCGGTGCCGCATCGCCCCCTCTGGAAGGAACGGGTAGCGCACGTTGTGCTCGGCGTTCGGTGTCGTGACGAGCACCGAGGTGGGCCGGGCGTGGTGGAAGACGGTGCGCACGAGCGCCGGCAGCCGCGGCGGGTCGAGGTGCTCGATGACCTCCATGAGGACGACGGCGTCGTGGCCGCAGAGCCGTTCGTCGCGGTAGGTCGCCGAGGACTGCAGGAGCTCCAGTCGCGCGCGCTGGCTGTCAGGCATCCGGTCCAGGTGCAGGCGTCGCGCCGCGACCTCGAGCGCCCGGTGCGACACGTCCACGCCGAGGACCTTGCTGAAGCCCGGGTCCGGCAGCAGCTCGCGCAGCAGCGCCCCCTCGCCGCAGCCGAGGTCGACGACCGTCGCGGCACCCTCGTCGCGCAGCGCCGCCACGACGGCGGCCCGGCGCAGCTGCGCCAGCGGCGTCGGTCGCTCCTCCGGCTCGTCGCCAGACCCCTCGCCCAGCGCGTCCGGCTCGGTGTCGTCGACCTCCGCCAGCCTGCTGACCGCGTCCTGGACCAGGATGCGGTGATGACCGAGGTAGCGACGGGTGACCAGCTCGCGCTCCGGGTGACCGGCCAGCCAGCTCCCCCCCGCACGCATCAGCTTGTCGACCTCATCCGTGCTCACCCAGTAGTGCTTGCTGTCGTCGAGGACCGGCATGAGCACATACAGCTGGCTCAGCGCCACGGAGACCGGCATCACCCCTGACAGCCGCAGGTCGACGTAGGGCGAGTCCCCCCACGACGGCACCTGCTCGTCCAGGAGGATCGGGGTCGCGGTCACCGACCAGCCGAGCGGGGCGAACAGACGCTGGACGAGGTCCGTGCCGCCCCGGGACGGCAGCACCGGGATGTGGACGTCGAGCGGCACTGCCGACCCTGCCAGCTCGGGTCGGGCGTCACAGCGACCCGTCATCGCGGTGCGGAAGACCTTGCCCAACGCCACCGCCAGCATCGAGGAAGCCGCGTAGGGCCTGTCGTTGACGTACTGCGACAGGGCGAAGCCGCCTTCGCCCTGGCCACGCTTGCCTCGCACCAACGCGATCGGGTCGACCTCGAGCAGCAGTGCGACAGTGGCGCGTTCGCGTCCCGCCTCAGGCCAGATCACGTATGCCCTGCCGACCGCGACGTCGAACGACTGGGCTCGGTCGGGGTGCTTGTGCAGAAGGAAGCCCAGGTCGGTGGCGTCGGGCATGGAGGTGGACAGGGTCAGCAGCACCGGGCCAGTCTGCCCGGTCAGCGGACGGTGTGCCCCTGCGCTCGCAACGCGTCCTTGACCTGCCCGACGGTGAGGTCGCCGAAGTGGAAGACGCTGGCTGCGAGCACGGCGTCTGCGCCTGCCGCCACCGCCGGGGCGAAGTGCTCGACCCGCCCCGCACCCCCGCTCGCGATGAGCGGCACGCTCACCTCGGCGCGCACGCGGCGGATCAGCTCCAGGTCGAACCCGTCCCGGGTCCCGTCCGCGTCCATGGAGTTGAGCAGGATCTCCCCCGCCCCGAGCTCCGCGGCGCGGACGCACCACTCGACCGCGTCGAGGTCGACCGCGGTGCGTCCCCCATGCGTCGTCATGACGAAGTCGTCGGTGGGGCGTCCGTCGTCGCCGAGCCGTCGCCGCACGTCCGCCGAGAGGACGAGGACCTGCGCCCCGAACCGGTCCGAGATCTCGGCGATGAGCTCGGGCCGGGCGATGGCGGCGGTGTTGACGCCGACCTTGTCGGCCCCGGCTCGCAGGAGGCGGTCCACGTCGTCGACCGACCGGACCCCACCGCCGACTGTCAAGGGGATGAAGACCTGCTCGGCCGTGCGCGTCACGATGTCGTAGGTCGTCTCGCGGTCCCCGCTGCTCGCGGTGACGTCGAGGAAGGTCAGCTCGTCGACACCCTGCCCGTCATAGACCCGGGCCAGCTCGACCGGGTCACCGGCGTCGCGCAGGTTCGCGAAGTTGACGCCCTTGACGACGCGGCCGGCGTCGACGTCGAGACAGGCGATGACCCGGGTGGCAACACTCACGCGTCCCACCGTACCCAGTGCCGTAGCCTCCGACGGATGGCTCCCGAGGACGCGCGCGTGGAACCCCGGGCGGTCGATGCCGCACCGGCGCACCCCGATGCCGCGCCGACGGACACCGACGCGGTGGCCGCACTCGTCGCCGTCGCGGAGCAGCGGTGCGGCGACGTCCTCGTCGTCGCCGTCGACGGTCCCAGCGGCGCCGGCAAGACGACCCTGTCGGCCGCGCTCGTTGACCGCCTTGGCGCCGCAGTCGTCCACCTCGACGCGCTGTACCCCGGTTGGGACGGCCTCGAGCAGATCGTCCCGCTGCTGACGAGCCAGGTCCTCGAGCCCCTCGCCCGCGGGGAGGACGCGGCATACCGGCGGTGGGACTGGGTGCGTGGCCGGTGGAGCCGGACCGTCGTCGTGCCGCGCACCCCCCTGCTGGTGCTGGACGGCGTCGGGTCGAGCGTCGGCCACGCCGGCGACTTCGCCGCGGTCCGGGTGTGGGTCGAGGCCGCGCTGGCCGTGCGCTTCGCGCGAGGGATGGCCCGTGACGGCGAGCGGTACCGGCCGCACTGGGAGCGCTGGGCCCGGCAGGAGGAGGCGCTGTTCACCGCCGACGGAACCCGTGCGCGCGCCGACATCGTCATCGACACCTCGCGCCGCACCTGGCGTCAGTCGTCCACGTGACCCCTCGTCTACGTCCCTGGGAGGAGGGTCCCCCACCAGGGGCAGTCGACACGGCGACGGAAGATCTGCTCCTGGTCTGACGCGCTGGGCGGGGGCGGTTTCCTACGGTGGTCGGGGCAGCGTGGCGCATCGCACAGCCTGTCCAGACCGTCCGACCGACCAAAGGACTCGTGTGTCCATGTCAGTCTCTGTCCGACGGACGTCGCCCCCAGGTCGGCTGCCTTGGCTGGTGGTGTGGGCGGTTGCGCTCCTGGTGGGGGCGTCGTCTTCGCACCCGCGCCGCTGGCGCCCATCTGGCCAGGGGGCGGATATCCGAACGTGTCCGCGCTGGGTGGCTCGCTCAGTTCCGGCATCGTCCGCTACTGGTCTGCTGGCGATGGTGTGGTCGGCCCGGATCTGGCGCGGCCGGTGGGCTACGAACGCGATGTCCTCCTCGAGATCGTCCGCGGGCTCACGAACGTCGAGATCGCCGACGAGCTCGGCGTCTCCGAGGGAAGAGTGAAGACCCACGTCGGCGCCGTCCTGACCAAGCTCACCCTGCGCAACCGGGTCGCCGCGGTCATCCTCGCCTACGAGCTCGGCCTCGTCGGCTAGCGATCTCTTCTCGAGCCCAGGACTCTAGCCCTGCTCCTCGCCGGGCTCGCTCGTCTCGCCGAGCGCCTGGACGAGGCCGGCGAGGCGCGACGCCTCTCCCGCCGAGACGTCGCCGTCCGCACGCTGGATCGCCATGACGGCCAGGGTGTCGGTGTCCTGCAGCTCGAGGCTGACCCACGGCGCGCCGCCGCCGTACTGGACGCGCAGCACCTCCGGCCAGGTGAGCCGCCGCGTGGTGAAGAGGTTGCGCACGAGCAGCCCCTCGCGGGTCGGCACGGCCCGGATCGTCGCATAGCGCCAGCACAGCGCGGCGATGGCAACGCCGATGGCCGCGACCAGGACCCGGTCGGCGGGCTGCCAGTCGGTGAGGCCGCCCTTCGCGGGCAGGAGCACCGCGAGACCGCCGAAGACGACGAGGGACAGTGCTCCCATGACGGTCGCCACGGCCCGGCCGCGCCGTGACCGGAACGGCCGGAACGGGTCCTGCGGGTCGGGTGCTCGAGCCATGGGTATGCCGGGTGGCCGGGTCAGAGCCGACAGGCGGCGATGTCGGTGACGAGGATCGCGCGGGCGCCGAGGTCCCAGAGCTCGTCCATGACGCGGTTCGTCCCCGCCCGCGGCACCATCGAGCGGACCGCGAACCAGGCCGGGTCCTGCAACGGTGCGACGGTCGGCGACTCGAGCCCCGGGGTGATCGCGCAGGCGCGGTCGACGAGGTCGGCCGGCACGTCGTAGTCCATCATCACGTAGCTGCGGGCAGTGACGACGCCGAGGAGGCGGCGGCGCAGCACGTCGAACGCCGCGTCGTGCTCGTGGTCCTCACGTCGGACCAGCACCGCCTCGCTGCGCAGGATCGGCTCGCCGAAGACCTCGAGCCCCTGGCTGCGCAGCGTCGCCCCCGTCTCGACCACGTCGGCGATGACGTCGGCGACCCCGAGCGTGATCGCCGTCTCGACGGCGCCGTCGAGCCGGACCACCGACGCCGAGACGCCGCGCTCCGCGAGGTCCTTCTCGACCAGGCCCGGATAGCTCGTCGCCACCCGCTTGCCCTCGACGGCGGCGACGCTGGCCACCTCACCCGGCCGCGCGGCATACCGGAAGGTCGACCTGCCGAAGCCGAGCGGCATGACCTCGGCGGCGCGGCTGCCCGAGTCGAGGAGGAGGTCGCGGCCGGTGACCCCGGCGTCGACGGTGCCCGAGCCGACGTAGATGGCGATGTCGCGGGGGCGCAGGTAGAAGAACTCGACGTCGTTGTCGACGTCGGTGACGACGAGCTCCTTGGAGTCGCGGCGCACCGAGTAGCCCGACTCGCGGAGCATCTCGACCGCGGACTCGGAGAGGGATCCCTTGTTGGGGATGGCGATGCGCAGCATGGGCGGGCTTCCGTCGGTTCGGCTCACAGGTGGGCGTAGACGTCGTCGAGCGTCACTCCGGTGGCGTGCATGAGCACCTGGAGGTGGTACAGCAGCTGGCTGATCTCCTCGGCGGTGCGGTCGTGGCCCTCGAACTCGGCGGCCATCCACACCTCGGCGGCCTCCTCGACGATCTTCTTGCCGATGGCGTGCACGCCGGCGTCGAGGGCGGCCACGGTGCCGGAGCCCGCGGGGCGCGTGGCAGCCTTCTCGCCCAGCTCGGCGTACAGCTGCTCGAAGCTCTTCACGGGGAGCAAGCCTACGTGGCACCGGCGGCCTCCCCGTCCAGCGGCGGGGCGCCCTCGGCGCCACTCTGGCCACATCGGACTCTCCAGCACCATCGCTCCACGGATGAGCGCCGAGTCAATGGGATCCCATGGAGTCGGCGCTCACGGCTGTCACACGGCGGCGCCCGCTCGGTGCCCGGGCACGACGACGTCGCGCAGGGTCACCGCCGTCGCCACCGCCGCCACCGCCGCCTCGTAGCCCTTGTCGTCCACCGACCCGGGCAGCCCGGCCCGGTCGAGGGCCTGAGCCTCGGTGTCACAGGTGAGCACCCCGAAGCCGACCGGCACCCCGGTGCGGACCGACACGTCGGTCAGGCCCAGCGTCGCCGCCTCGCAGACGTACTCGAAGTGCGGGGTGCCCCCGCGGATCACGACACCGAGGGCCACCACGGCGTCGTGGGCGGGCGCCAGCCGGGCGCAGGCGACCGGCAGCTCGAAGGCGCCGGGGACCCGCACCTCCAGGGTGTCGGTCACGCCGGCGTCGGCGAGCCCCCGGCGGGCGCCGTCGAGGAGCCCGTCCATGACTGTCGTGTGCCACGAGGCAGCGACGACGGCGACCCGCAGGCCACGACCGTCGAGCAGGAGGCTCGGCGCCCCGCTGCCACTCATGCCGACTCCGGGTGCGCGACGTCGAGGATGAGGTCGTGACCGAGCCGGTCGCGTTTGGCGCGCAGGTAGGCCGAGCTCTCGGGGTGCGCCGCGACGCCGAGCCGCTCGACGGCCGCCACGTCGATCCCCAGCGCGCGCAGCGCCTCGACCTTGCGGGGGTTGTTCGTCAGGAGCCGGACGCTGCCCAGACCGAGGTCGGTGAGCACGGCCGCGCCCACGGCATACTCGCGTGCGTCGACGGGCAGCCCGAGCCTGAGCTGCGCGTCGACCGTGTCAACCCCCATGTCCTGCAAGGCATAGGCCCGCAGCTTGTTGCCGAGGCCGACACCGCGGCCCTCGTGGTCACGCAGGTAGACGAGCACCCCGCCCTCCGCTGCGACCCGGGCGAGGGAGCGCTCGAGCTGGGCGCCGCAGTCGCACCGCAGCGACCCGAACGCGTCGCCGGTGAGGCACTCGGAGTGGAGCCGCGCAAGCGGCACCCCGGCGCCGAGCCCTCGCGGGCTGACCAGCGCGACGTGCTCGGTGCCGGTGAGGACGTCACGGTAGGCGATCGCCGCGAAGGTGCCGTGCCGGGTGGGGATCCGCGTCTCGGCGAGCCGCTCGACCCGGTCGTGCAGCTGGCGCCAGGCGACGAGCGCCTCGATCGTGACGACGGGCAGCTGGTGCTGCCGGCCCAGGGCCAGGACGGCGTCGCGCCGCATCATCGTGCCGTCGTCGTGGACGAGCTCGGCGATCGCGCCGACCGGTTCGAGCCCGGCCAGCCGGCACAGGTCCACCGTCGCCTCGGTGTGCCCGGGCCGCTCGATGACGCCCCCGGCCCGCGCCCGCAGCGGCAGCACGTGCCCCGGCCGCACGAGGTCGTCCCCGAGGGCGGCGGGGTCGGCGAGCAGCCGGATGGTCCGGGCCCGGTCCGCGGCGCTGATCCCCGTGGTGACCCCGCGGGCCGCGTCGACCGAGACGGTGTATGCCGTGCGCTGCGGGTCGCGGTTCTCGCTCACCATGAGCGGCAGGCCCAGGCGGTCGGCGATAGCGGCCGGCATCGGGGCGCAGAGGTAGCCGGACGTGTGCCGGATCGTCCACGCCAGCCAGTCGTCGGTGAGCGTCTGTGCGGCGAGGACGACGTCGCCCTCGTTCTCGCGGTCGGCCGCGTCGAGCACGAGTACGGGCCGGCCGGTGCGCAGCGCGGCGAGTGCGTCCTCGACCGTCGCGAGGCCTCGCAGCCGCGGGTCCGCCGCGCCGCTCATGCCGCTCATGCCGCTCATGCCGCTCATGCCGCTCATGCCGCTCATGGTGCTCATGCGGTGGTCACCGACTCGGGTTCGAGGTCGGGGGCCTCGGTGCGGGACGCCTTGACCCAGACCGTGAAGCCGTAGATGACGAGAACGCTGTAGACGATGTAGAGGATGGCCGACGGGTAGTAGGTCGAGTGCCACAGGAGCGGGACGCCGACGAGGTCCACGGCGATCCAGGCGAGCCAGAAGTCGTTCCAGCCGCGGGCCATGGCGTAGGTCGCGACGACCGAGCCGATGAAGATCCAGGCATCGCACCAGAAGTACCAGCGCTCCGCGGGGAACCCGGCGCCGACCGTCGCGAAGACCCACTGGGCCACGAGCACTCCGGCGACCCAGAAGCCGACATAGCCGAGGCGCTCGCGCTGGGTAGCCCACCGGGGCGTGATCGCGGGCTGGTCGGCGCCGGTGTGGTTCAGCCGCCGGACCTGCTGCCACCGGTACCAGCCGTAGATGCTGGTGAGGATGAAGAAGATCTGGCGGGCCGCCTGCCCGAAGAGCGGCGGCTGCGACGACGAGAAGGCGACACCGAAGAAGACCGTGAAGAGCATCACGTTGCCGATGATGCCGACCGGCCACGCCCAGACCCTCCGCCGCAGCCCGCCGACGGCGGAGGCGAAGCCGAAGAGGTTGCCGACGATCTCGCGCCAGTAGATCTGGTGTCCGGCGATCGTCAGCTGGGCCTCGAAGAGGCGCTCGAGCACGTTCATGCGGGTGACTCCTTGGTCGGGGTGGGGCGGGTGGGCGATGCGGAGCTGGCGGGGGTCGGAGTGGGATCGGCCGCAGTCGCAGCGGAGTGGGCGAGGAGGCTCTCGACGTACTTGGCGAGCACGTCGACCTCGAGGTTCACGGGGTCGCCGACGCCCTTGCGGCCCAGCGTCGTCAGCGCGAGCGTCGTCGGGATGAGGGAGACCTCGAAGGCACCGTCGAGGAGGGCCGACACGGTGAGCGACACCCCGTCGACGGTGATCGACCCCTTCTCGACGACGTATCGGGCGAGGTCGCTCGGGAGCGAGACCTGCACGACCTCCCACCGGTCCCCGGGGGTGCGGTGCAGGATTGTCCCGGTCCCGTCGACGTGGCCCTGCACGACGTGACCGCCGAAGCGGCCGGACGCGGCCATGGCGCGCTCGAGGTTGACCCGGTCCCCCTCGCGGAGGGCACCGAGGCTCGTGCGGCGCAGGGTCTCGGCCATGACGTCGACGCGGAAGCCCTCCTCGTCGTGGTCGACGACGGTGAGGCAGACGCCGTTGACGCTGACGGACGCACCGGCCGTGGCGTCGGAGACGACGAGCGGGCCGCGCAGGTGCAGGACCGCGGACTCGGGCCCGAGGTCGAGGGCGACGACGGTGCCGAGCTCCTCGACGATGCCGGTGAACATCAGCGGTCCTCCCGGGTGGTGGTGGTGGCGGGCTGCAAGCGGCGGATCGTCCCGCGCACCCGCACGTCGGCGCCGACGAGCGTGACGTCGCGCAGGTCGAGCCGCAGCGCGTCCGCGATCGTCGTGATGCCGAGGTCGGCGACCGACGCGGGCCCGGCGCCGAGCAGGACGGGGGCGACGTAGGCGACGACCTCGTCGACGAGGCCGGCCCGGACGAAGGCCGCGGCGAGGGTCGGCCCGCCCTCGAGGAGCACGTGGTGAATGTCCTTCTGCCACAAGGTATCCAGTGCTTCGCATGGGTCGTGGGTCGGGAGCACGACGGTCGGGGCGTCCTCGTCGAGCACGCGGGCACCGTGGGGCACCGGGCGCAGACCCATGACGACGCGGGTGGGCTGTGTAGGTCGCAGGGCACCGTCGGGGTGGCGGGCGGTCAGTGACGGGTCGTCGGCGAGCACGGTGCCCGTGCCGACGAGCACGGCGTCGCAGGCGGCCCGCAGGTCGTGCACGTCGGCGCGCGCCGCGGCGCCGGTGACCCACCGGCTCGTCCCGTCGGCCGCCGCGGCTCGCCCGTCGAGCGTGCTCGCCAGCTTCCACGTCACCATGGGGCGCTGGTGCCGGACGGCGAAGGTCCAGGCCGCGTTGAGCGCCTCGGCCTCGTCCTCGAGCAGGCCGGTGGCCACCTCCACGCCGGCGTCTCTCAGCCGTTCGGCGCCACCGGAGGCGACCGGGTTGGGGTCGCGCGCCGCGACGACGACCCGCGCGACCCCTGCCGCGAGCAGCGCGTCCGCACAGGGGCCGGTCCGGCCCGTGTGGGCGCAGGGCTCCAAGGTCACGTATGCCGTGCCGCCCGCGGCTCGTTCACCCGCCTGCGCCAGCGCGACGACCTCGGCGTGGGCGGTACCCGCGCCGGCGTGGAACCCGCGTCCGACCACCTGCCCGGCGAGGTCGACGACGACGGCTCCGACACGAGGGTTCGGGTCGGCGACGGGGCCGGCCGCGGCGAGCTCGAGGGCAGCACGCATCACGTCGACGTCGCGCCCGGTGGGGGCTGCCGGCTGGTGTCGCATCGGTCCTCATCCCTCGTGCTCTGCCGTGTGGGGCGAGCTCCGGGATGACGTGAGGCCGACGCCTGGCCTCCCGGCGGACGGCGCGGGGGCACCCCCGAAGGGGAGCACCCGGCATACGACGAGCTGGCGACGCCAAACTTCGACGAGACCGGTGAGGGCCCCGCCCGTGCTGCCTACCATCCGGACTTTCACCGTCGGTCCTGGAGTTCCACCAGGTCAACCGGCCGCTGGCTGCGGCCGGGTCGCGGACTGTCACCGCCGGTTCGGAGTTGCACCGACCCCGGAGCACGTTGCCGCCGATTATGGCACCGCTGCCGCCATGGTCAACAACCGCGGCTCACGTGATGGTCACCACGGGCTCTCCGAAGGGGCGCCTCGGCCGGCGCTCGTGTGGTCAGGGGGCGTGCCGGGCCACGAGGGTGCGCAGGTCGCCGATCGCTGCGGCGGCGTCCTCGGCGCCGTAGACCGCCGAGCCGGCCACGAAGACGTCGGCACCGGCTTCGGCGCACTGCTCGATCGTCGCCGCGCTGACGCCCCCGTCGACCTGGACCCAGATCTCGCCCCCGTGGCGACGCACCGACTCGCGCACGGCCCGCACCTTGGGCATCTGGTCGGCCATGAAGGACTGGCCGCCGAAGCCCGGCTCCACGGTCATGACGAGCACCATGTCGAGCTCCGGAAGGAGGTCCTCGTAGGGCTCCCACGGCGTGCCGGGCTTGAGCGCCAGCCCGGCCCGCGCGCCGAGGGCTCGCAGCCGCCGGGCGAGGCCGGTGGGGTCGGCGGCCGCCTCGACGTGGAAGGTCACCGACTGCGCCCCCGCCTCCGCGTAGCCCGGGGCCCACCGGTCGGGGTCGTCGATCATGAGGTGGCAGTCGAAGGGGAGCGGGCTCACCTTGAGGAGCGCCTCGACGACGGGCAGCCCGAGGGTGAGGTTCGGCACGAAGTGGTTGTCCATGACGTCGACGTGGGCCCAGTCGGCGGTCCGGATGGCCTTCAGCTCAGCCTCGAGGTTGGCGAAGTCGGCGGAGAGGATGCTCGGCGAGATCTGCACGGGCCCGAGCGTAGGACAGCCGGGGTGCACCGATGTCAGCGCGGCCACAGCAGCCTGGGTCAGGCGGCGGGCTCCCACTCGTGCCAGCGGCCCAGCGGGCGGAACCCCGCGCGCCGGTAGAGGCCGGCAGCCATCGGCGTCGCCTGGAGGGTGGCCGTGCTGAACCCGCGGTCGCGCACCGTGGCCAGGGCCGCTCGCAACACCAGGGACGCGAGACCGCGGCCTCGTGCCTCGGGCCGGGTCTGCACGAAGGAGACGTTGACGTCGCTGTCGACCTCGACGAGCACCAGCCCGCTCTCGCCGTCGGCCGTGGCATAGGCGTGAAGGCCCGGCACGCCGGCCAGCATCCCGTGGTCGACACCGTTGAGGTCTGCCACAACCGCCGGGTCGACGTCCGCGAGGACCTGCACGAGGACCTGCGCATCCGGGGCTGCGGCGGCCACGGTCCGCAGGTCGGCGAGCATCGGCGTCGTCGTCGTCACGTGCCGAAGCCCCGCAGCCTCGAGCACCCGGTCGGTTGGCTCGCCGGCGGACCAGATCGCGTAGGGCTCGCCCCGGCCGTAGAGCCCTGCGACTCCCGGCCACGCGCCCTCGGACAACAGCGCGGCGTTGTTGAGGACGGGGTGACGGGGGAACCGCGCCGCGACGAACGCCTCGGTCTGCCAGGTGCGCGCGTCCTCGTGCGGGGCGGCCAGCGCTCGCCACGACCCGAGCAGCGAGGAGAGGTAGCGGTCGAAGCCGGCCGGCTCCCGCGCGGTCGGCACCGTCACCCCAGCCGGCGCAGCAGGGCGAAGAACATCCCGTCGGTGCCGTGACGGTGCGGCCAGAGCTGGACGAAGGGTCCCTCGCCGAGGCCGGTGATCTGCTCGCCCCGCGTGTCGACGAAGAGGTCGCGCGCATCGACGACCTCGACGTCGTAACGCCTCTTGACGACGTCGGAGACGACGAACCGCGTCTCGGCCAGGTGCGGGCTGCACGTCGCGTACCCGATGACGCCACCCGGCCGGGTCGCGTCGATCCCGCTGGCGAGGAGGTCGCGTTGAAGCGCGGCGAGCCCCGCGAGGTCGGAGGGCGTCCGGCGCCATCGCGCCTCGGGACGGCGGCGCAGCGCCCCGAGCCCCGTGCAGGGCGCGTCGACGAGCACCCGGTCGAACTCTTCCGGCTCGTCGGCCCCCACCTCCCGGCCGTCGCCGACCTGCACCGTCACCTGTCCCGCGGCAGCCCGCCTGAGCGCCGGACCCAACGTCCTGCGGAGGAGCTCCGCCCGGTGCACGCTGATCTCGTTGGCCGTCAGCGACGCCCCGGCCTGCAGGGCCAGACCCGCGAGGAGGCCGGCCTTGCCGCCGGGGCCGGCGCACAGGTCGAGCCAGCGCTCACCGCCCGGCCCTTCGGTTCGATCCGGTCCTGTCAGGGTCGCGGCGGCCAGGGCCAGCGCGACGAGCTGGGACCCCTCGTCCTGCACCGCCACGCGCCCCTCTCGCACGGCGCGGAACGCGCCTGGGTCGCCGTGGTCGAGGACCGCGGCGGTGCGCGCGAGGAGGGCCGGCTGGACGCCGTCGCCGAGCAGCTCCTCGACCGTCGCGAGGCCCGGCCGGGCGGCCAGGGTCACCTTCGCGGCGGCGTTGTCGGCCTCCAGAAGGGACTCGAGCTCGTCGGTGACCGTCTCGGCCGTGGCCGCCCCGTGGCCGACGAGGGCGGCCCGCAGCGCGCGCACCACCCACTCGGGGTGGCTCGTGCGGACCGCCGCCGCGGCGAACCAGTCGCCTCCGCTGGGGGTCACCGCCTCGAGCCAGGCGGCCCGGTCGCGCTCCGAGATCCGCCGCATCACCGCGTTGACGAACCCCGAGGCGCCGAGACCGTTGACCTGCCGGGCAAGGGCCACGGTCTCGTCGACAGCGGCGTGGGTCGGCACGCGCATGCCGAGCAGCTGGTGCGCCCCGAGCCGCAGCGTGTCGAGCACGTTGGCGTCGATCGCCTCGACCGTGCGCCCCGCCGCGGTCGCGATGATCGGGTCGTAGAACCCGTGCATCCGCGTCGCGCCGTAGACCAGCTCGGTGGCGAAGCCGGCGTCACGGCCCGTGATCACCTTCTCCCGCAACTCCTTCGGCAGCTCGAGGTTGGCATACGCTCCGTCCGCGACCGCCCGCATCACGGTGTATGCCGCGAGCCGGGCCGGGTCGGTCGCCCGCCCTCGCTCGGAGGGCCGCTGCACGGAGCGTGCCGGCCGCGGCGGACGTTCGCGCCCCGGAGGGCGGCCACCGGCCGGGGGGCGGGCACCGGCCGGGGGGCGTCCCGAGTCGGAGCGGTCAGCCATCGCCGAGGCCTTCGCCGGTCTCGATCCGGACCCCGCGGGCCCAGTCGGCGGCGGGCATCGGCTTCCGGCCGCGCGCCTGGACGGTGCCGAGCCGGACGGGTCCCGACCCGGTGCCGACGAACGTGGCGCGGGTCGTCACGACGAGGCGTCCTGGCTCCGGGGGCGGGCCGGCCCGGAGGTCGGCGGCCCCGACCGGGACCACCGGTTGGACTTTGAGCCGCTCGCCACGGAAGGTCGTCCAGGCCCCCGGGGCGGGGGTGCACCCGCGCACGCGCCGGTCGACGGCCAGGGCGGGTCGGCTCCAGTCGATCCGGGCGTCCTCGACGGTGAGCTTCGGGGCGAGCGAGACCCCTTCTGCTGCCTGCGGTTTCGCGACCAGCTCGCCTGACTCGATGCCGTCCATCGTCGCCAGGAGCAGGCCCGCACCTGCCGCTGCGAGACGGCCGAGGAGGTCACCGCTGGTGTCGGCCGGCCGGATGGTCTCGGTCATCAGGCCGAAGACGGGCCCCGTGTCGAGCCCCTCCTCGATGAGGAACGTCGTCGCCCCGGTGACCTCGTCGCCGGCCAACACGGCGTGCTGCACCGGTGCGGCGCCGCGCCAGGCCGGGAGGAGGGAGAAGTGGAGGTTGACCCACCCGTGCGCGGGGATGTCGAGCGCCGAGCGCGGGATGAGCGCGCCGTAGGCGACGACAGGGCAGGCGTCGGGGGCGAGGTCGCGGAGCTGTTTCTGGAAGGCGGGGTCCCGGGGGCTGGAAGGTGAGAGGACCGGCATACCGAGTCCCTCAGCGCGGACCCGGACCGGCGACGGGACGAGCGACCGGCCCCGACCGGCCGGCGCGTCGGGGCGGGTGACGACCGCGACGACGTCGTGCGGCGAGGCCGCGAGCGCGTCGAGGCTCGGCAGGGCCGCCTCGGGGGTGCCGGCGAAGACCAGGCGCACTACATGCCCCGGCCGAAGGTCGCGTGCGGGCTGGTCCTGACGGTGGGCACGGGTCCCCCGGCCCAGTCGGCCTCGCGGATGGCCTTCATCGCGAGCTTGCGCTGGGCGGGGTCCATCCGGTCGATGAAGAGGATGCCGTCGAGGTGGTCCGTCTCGTGCTGGATGCAGCGGGCGAGCAGCTCGGAGCCTTCGAGGAGCACCGGTTCGCCGAACATGTCCCGGCCCTTGGCGACGACCCGCAGCGCCCTGGGTATCTCGTAGGCGAGACCCGGGAAGGAGAGGCAGCCTTCCGGGCCCTCCTGCATCTCAGTGGCCAGGTCGAGCTCCGGGTTGACGAGGTGACCGAGCTGCCCGTCGACGTAGTAGGTGAACACCCTCAGCCCCACGCCGATCTGCGGGGCCGCGAGCCCGGCGCCGGGCGCGCCCATCATCGTCTCGCTCAGGTCGGCGACGAGCTGGCGCAGCTCCCTGTCGAAGTCGACGACCTCGACCGCCGGGGTGCGCAGGATCGGGTCTCCGAAGATGCGGATGTCCTGGATCGACACTGGGTGGGTCTCTCGGGCTGGGGGCGGGCTGGGGGCGGGCTGGGGACGGGCGACGGCAATTCTAGGGCGTGCGGGCAGGACGTTCGGGACCGGCCGTTCGGGCACGTTCGAGGTCGCGGACCGACCGCGAGGCGAGGGTGCCCAGGCACAGCACGGCATACACGACTCCACTGGCGACGAGCACCGGAGCCGGGTCGAAGCGCGTGGCGAGGGTGCCGTAGACCAGCGACCCCAGCGGCATCGCCACGAAGGACCCGAGGGCGTCATAGCTCGACACCCGGGAGAGCACCGCCTCGGGGACGTGCTCGTGCAGCGCGGTGCTCCAGCCGACCCCGAAGACCTCCGTCCCGGCACCGGCGACGAGCATCGCGGCGACGAGTGGCCAGGTGGCCGGGGCGAGTCCGAGCACGAGGACGGGCACGGCGATCGCACCGACCGCGAGCATCCCGGCGCGCAGCGGGTGGCGGAAGGTGACCCGCAGCATGACGAGGGTCATCGCCACGGTGCCCACGGCCTCGGCGCTGAGGACGAGGCCCCAGCCGGCCGCGCCGAGGGCGGGGGTGCGGATGGCGATGAGCGGGCCGAGCACGCCGACTGCGCCGACGTGGATCGCGTTGAGCACGCCGAAGACGACGACGACGAGCCACAGCCAGGTCCGCGAGGTGAACTCCGACCACCCCTCGCGCAGGTCACGCAGCATCGACGGGCGCGGGGCCGCCCCGTCGATGGCGCGGGCGGGCAGCCGCACGTGGATCAGGCAGAGGATCGCGAGGACGTAGGTCAACGCGTCGGCCGCGAGCGCCCAGCCCGCGCCGACGGTGACGACGAGGACCCCGGCGAGCGACGGGCCGATGACCGCGAGACCGTTGCGGCTGAAGGAGAGCAGCGCGTTGGCCTGCTGGAGGTGGGCGCGGTCGACGACGAGGGGGACGACCCCCATCATTGCCGGCATGGTGAAGGCCGAGACCGCGCCGTTGAGGGCCTCGATGACAACGATCATCCACACCTGCGCGTGCCCGCTGATGATCAGGGCGGCGGCGACACCCTGGGTGACGGCGGTGAGGGCGTGCGAGACCTGCAGGACGACGGTGCGTGACATCCGGTCGGAGATGACGCCGCCGACGAGGAGGAAGACGACCATGGTCAGCATCCGGGCGGCGAGCACCTGCGCCAGCGCTACGGCCGACCCGCTGAGGTGGAGGACGGCGAAGGCGAGTGCCACGGGCGCCATGGACGACCCCGCGGTCGAGATCGACCGGGCGCCGAAGTACCACGCGAAACGTCGCTGTCTGAGGACGCCGACTGAGTCGCGCATCCTCATCGCGACTCCTCGAGCCGAAAGGCCACGACGGACAGGTTCGCCCGGACGGCGCCCACGGTGCGCGGCGGCAGCGCGTTGGCGTGCATGACTTTCGAGGCCTGGTGGACGAGGTCGAGCACCTGGTCCCACACCTGCGGGTCGACCCAGAGGTCGGCGTCGGTGAGCACGCCCCGCTCGCCGCGCCGGCGCCGCTCGAAGCGCCGGGACGCGGCTGCGGCCATGGTCCGGACCTCGGCGGCCCGGTCGGCCTCGCTCACCGGGTCGCCGGCGGCGGGCGGCTTGGCGTCCCACGGATGGCGGTACCTCTTGGCCACCCCGCCGTTGACCTTCTCCTCGCCGGCGACGACGAGCAGGCCGGCGCCCAGCAGCGTGCGTAGGTGGTAGGAGGCGTTGGCCGACGAGATGTCGAGCTCACGGGCCACCTCGGCAGCGCTCAGCGAGGCCCCCGTGAGCAGCGACAGCATCTCGAGCCGGACTGGATGCGCGACAGCGCGCAGCCGGTTCACCGGGCGGGAACCCTCATCTCCCAAAGACATGTTGGGGAGTATGCCGTGGGGCCGGCCCGTGGTCAACCGGAACCGTTGACCGTTGGCGGACCCCGTACCGTGGAGACGACGCAGGAGGTGGACGTGGCGACGGTCGCAGGATCCTCGAGAGCCCGCCCGGGCAGTGACCTCTTCGTCCCGGCCGGACCGGGGCTGCCCCACGGCATGGTGATCCCTGCCGGCGAGCTCGCCGAGCGCTTCTCGCGCGCCTCAGGGCCCGGCGGCCAGGGCGTCAACACGACCGACAGCCGGGTCGAGCTCGTGTTCCGGCCGGCTGCGTCGACGGCGCTCGCCGCTCTCTCGCCGGCGACCCGCCAGCGGGTCCTCGACGCCGTCGCGGACCGTCTCGTCGACGACCAGCTCGTCCACGTCGCCTCCGAACACCGCTCGCAGCGACAGAACCGGGTCGCGGCGCGGACCCGGCTCGTCGCCGTCCTCCGCGCTGCTGCCGCGCCGCCGCCGCCACGGCGCCGGGCCACGACACCGACGAAGGGCTCTCAGAGCCGCCGCCTCACGGGCAAGCACCAGCGCGGCCAGACCAAGGCGGCTCGCGGCAGGGTGACTCCCGACGACTGAGTCCCACCTGGCCCGGCGCGCTGCCGAAGCGCTCGTCCTGGGCGTCGGACCCCGGTTGGCCTTGAGGCGAGGCCGGAGAAGAGGCGGTGAGAGGTCGTTTTCCTCCCATCTGGACGCGTTTGCGCAGGTGGGGGCCATCACACAGGACTTATGTCTCTGATACCAGACACCGAGCTGACGCAGTCTTGTCTAGCCCGAGGTTACGACGACGTTGAGGGCGGATTGGCGGGTTGACCTGCACGGTTGCACGATTGTGGGCCGAGGAGTGTAGCCAGCGAATACGGCGTTTCGCGCGG
>JBBRZC010000047.1:0-19812 GCA_038237075.1 Actinomycetales bacterium
AGCCCACCCTCGTGGGCCAGCGAACCGACCACCCGCCCGCTCCCGCAGTCGGCGAGGAGCCGCAGGGCGCGGTAGAGGCTCGACTTCCCGCTGCCGTTGGCGCCCGTCACGACGTCGAGACCGTGCAGGCGGACGAGGACGTCACGCAGCGACCGGTACCCTACGACGGCGATGGTGGTGAGCACACCGCGAGGCTACGGTCGTCCGCCGACAGCCGCCTGCGGCATACCGTCGCTGCTCGAGAGGTGAGCACCCGGCGGCCGCGCGACCACGCGCGTACCCTCGCGTCCATGGGAGCTGAGGGGCCGACCAGGCGGAGACGGCGATGAGCCAGGTCGCCCAGCTGCGACGGGCGACGGGCTTCGCCGCGGGGCTCTACCGCGAGCGCTACGACCGCTGGTATGCCGGGCGGTTCCGCGGCGACGATGTGGCGCGACTGCGGCTGAGAGAGGGTCGTCGCGACCCCTACGCGATCTACGAGGAGATGCGTGCCAAGGGACCGATGCTTCCGACCCGGCTCGGCGACTGGGCCACGACGAGCCACCCCCTAGCCAGCCAGGTGCTGCGCAGCCGCCGCTTCGGGGTCCGCGAGCTCGCCGAGGTCCCCGACGGCGGGCTCGTCCACGGCGGCGTCCACGAGGAGGTCGACCTGTCCTTCCTCGGCCTCAACCCGCCGGACCACACCCGGCTCCGACGGCTGGCCGCCCCGGCGTTCAGCCCGCGGATGATGGCCGTCTACTCGGCGCAGGTCGAGCGCATCGTCGGGAGACTGCTCGAAGCGGCCGAGCGACGGGGTGACTTCGACCTCATCGCTGACTTCGCGGCCCCGCTGCCCATCGCGGTGATCACCGGGATGCTCGGCGTCCCGGCCGACGACATCGGCGCCTTCCAGCGCTACGGCACCACGTTGGGCAGCGCCCTCGACGGCCTGAGGTCGCTGCGTCACGCCCGCGAGGTCCTGCGCGCCAACGCCGAGCTCGAGGCGATCTTCGAGTCGCTGTTCGCCCTGCGCGAGCGCGAGCCCGGCGACGACCTCATCAGTGCCCTCGTGGTCGAACGGGGAGAGCGCATCCAGCCGCACGAGCTCGTGCCCCTCTGCTCGCTGCTCCTCGTCGCCGGGTTCGAGACGACGGTCAACCTCATCGGCAACGCGGTCCTGGCCCTCCTCGCGCACCCCGACCAGTGGCAGGCCCTGCGGGACGACCCCGGCCTGGCATCGAGTGCTGTCGAGGAGGTCCTGCGCTGGGACCCGCCCGTCCGGGAGACGGGCCGGGTGGCGTTCGATGACATCGACATCGGGGGAGTGCGGGTGCGGGCGAACCAGTGGGTCGTGCTAGTCCTCGCAGCAACCGGTCGCGACCCCGAGGTGTTCCCCGACCCGGGCCGGTTCGACATCGCCCGCACGCCGGGTGCCGAGCACCTCGCGTTCTCGAGCGGCATCCACTACTGCATTGGCGCGCCCCTGGCCCGTCTCGAGGCGACGGCGGCCCTCACCGCGATCGCGCGGAGGCTGCCCCGGCTGCGGCAGCGCGGGCCGCTCGTCCTTCGCTCGTCGACGACGATCCGTGGTCCGCTGCACCTGCCTGTCACCGTCCGGTGACAGGGTGCCGGCATGACGCCGAGACCGACCGTCCCCGAGGAGAGCTACTCGAAGTCGTGGGCCGACGACCCACGGCCACCGCTGCCGCACGACGGTGACGAGCGCGCCGTCCTCACCGCCTACCTCGACTGGCACCGGGCGACCTTCGAGCTCAAGTGCTCGGGACTCGACCCGGCCCGCCTCTCCCAGCGGTCGATGCCGCCCTCGACGCTGACGCTCCACGGACTGCTGCGCCACCTCACCGGGGTCGAGCGCTGGTGGTTCCAGATCAACCTCGCCGGCGACGACGTGCCCTTGCTCTACTACTCCGACGAGGAGCCTGACCAGGACTTCGACCGCCTCGACGGCGACGTCGAGCAGGCGTGGGCGGTGTGGCGGCGCGAGTGCGTGCGCTCCCGCGAGATCGTGGCAGCCCGCTCGCTCGACGACACCGGCATCAGGGTGCGCGACGGCGCGCTCGTGTCGGTGCGCGCAGTCCTCGTGATGACGATCGCCGAGTACGCCCAGCACAACGGGCACGCCGACCTCCTGCGCGAGGGCATCGACGGTGCCACGGGGAAGTAGCGAGACCGGGCGCTCCGCGACGCGGCCGGGCTGGCACGGCATACCGGGCCGTCGTGGGAGACTGGCCGGACCCCTGTCCCCACCCCGACGAGCGCGAGGTCCGCCCCACCGTGTCACCCATGGCCCGCACCGGACTGCCGCCCCACGCGACGCCGCCGGACCTCCTGCGGAACTTCTGCATCATCGCCCACATCGACCACGGGAAGTCGACGCTGGCCGACCGGATGCTCCAGAAGACCGGCGTCGTCGACCCGCGCGCGATGCGGGCGCAGTACCTCGACCGGATGGACATCGAGCGCGAACGCGGCATCACCATCAAGAGCCAGGCGGTGCGGATGCCGTGGGCGCTCGACGGGATCACCTACGCCCTCAACATGATCGACACCCCCGGGCACGTCGACTTCACCTACGAGGTCTCGCGGTCGCTCGCCGCGTGCGAGGGGGCCGTGCTCCTCGTCGACGCGGCGCAGGGCATCGAGGCGCAGACGCTCGCCAACCTCTACCTCGCCATGGAGAACGACCTCACCGTCATCCCCGTCCTCAACAAGATCGACCTCCCGGCGGCGCAGCCGGAGAAGTACGCCGAGGAGCTCGCCCGGCTCATCGGCTGCGAGCCCGACGAATGCCTGCTCGTCTCGGGCAAGACGGGCGTCGGGGTCGAGCCGCTGCTGGACCAGATCGTGCGGCAGATTCCCGGGCCGTCCGGGGACCCCGACGCCGCCGCCCGGGCGATGATCTTCGACTCCGTCTACGACACCTACCGCGGAGTCGTCACCTACGTGCGGGTCATCGACGGCAACCTCAACCCGCGCGAGAAGATCGTCATGATGTCGACGCGTGCGACCCACGAGCTGCTCGAGATCGGCGTCAGCTCGCCCGAGCCCGTCCCGTCCAACGGCCTCGGCGTCGGGGAGGTCGGCTACCTCATCACCGGCGTCAAGGACGTGCGCCAGTCGCGGGTCGGCGACACCGTGACCAACTTCTCCAAGCCGGCCACGGTGGCGCTCGCCGGCTACCGCGACCCCAAGCCCATGGTCTTCTCGGGGCTCTACCCCATCGACGGCTCCGACTACCCGGCGCTGCGGGACGCCCTCGACCGGCTCAAGCTCAACGACGCGGCCCTGGTCTACGAGCCGGAGACCTCGGTCGCGCTCGGCTTCGGGTTCCGCGTCGGGTTCCTCGGGATGCTCCACCTCGAGATCATCCGCGAGCGCCTCGAGCGTGAGTTCGACCTCGACCTCATCTCGACCCTGCCCAACGTCGTCTACGACGTCACGCTCGAGGGCAACCGGCACGTCGAGGTGACCAACCCCAGCGAGTACCCGGACGGCAAGATCGTCGACGTGCGGGAGCCGGTGGTGCGGGCCACGATCCTCGCGCCGAGCGAGTTCATCGGCGCGATCATGGAGCTGTGCCAGCAGCGCCGCGGCAGCCTCCGGGGGATGGACTACCTGTCCGCGGAGCGCGTCGAGATGCGCTACACCCTGCCGCTCGCGGAGATCGTCTTCGACTTCTTCGACCAGCTGAAGTCGCGCACCCGCGGCTACGCCTCGCTCGACTACGAGCCCGACGGTGACCAGGTGGCCGAGCTCGTGCGGGTCGACATCCTCCTCCAGGGCGAGCAGGTCGACGCCTTCAGCTCGATCGTGCACAAGGACAAGGCCTACGCCTACGGGGTGACGATGGCGGCGCGGCTGCGCGAGCTCATCCCGCGCCAGCAGTTCGAGGTGCCCATCCAGGCGGCGATCGGCGCCCGCATCATCGCCCGCGAGACCATCCGCGCGATCCGCAAGGACGTGCTCGCCAAGTGCTACGGCGGTGACATCACCCGCAAGCGCAAGCTCCTCGAGAAGCAGAAGGAGGGCAAGAAGCGGATGAAGATGGTCGGCCGGGTCGAGGTGCCGCAAGAGGCCTTCATCGCGGCGCTCTCCAACGACGGCGAGAAGCCCAAGAAGTAGCGGAGGCCGGCCAGCCCCTGCACCCGGCATACCGCGCGCGTATGCCGGGTGCTCACCCGGGCGCCGGGGTGACCGTCGGGGATGGAGCCGTCAGTCGCGCAGCTTCGCCCGCAGCCGTGCCGTGTCGTCGGACGTCCAGCCCTGGCCGCCGAGCCACCCCTCGACCCCGCCGAAGCGGTCGTCGAGCGCGCCGAGCAGGCGGCGCATGGTGTCGGCCCGGGGCGACTGCTGGTCGACGGTCTTGCCCACGAGGTTGTCGGCGTAGGCCGGCCGGCGGGAGAGCCGCGCGAGGATCTGTGGCACCCGCTCCGCCGAGGCCTCGAAGTCACCGATCACCGCGTCGTCGGTGGCCCCGGCGGCCTTGAGGGCCAGCCCGATGATGGTGCCGGTGCGGTCCTTGCCGGCGGCGCAGTGGACGACGACGGCGCCGCGGCTCCCGGCGATGGCGCGCAGTGCGGCGACCACGGAGTCGGGACGCTGCGTCAGGTAGCCGAGATAGTGCGCCGCCCAGTACGCGTCGTGGTCGCGCGAGCGCAACCCGTCCGCGGCGTCGGCGGGCGGGGTGCGCTCGAGCGGTGCGCCGGGGCTCGGTACGCCGGGGGCCGTCGTCTCGCTGTCGGTCGCGGGGTCGCCGAGACGAGGGTCCCTCACCCAGGGGAGGGCGCGCTCGCCTGCGGGGATGCCGGTCTCCGCGGTGTCCTCGGTGTAGAGGGTGAAGTGCTGGATGTTGACGTCGGGGCGCGAGCGCAGCGGACCGTCGCCCTCCTTGGCGACCTCGACGAAGGTCCGCAGGTCCACGACGTCGGTGACGCCGAGGCCGTCGACGAGGTGGCTGACGGAGGCCGGGCTCAGATCCTGGAGGTTGTCCGACCGGATGAGCCGTCCCGCGGCGATGTGGCCCCCGTCGGTGGTGGGCAGCCCACCGACGTCGCGCATGTTGACGACGCCCTCGATGTCGATCCAGGCGCGCGAGTGCATGCTGCGACCCTAACCCGCGCCGCGACCGCCCTGCCGCCGCGAGCGCCCCTGGCGCCGCGACCGCCTTGCGACCGCTGCCGTGGGCGGACAGTCACGGGTGAGGGCCCGGGGGAGTATGAGTCGCCCGGGCCCTCGGACGTCGACCGAGGTCGATGTCCTGTGTCCACGACCGAGGCCGCGAACGTCTGCTCGCGACCGAGGTCTCGAGCTCGCCCGGACCGAGGTCTGGGCGGCGGCCGGACAAGCCGACCGGTCACGAAGGCTACACGAATCCCGTTCTCCCTGAAGATAACTGGAGCCGATGCGGTCTTCGATCCCGCCTCCGGCAAGCCGGTGGCGTAGGTCAGTTGTACGGCCTTCTCAGGTGGCGCGCAAGGGCCGGGCGGGCCTGGTTTCCACTCGGCCCCAGGGACTGCGGCGTGTCGTGGCGGACACGCCGCGGATGGGGTCGCCCGCCGCCGGGGAAGCACCGCGCCGAGGACTCTGACACCGCCCCTGCGAGAATCTCGGCCATGCCCAGCGCGCTGCCCGACGGCGACCCCGCTCCCGCCTCCGGCGAGCTGCCCGACAGCGCCCTGGCCGCAAGTGTCGAGGGCGCCTTCGGGGTCTACGTCCACGTCCCGTTCTGCTCGGTGCGCTGCGGTTACTGCGACTTCAACACGTATACGCTGACCGAGCTCGGCGACGGCACGATGCCGGGGGCGAGCCTCGACACCTTCGCCGGCGCGACGCTGCTCGAGCTCGACCTCGCCGCCGTCGTTCTCGCGGGCCACGCCCGGCCGGTCAACACCGTCTTCGTCGGGGGCGGCACTCCGACGATGCTCAGGCCGGCCGACCTCGTCAGGGTGCTGCACGGCATACGCGACCGGTGGGGGCTGGCCGCGGGCGCGGAGGTGACCACGGAGGCGAACCCCGACTCCGTGACCCCCGGGGGCTTGGCCGAGCTGGCCGCGGGCGGGTTCACTCGCGTGAGCCTCGGGATGCAGAGCGCCGTGCCGCACGTGCTCGCGGTGCTCGACCGCACCCATCGCCCCGAGAACGTCGACCGCGCCGTGTCGGCGGCCCGGGCGGCGGGGCTCGACGTCAGCCTCGACCTCATCTACGGCACTCCCGGCGAGAGCCTCGATGACTGGCGGCGCAGCCTCGACGCGGCGCTCGCGCTCGCCCCCGACCACCTCTCGGCCTACGCCCTCGTCGTCGAGGAGGGCACGAAGCTGGCCGCGCAGGTGCGCCGCGGCGTCGTGCCGCGGCCCGAGGACGACGACGAGGCGGCCAAGTACGAGCTGGGCGACGAGGTGCTCACGGCCGCGGGCCTCGGCTGGTACGAGGTGAGCAACTGGGCCCGGGCCGACCGGTTCCGCTGCCGCCACAACGAGGGGTACTGGGCCGGGGGCACCTGGTGGGGTGTCGGGCCCGGCGCGCACAGCCACGTCGGCGGCGTGCGCTGGTGGAACGTCAAGCACCCCGTCGCGTATGCCGGGCGGCTGGCCTCGGGGGTGTCGCCCGCAGCTGCGCGTGAGGTCCTCACCGGCGAGCAGCGCTACGACGAGTGGGTACTGCTCGGCGTGCGGCTCGTCGACGGGCTGCCGACCCAGGGACTGCGACCCGAGGGCTGGGCCGCCGTGGCCGGGCTGGTCGCCGAGGGCCTCGTCGAGGGCCCGGCCGCCTGGCGGGACAAGCGGATCCGGCTCACCCGGCAGGGACGCCTGCTCGCCGACACGGTGGTGCGCCGCCTGCTCGGGGTGGGCTGAAAGCGTTGGTCAGGGCAGGGCCCGTCAGGACAGGCCCCGTCAGGACAGGATGCCTATCGAGAAGGGGTAACGGTAGGACTGGCCCTTCGAGGCGCGCATCGCGCCGCGGACGTGGCAGAAGATCCCGGCGATGCCGGCGACGAGCCACAGGACGACGGTGATCGGCGCGAGGATCACCGTGAAGAGGCAGATCCACCCGGCGACGATCAGCGCCCAGATGGCGAGGTTGAAGTTGAACGCGCCGGCGGCGGCCGAGCGCACGAGGGGGCTGCGGTCCTTGTAGAGGAGGAAGATCACCAGCGGTCCGACGATGCTCAGCCATCCCGCGGAGACGATCGCCGCGACGATGGCCGACAGGTGCGCGACGATGCCCACAGTGCGTTCGGTCTCGGTGCTGAGCCGCGGGACACGGCCTGCAGGGGTAGCGGGGTACTGGCTCGGGTTGCTCATCGTGGTCCTTCGCTGGTCGGAGCGTGGTGGGGCCGTCACCAGTGTGGACCTCGGCGAGGTGCCGGTTGTTCCCTTTCGGGGCACGGTCAGGGCCCGGGTCAGGGTCAGCTCAGGGCACTCCCTGAGCCGAGGGTCACGACGGCTCGGTTCTTAGGACGGCTCGGTGACGAAGTCGAGGAGCTCCTCGACGCTGGCGAGCAGCGTCGGCTCGAGGTCGGCGTAGCTGCGGACCGTGGCGAGGATACGCTTCCAGGCCAGCGCGATGTCGGTCTGGGTCTCGTGGGGCCAGCCGAGCTCGGCGCAGATGCCGTGCTTCCACGACTGGCCGCGGGGCACCACCGGCCACTGCGACCAGCCCAGCCGGGCCGGGCGCACCGACTGCCAGACGTCGACGTAGGGGTGGCCCAGCACCTTGACGTGGCTCCGGACGCTCGGCAGCCGCCGGACCGCGTCGACGATGCCCGCCTCCTTGGTCCCCGGCACGAGGTGGTCGACGAGCACGCCCATCCGCCGACCGGGTCCGGGCCGGAACGCCTCGACCGCCCCCGCGAGGTCGTCCACCCCGTCAAGCATCTCGACGACGACGCCCTCGACCCGCAGGTCGTCGCCCCAGACCTTCTCGACGAGCTCGGCGTCGTGGCGGCCCTCGACAAAGATCCGGGAGCCGGACGCGACCCGCGCCCGCGCCCCGACGACCGCGGTGGAGCCGCTGGCGGTGCGCGACGCCTGCCGGCGCGCCGCGTCGAGGCCCGCCTGGGCCGCCAGCCGGGGCGGGGTGAGGACGACGGGTCGCCCGTCGAGAAGGAACCCCGGCCCGAGCGGGAAGCCCTTGCTGCGGCCGGCCCGGTCCTCCAGGTGGACGACATGCATCCCGCCCGCCCTCTCGACGCGGACCACGGCGCCGCACCAGCCCGTCTCGACGTCCTCGACGACGAGCCCGGGCTCCGCGGCGACCTCGGTGGCCCGGCCACCTCGCGGCGCGCGCCAGTCCCCGGAGAGGACGTCACCTCCGTACCGGTCGGGACGTTTGTCGCTGCCAGCCACCCCGCGAGGGTACGGGCACGGCATACGGTCAACCTAGGGCGACCCGCCGCGAGCGGGAGAGCGACATACGACGACGTAGACTTTGGCACTCAGGTTGGCAGAGTGCCAGCCTCATGACGGTAGGAGGTGACCCATGAGCGAGGAGCGACGGCTGGCGGTGCTGCGGGCCATCGTCCAGGACTACGTGCACACGTCCGAGCCGGTCGGGTCCAAGGCCCTCGTCGAGCGGCACCACCTCGGCGTCTCGGCGGCCACGGTGCGCAACGACATGGCGCTGCTCGAGGAGGAGGGCCTCATCCACGCCCCCCACACCTCCGCTGGCCGGGTCCCCACGGACGCCGGCTACCGGGTGTTCGTCGACCGGCTCAGCTCGGTCAAGCCGATGAGCGCCGCCGAGCGGACGGCGATCAGCCGCTTCCTCGAGGGCGCGGTCGACCTCGACGACGTCGTCGACCGCACGGTGCGGCTCCTCGCCACCTTGACCCGGCAGGTCGCGGTGATGCAGTACCCGTCCCTGACCAGGTCGAGCGTGCGCCACATCGAGCTCGTCCCGATGGGCCCCGATCGGGTCATGATCGTCCTCATCGTCAACACCGGGCGGGTCGAGCAGCGGGTCGTCCGCGCCCACCACGACCTCACCACCGACACCGGCGAGGCCCTCCTCGCGCGCATGCGGACCGAGCTCAACAGTGAGGCCGGCTCGCTCCCGTTCACCGAGGCGGCCGACCGGCTGCGCTCGCTGCCCGACCGGTTCGCGCCGGAGGACCGCGACACCGTGCGGGCCGTCGTCCGGGCGCTCGACGACGCGCTCGCGGAGGAGCGCGAGGAGCGCATCGTGCTCGCCGGCACCGCCAACCTCGCCCGCTTCGGCACGGACTTCCCGCTGACCATCGGCCCGGTCCTCGAGGCCCTCGAGGAGCACGTCGTGCTGCTCAAGCTGCTCGGCACCCTGGGCCAGGACCATGACGCCATCGCGGTGCGCATCGGCCACGAGAACCCCCACGAGGGCCTCTCGACGACGTCGGTCGTCTCGACCGGGTATGCCGCGGGGTCCGAGCTCGTCGCCGGGCTCGGGGTGCTCGGCCCCACCCGCATGGACTACCCGACGACGATGGCCTCGGTGCGGGCCGTCGCCCGCTACGTCTCGCAGATCCTCGGCCCCTGACCCCGAGCCGCACCCGCCCATCCCGGACCGCCCAGCAGGACAAGGAAACGCGTTGAACGACTACTACCAGGACCTCGGCGTCTCCCGCGAGGCCACCCCCGAGGAGATCAAGCGGGCCTACCGTCGCCTCGCGCGCCGGCTGCACCCCGACGTGAACCCGGGCGCCGAGGCCGAGGAGCAGTTCAAGAAGGTCTCCCAGGCCTACGACGTGCTCTCGGACGTCGAGAAGAAGCGCTCCTACGACGGGGGCGCCGACCCGTATGCCGCGGGTGGGGGCGCCGAGGGCTTCGGCCAGGGGTTCACCTTCAGCGACGTCATGGACGCCTTCTTCGGTGGCGCCGCCCAGCAGCGGGGACCGCGCTCGCGCCAGCAACGCGGCCAGGACGCCTTGGTGCGCCTCGACATCGATCTCGCCGAGGCGGTGTTCGGCTCCGACGAGGAGCTGACCATCGACACCGCGGTGGCCTGCGGCACCTGCCACGGCGACGGGGCCCAGCCTGGCACCGGGACGTCGAGGTGCGCCGTCTGCAACGGTCGCGGCGAGGTCCAGACGGTGCAGCGTTCCTTCCTCGGCCAGGTCATGACCTCGCGCCCCTGCCAGGCATGTCAGGGCTTCGGCCAGGTCATCAGCAACCCCTGCTTCGAGTGCTCCGGGCAGGGCCGGGTGCGCACCCGGCGGACCATGAAGGTCCGGGTCCCCGCCGGCGTCGACACCGGCACGCGGATCCAGCTCGCCGGCGAGGGTGAGGTCGGCCCCGGCGCCGGCCCGGCGGGTGACCTCTACGTCGAGGTCGCGGTGCGGCCGCACGAGATCTACACGCGGCGCGGCGACGACCTCCACTGCACGTTCGAGCTCCCCATGACGGCGGCCGCGCTGGGGACGACCCTCAAGCTCAGCACCTTCGACGGGATGCGCGACCTCACCATCGTGCCCGGCACGCAGTCCGGCGACACCGTGACGATGCGCGCGCTCGGGGTCTCGCACCTGCGGGGCAGCGGTCGCGCCGACCTCATCGTCCACACCAATGTCCAGACCCCCACCCGGACCACGCCCGAGCAGGAGGAGCTGTTGCGCCAGCTCGCGACGCTGCGCGGCGAGGAGCGCCCTGAGGGGCGCCTCGCGCCGATGGAGAAGGGGCTGCTTGGCAAGCTCCGCGACGCCTTCAAGCCCCGGTAGCGAGCCCACGGCCCTGGACCGAGCCGGTCGTGGTCGGATGGCTCCATGACCGGCCGGATGTTTCTCCTCACCCCGAGCGAGTGGGGCGCTGCGGGAGTCGGCGACACCGTGCACGTCACGGGCCCCGAGGGCCGGCACGCCGTTGGCGTGGTCCGCGTCCGGGTCGGTGACGAGCTGCTCGTCAGCGACGGCGCCGGGCGGCGCGCGTCGGTCGTCGTCACCGACGTGGACCGGGCCCAGCTTTCCGCCCGGATCCTCGACCTCGTCCACGCGCCGGAGCCCAGCCCCCGGTTCGTCCTCGTCCAGGCGCTCGCCAAGGGTGACCGGGACGAGCAGGCCGTCGAGGCCGCCGCCGAGCTCGGCGTCGACGAGGTCGTGCCCTGGCAGGCGGCCCGCAGCATCGTCCAGTGGCGCGGCGCCGACAAGGAGGAGAAGGGCCGCCGGCGGTGGGAGGCGGTGGTGGCGGCCGCGGCCAAGCAGTCGCGGCGCGCGCGGATCCCCGTCGTCGGCCCGCTCGTGCGGGGCAGCGGCCTGCGTGACCTCGTCGAGTCGGCCGCGCTCGCGGTGGTGCTGCACGAGGACGCCCAGCGCCCGCTCGCCGGCACCCGCCTGCCGGATGAGGGCGACGTCCTGCTCGTGGTAGGCCCCGAGGGCGGGATCACCCCGGAGGAGCTGGGCTCCCTGGCCGAGGCGGGGGCGCAGGTCGTGCGCCTCGGCCCCGAGGTGCTCAGGTCGTCCACCGCCGGCCCGGCCGCCCTCGCCGTCCTCAACGCGACCTCCCGCTGGGCCTGACGGCATACCCGGGCTCGACGGCACGGATGTCAGCCCGGCCTGGCGGGTATACCCCAAGTGGCCTTCACGGACGGCCCGAGGCCGTCCGTGAACATCGAGAGAACGGAACAGGGCATGCGCTACACGACACTCGGACACAGCGGCACCGTCGTCTCCACCCAGACGCTGGGCACCATGACCTTTGGCCAGGAAGCCGACGAGGCCGACTCGGGCACGATGGTGGAGGCATTCGTCGAACGCGGCGGCACTCTCATCGACACCGCCGACGTCTACAGCCTGGGAGTCTCCGAGGAGATCATCGGCCGCTGGCTGGCCAGCCATCCCCGCGACGCCGCCCAGCTCGTCATCGCGACCAAGGGACGTTTCCCCATGGGAGACGGGCCCAACGACGTCGGCCTTTCTCGTCGCCACCTCCGAACCGCGCTGGAGGCCTCGTTGCGACGCCTCGGCGTTGAGCACATCGACCTCTACCAGATGCACGCCTGGGACCCGCTCACCCCCATCGAGGAGACCCTGCGCTTCCTCGACGACTCGGTGACGGCCGGCAAGATCTCCTACTACGGCTTCTCCAACTACCTCGGATGGCAGGTGACCAAGGCCGCCGAGACGGCGCGAGCCCACGGCTGGAGCCCGCCGGTCACCCTTCAGCCCCAGTACAACCTGCTGGTACGCGACATCGAGCACGAGGGCGTACCAGCCTGCCTCGACGCGGGCCTGGGCCTCCTGCCCTGGTCACCACTCGCCGGCGGATGGCTCAGCGGCAAGTACCAACGCGACGTCGCCCCCCCCGGCAGCTCGCGCCTCGGTGACGACCCCGAGCGCGGGATGGAGGCGTGGCAGCCTCGAAACGCCCGGTCACGCACCTGGGATGTCATCGACGCGGTCGCCGCCGTGGCCGGGGACCTGCACGCCACCTCGGCGCAGGTGTCGCTAGCCTGGCTCGGCTCACAGCCGGGAGTCTCCTCGGTGATCGTTGGCGCCCGAACGGTCGAGCAGCTCGTCGACAACATGGGGGCCGCCGACCTCGACCTCGATCCCGAGCAGCTGGCCAGGCTCGACGCGGTGAGCGCACCGCAGTCGGACGACTACCCCTATGGCCCGGCCGGTGCCGCGCAGCGTCATCGAGGGATCCCCGACCAGAAGTAGGGCGAACGCGCCCGCAGGGGGGCTACCTCACGGTGAAGGAGACGCGCTTCTGGGCGGCGACGCTGCCGTCCTTCGCGCTCCGCTCGAAGGCCCGGAACTGGTAGTCACCGGGAGCGAGCCTGCCGAGCGCCACCGCCCAGGAGCCCTGGAGGGGGCACCCGCTCGAGGCCGTGGTGAACCCCTTCCGCACCACGGTCGCGCCCTGCGTCAGCTCCCAGCTGACGGTCGCCTCGAAGACGCACGCCTGCCCCTGGACGAGCACCGGCTTGGCTGCGGGAAGCACCTGGCCGCGCGACGGGCTGTCGACCCAGACCGGGGCCAGGTCGGTGTATGCCGTGTCGGCGGGCGGCCGCTTGTAGACCCCGGCCGGCATCGTCTCGAAGATGGGCCCGTCGCCGCGCACCGAGACGCGCACCGGCAGGTTCTGCTGCATCGCCGCGGTCACGGTCCACACGACCTGCTGCACGCTGACCCGCTGCTGCTCCGCGGTGAGCCCCGTGGACCCGGGACCCCTGAGGACGACCTGGATCTCGCCCGCCCTCGTGACCACCGAGGACACCGTGGTCCCTGCGGGCCAGGGCTGGAGGTAGCCGTCGGTTCCCGCGTAGGGCCGTGCGTCGAGGGAGAGGCCCAGCGCTGCCGTGGCCCGTGCCTCGGGGGTGGCTCCGGCGGGCAGCGCGGCGGAGAGGAACTCACGGACCAGCCCCCACTTCCCCTCGCCGTAGGGCGCGACGAAGTACGCAGGCACCGCCTGGGCCGTGCCGCTGGGAGGGACCTCGGTCGTGGACGGCGCTGCGCTGCTCGACGGAGCCGTCGACGCGCTGCTCGACGGGCTCGACGGCGCCCTGCTCACCGCGACGCTGCTGGTCGTGGTGCCTGCGGGCACGGAGGGGGCCGGCGGTCGCAGCCCGATCCATGCAGCGACCGCGATGGCGGCCACCGCGGCGGCGGCGGCCACGGGGTAGAGCCAGGCGGGCCGACCGCCGCGGGCAGCGGCGTCGACCTCGGCCCGGATGTCATCCAGCCGGTCGCCGGGCTCGATGTCCCGCGCCTCCTGGGCGAGCGCGATCCGCAGCCGCTCCTCGAGGTCGCCGAAGTCGCCGAAGTCGTTCCCGCCGGAGCCGAACCGCTCGTCGCTCATGACCGCCCCCCCATCGAGGCGCGCAGGGCGGCCAGGCCGCGGTGGGCGTGCGACTTCACGGCGCCCACGGAGATGTCGAGCGCGTCGGCGATCTGCTGCTCGGACAGGTCGCTGAAGTAGCGCAGCACGAGCACCTCGCGTTGTCGCGTGGACAGGCGGCGCAGTGCTCCCATGAGTGTCTCCCCTTCGTCGTGGCGCAGCGCGGCACTCTCGGCGCTCTCCGCCGCCAGCCGCCCGGGCAGCTCGGGTCGACCGGACTCGGCGCGCACGTAGCGCCCCTCGACCCCCTGGTGCCGGAACACCGACCGGCACCCGTTGACGACGCTGCGCCGCAGGTAGGCCAAGGAGCTGCCCTGCTCACGGAGCTGGGCCAGGTGCGGATGGGCCCCGACGAACGCGTCCTGGACGATCTCCTCCGCACGGCCCTGGTCCCGCACGAGCAGCCAGGCGAGCCGGACCAGCGACGACCAGTGGGCGGCATACAGCTCGGTGAGCGCGTCGTCCGCCGCCCACCGGGCAGAGGAGCGCCCCACGGTGTCGCCCCTGCCGCGTTCGGCCACAGCCAACGTTCTCACGCAACATGGACGCGCTCGCGGTCCGACACGTTGACACGGCACGTCGAGGCAACTGCGCCGGTTGCTCCTAAGGTTGCGCCATGACCCCGCTCAGGTGCCTCTTCTGCCAGATCCTCGAGGGGGAGGTGCCCGCGGACGTCGTCGCCGAGTCGCCGCACTCGCTCGCCTTCCGCGACATCGACCCCATGGCACCCAGCCACGTGCTCGTGGTCCCGCGGCGGCACGTCGAGCACCTCGGGGCGCTCTGCGGGTATGCCGCGGAGCTCGCCGACGTCGTCGGCCTTGCCACCCGGGTCGCCGCCGACGAAGGCCTCGACCAGGGCTACCGGCTCGTCGCCAACACCGGGGCGATGGCCGGCCAGACCGTCTTCCACGCCCACCTGCACCTGCTCGGCGGCCGCGAGATGCGGTGGCCGCCCGGCTGAGCGCCGGGCGCGCCGGGGGCGCCCGGGGCGCCCGCAACGGCGTCGCCGCCTCACCGGCCGCGCCGTAGACTTGGGCCAACATGACAGACGCCGACCATCAGAGCGCTCGGGGCGAGGCCCCCGTGGTGCCCACGCACTCGATCACCATCCCGCCGTCCGTCCCGATGGTCACGCTGCTCGGCCCCCGCGACGAGCTCCTGCACACCATCGAGCGGGCCTTTCCCCACCTCGACGTGCATGTGCGCGGCAACGAGCTGTCGCTGCGCGGGGCCAGCGCCGACGTCGCCCTCGTCGAGGGGCTCCTCGATGAGCTGCTTGTGATCATCGGCACCGGCCAGGCCCTCAACCGCGACGCCGTCGAGCGCTCGATCTCGATGCTGCGCGGTGCGGCTCTCGGGCACGGGTCGGAGCGCCCCGCCGATGTGCTGACGATGAATATCGTCAGCAACCGGGGCCGCACGATCCGCCCGAAGACGCTGAACCAGAAGCGCTATGTCGACGCCATCGACGAGCACACGATCGTCTTCGGCATCGGGCCCGCGGGCACCGGCAAGACCTACCTCGCGATGGCCAAGGCCGTCGCCGCGCTCCAGGCAAAGCAGGTCAACCGGATCATCCTAACCCGCCCGGCGGTCGAGGCGGGGGAGCGGCTCGGGTTCCTGCCCGGGACGCTCAACGACAAGATCGACCCCTACCTGCGTCCGCTCTACGACGCGCTGCACGACATGATCGACCCCGAGACGATCCCGCGGCTCATGGCGGCCGGCACCATCGAGGTGGCACCGCTGGCCTACATGCGCGGTCGCACCCTCAACGACGCGTTCATCATCCTCGACGAGGCCCAGAACACCTCCGGCGAGCAGATGAAGATGTTCCTCACCCGGCTCGGCTTCGGGGCCCAGATGGTCGTCACCGGCGACGTGACCCAGGTCGACCTCCCGGGGGGTACCCAGTCGGGCCTGCGGCAGGTCCGCGAGATCCTCCAGGGCGTCGAGGACGTGCACTTCGCCGAGCTGACCTCCGCCGACGTCGTCCGGCACCGGCTGGTCGGCGCCATCGTCGATGCCTACGAGCGGTCCGAGGCGGTTCGTGACCGCCGCGGCGCCCGGGACGTCAGGCACGGACGGGACCTGCGGCACGCCCGGGACGTGCGGGACGCCCGCGACGCGCGGGACGCGCGGGACGCGCGGGACGCGGGGGACGCCCGCGACGTGCGGGAGGCCAAACGGGAGCCTCAGCGCCCGAACGAGCCGCGGACGGCCACGACGTGAGCATCGACGTCCTCAACGAGACCGACTTCCGGGCCGACGAGCTCGAGCTGGTGGCGCTGTCGAAGTACGTCATGGGGCAGCTGCGGGTCCACCCCCAGGCAGACCTGTGCATCAAGCTCGTCGACGAGCCGGCCATGGAGACGCTCCACGTGCAGTGGATGGACCTGCCGGGCCCCACCGACGTCATGAGCTTCCCCATGGACGAGCTGCGTCCCGGCCGCGAGGACCGGGAGCCGGAGGAGGGGGTCCTCGGCGACATCGTCCTGTGCCCGGGGGTGGCGGCCCGGCAGGCCGCGGACGCCGGCCACGCCACCGAGGAGGAGCTGCTCCTGCTCACGACCCACGGCATCCTCCACCTGCTGGGCTTCGACCACGCCGAGCCCGACGAGGAGCGCGAGATGTTCGAGCTGCAGCGCCAGCTGCTGCTCACCTTCCTCGCCGGCCGCGGCCGGCCCGCCGTCTGAGGCGACCGCTCGTGATCCCCCAGATGGTGGCCTTCGCGCTCGGGAGCACCTTCCTCGCGTTCCTGCTCGCCGCCTCCGAGGCGGCGATCTTCCGGATGTCGCGGGTGCGCGCCGAGGAGCTCCTCGAGCAGGGCCGCAGCGGGGCGATCTCGCTCGGCATGGTCGTCGGCGACTCCGGGGCATACCTCGCGGTGCTCGCGTTCCTTCGGGTCGTCGCCGAGTCGGCCAGCGCGGTCCTCATCACGATCTCCGTCCTCAGCCTCGTCGACAGCGTCACCCCGGCTCTGTTCATCTCCATCGCCGTGATGGCGGTCGTCTCGTTCGTCATCGTCGGCGTCTCGCCGCGCACCCTCGGCCGCCAGCACTACGACACGGTCGCGCTTCGGGCGGCTCCGTTCGCCGTCGGTCTGCGCACCGTGCTCGGTCCGGTCGCCCACGTGCTCGTCGCGTTCGGCAACGCGGTGACGCCCGGCAGGGGATACCGCGAGGGCCCGTTCCAGAGCGAGGCCGAGCTGCGCGACCTGCTGGACATCGCCGGGGAGAGCGACGTCATCGAGGACGAGGAGCGCGAGATGATCCACTCCGTCTTCGAGCTCGGCGACACCGTGGTGCGCGAGGTCATGGTGCCGCGTACCGACATGGTGACCATTGCCCAGGACAAGACGCTGCGACAGGCGATGTCGCTCTTCCTGCGCTCCGGCTTCTCGCGGATCCCCGTCGTCGGCGACGACAGCGACGACACCCGCGGGCTGCTCTACCTCAAGGACGTGGTGCGGCGGACCAACGCCGACCCCGGCGCGGCGACCACGCCCGTCGAGCACGCGATGCGGCCGATGCACTTCGTCCCCGATAGCAAGCCCGTGGACGACCTGCTGCGCGAGATGCAGCGCGACCAGAGCCACTTCGCCATGGTGGTCGACGAGTACGGCGGCACGGCCGGGCTCGTGACGATCGAGGACATCCTCGAGGAGATCGTCGGCGAGATCGCGGACGAGTACGACCGCGAGGCGCCGGGCGTGGAGCATCTCGACGACGGGACGACCCGAGTGCCGGCGACCATGGACATCGACGACCTGGCCGACCTCTTCGACGTCGAGATCGACGAGGAGGAGGTCGACACGGTCGGCGGTCTCCTCGCCAAGGCCATCGGCCGCGTCCCCATCCCCGGCTCCCACGCCGGGGTGGCCGGCCTCTCGCTCACTGCCGAGAAGATGGCCGGACGACGCCACCGCATTGCCACGGTGATCGTACGCCGCGTGGAGGCGGCGGCGGACGGGCGGGACGTCCTCGCCCACCACCTTCCGGAGAAGGAGCGGGCTCATGAGCGCTGAGGCGCCACCCCCAGCGCCCACCGCGCCTTCCGGACCCACCGCGCCTTCCGGGTCCACCGAGCCGCCGGCACTGCCGCCCACGGGCGGCGAGCCCACGGCATACCGGGCGGGGTTCGCCTGCCTCATCGGGCGCCCCAACGCCGGGAAGTCCACGCTGACCAACGCCCTCGTCGGCCAGAAGGTCGCCATCACCTCCTCCAAGCCGCAGACCACCCGCCACACCATCCGCGGCATCGCCATGGGCGAGCGGGCGCAGCTCGTGCTCGTCGACACGCCGGGTCTGCACAAGCCGCGGACCCTCCTGGGCGAACGGCTCAACGACCTCGTCCGGGAGACGCTGCTCGAGGTCGACGTCATCGGCTTCTGCCTGCCGGCGGACCAGCGGATCGGGCCCGGCGACGCCTACATCGCCGCCGAGCTCAAGGGGATCCAGCAGGGGAGGCGGCGCCCGGTCGTCGCCATCGCGACGAAGATCGACCTCGTCGACCGGTTCCGCCTCGCCGAGCACCTCATCGCCATCGACCAGCTCGGCCAGTGGGACGAGATCGTGCCGTGCTCCGCCACCGTGGGCACGCAGGTCGAGGAGGTGCGCGAGGTCCTCTCGTCCTACCTGCCCGAGTCCCCGCAGCTCTACCCCGACGGGGTGCTCACGGACGAGCCGCAGATGGTCATGGTCGCCGAGCTGGTCCGCGAGGCCGCGCTGGAGGGGGTGCGCGACGAGATGCCGCACTCGCTCGCCGTGGTTGTCGAGGAGATGGTGCCGCGGACCGGCCGTCCCGCCAACTCACCGATGCTCGATGTGCGGGTCAACGTCTTCGTCGAGCGCTCGAGCCAGAAGGCCATCATCATCGGGCGCGGCGGCTCCCGCCTGCGGGAGGTCGGCACCAACGCCCGGGCGGGCATCGAGGCCCTGCTGGGCCAGCGGGTCTACCTCGACCTGCACGTCAAGGTCGCCAAGGACTGGCAGCGAGACCCCAAGCAGATGCAGCGGCTGGGGTTCTGAGGTCGGTGGGCGGGGCGGTCACAGCACCTTGACCGTGGTCCAGGCCCTCTTGACGGCCGCGGCCTCGCTGCTGTCCGCGCCGAACCGGGCACCGGCCGCTGCCACGGTCAGCGCCGCGAACCCGGCGAAGTCGACGTCCTTGGCGATGCCGGGGCCGGTCAGCACGTCGTACCAGACGCGGCCTGCGCCCTCCCAGGCGTGGCCGCCGATCGCGGTCGCCGCCAGGTAGAAGGCCCGGTTGGGGATTCCGGAGTTCGTGTGCACCCCGCCGTTGTCGTGCTGCGCGTCGTGGGGCAGGTCGACGTAGCCGCTCATATCGGCGGGCTGGGGGTCCTTGCCGATGACGGGGTCGTCGTAGGCGGTGCCCGGCGCCTTCATCGAGCGCAGCGCCACCCCCGTGACGCGACTCGTGAACAGCCCAGCGCCGACGAGCCAGTCGGCCTCGACTGCCGACTGCCCCAGCGCGAACTGCTTGACGAGGGAGCCGAAGCAGTCGGACACGGACTCGTTGAGGGCACCCGACTGCGCGACGTAGGTCAGTCCGGCGGTGAACTGCGTGACTCCGTGGGTCAGCTCGTGGCCGATGACGTCGATGCTCGAGGTGAAGCCCCTGAAGTAGGTGCCGTCGCCGTCGCCGAACACCATCTGCTCGCCGTCCCAGAAGGCGTTGTCGTAGTCACGGTCGTAGTGCACCGACGCCACCAGCTCCAGCCCCTGGTCGTCCAAGGAGTTTCGCCCGTATGCCGTGTGCAGCAGCTCCCAGGTCGCGCCGAGGCCGTCGTAGGCCTGGTTGACCGCGACATCCTTGCTGGGTGCGGCGCCCTCGGCGCGCACGAGCGCTCCGGGGAGGGTCGTCTTGTGACGGGCGTCGTGGACGGACCTCTGGACGACCTGGGGCGCCGCGGCCGGCCCGGCCGGCGCGGGCCTGGCCGGCGCGGGCCGGGCCGGTGCCGGCCGGGCCGGTGCCGGCAGCGTCG
>JBBRZC010000048.1:0-19172 GCA_038237075.1 Actinomycetales bacterium
ATCTCGTGCCGGACTTCCACAACCCCACGGGCCTGCTGATGGACGACGCCACCCGGTCGGCTCTCGCCGCCGTCTTCGCCCGGACCCGGACGGCCGTCGTCGTCGACGAGACCTTCGTGGAGCTGTCGCTGACCGACACCGCGATGCCGCTGCCCTTCGCCGCGCACGCGCCCGGCGCCCTTACCGTCGGCGGGGTGAGCAAGGCCTTCTGGGGCGGGCTGCGGGTCGGCTGGCTGCGCGCGCCAGCCGAGGACGTCGCGGCGCTCGTCGACGCGCGGCACAGCCTCGACCTCGGCACTCCGGTGCTCGATCAGCTCGTCGCGGTCGAGCTGCTTGCCCAGCGCGACGCGGCCCTCGCCGCGCGCCGCGCCACGGTCCGCGAGCAGCGCGACGCGCTCGTCACGGCGGTGCGAGACCGACTGCCGCGCTGGCGTTTTCGCGTCCCGACGGGTGGTCTGGCCCTGTGGTGCGAGCTGCCCGAGCCCCGCTCCAGCGTCGTGGTCGCGGCGGCTGAGCGGCACGGAGTGCTGCTCGCCAGCGGAGGGCAGTTCGGCGTGGAAGGCGGCCTGGAACGGTTCCTGCGCCTGCCCTTCATCCTCCCGCCCGACGAGCTCACCGAGGCCGTCGCCCGGATCGCCCGCGCCTGGGACGCGAGCCTCGACGATCCGGGAGGCGTCGCCCCACGCGCCCGGCTCATCGCCTGAGCATCTGACGTGGCCGTCCCGGCCGAGGACGTCGCGAGCGACCGCGCGTCGCGGGCCGGCCCCCCGATAGTCTCGGGCCGTGACCGAGTCAGCGCCCACACCCGACCCCCTCGCCGCGCTGCTCGCGGTCCTCGACCTGCGCTCGCTCGGTGACGCCCGCATCACCGTCGAAGGAGCATCCGGCGACGCCGAGTCGGAGCTCGGCGAGTCCGCGACCACCGTCTTCGTCGGCGAGAGCCAGAAGCAGCGGCACGGGCGGGTGTTCGGCGGCCAGGTGCTCGCGCAGTCGGTGATCGCCGCGGGTCGCACGGTCGCCGGGATCGGCGAGCGCGGACCCCGGCGCATCCACTCGCTGCACGGCTACTTCGTGCGCCCCGGCGACGACAACCACTCGATCCGCTTCGCCGTGGAGCGGATGCGGGACGGCAACTCCTTCTCGACCCGGCGCGTCCACGCCATCCAGTACGGCCATCCCATCCTCTCGATGATCGCCTCCTTCCAAGAGGACGCCGAGGGCATGGACCACCAGGACACCATGCCCGCGGCGCCCGACCCGGAGTCGCTGCCCAGCGCCGCGGAGCTCCTCGCCGCCATCGACGACCCCGTCGCCCAGGGCTTCGCGCAGGACCGCCCCGTCGACCTGCGCCACGTCGAGGGCTCGATCTACTTCAAGCCAGGTGGCCAGCGCGCCGCCCAGCAGAGCGTCTGGCTGCGGGCCCTCGGGACACTGCCCGACGACCCGCTGATCCACGCCGCCGTCCTCGCCTACGCCTCGGACTACTCCCTCCTCGAGCCGGTGCTGCGCCGGCACGGCATCGCCTGGTCGGACCCTCGGCTGCGGCCCGCGAGCCTCGACCACGCGATGTGGTTCCACCGTCCGGCCCGCGCCGACGAGTGGACGCTCTATACGCAGCAGTCCCCGTCCGCGCAGGGTGGCCGCGGGCTTTCCGCCGGACGGATGTTCGCCGCGGACGGGCGCCTCGTGGCCTCCGTCGCCCAGGAGGGCATGCTCCGGCTCAAGGAGTCGTGAGGACCCCCCGCTCGGCCACCCCCTAAGCGCTCGCTCACTAGACTCGACCACAGCATACCGCCGCAGCCGCAACCCGAGGAGCCTTCCGTGCCCACCACGCCCCGCACCGCCATCGTCACCGGAGCCGCTCGCGGGATCGGCGCCGCGACGGCGAAGCGCCTCGCCGCCGACGGCCACGCCGTCGCGGTCCTCGACCTCGACGAGGCGTCCTGCGCCGAGACGGTCGACGCGATCACGGCGGCCGGTGGCCGGGCCCTCGCCGTCGGCGTGGACGTCTCGAAGGGCGACCAGGTCGCCGCAGCCGTGCAGCGGGTCGCGAACGAGCTCGGCGCCCCCACGATCCTTGTCAACAACGCCGGGATCACCCGCGACAACCTCATCTTCAAGATGACCGAGGGCGACTGGGACGCCGTCATCGGCGTCCACCTGCGCGGCTCGTTCCTCATGTCCAAGGCCGTCCAGGCCCACATGACCGCCGCGAAGTTCGGGCGCATCGTCAACCTCTCGTCGACCTCGGCGCTGGGCAACCGCGGCCAGGTCAACTACTCGGCAGCCAAGGCCGGTCTTCAGGGCTTCACCAAGACGCTGGCCATCGAGCTCGGCAGGTTCGGCGTCACCGCGAACGCCGTCGCCCCCGGGTTCATCCAGACCGACATGACCAAGGCGACCGCCGACCGGCTCGGGGTCTCCTTCGAGGACTTCATCGCCCACTCCGCCAAGGAGATCCCCGTCCAGCGCGTCGGGCAGCCCGAGGACATCGCCGCCACGGTCTCGTTCCTCACCAGCGACGAGGCGGGCTTCGTCAGCGGGCAGGTCATCTACGTCGCAGGCGGCCCTCGCGACTGACCGTCGTTCTCAGAGGCCGAGGTCGCGGCCGATGAGCTCCTTCATGATCTCGTTCGAGCCGGCCCAGATCTTCGTGACCCGGGCGTCGCGCCAGGCTCGCGCGACCCGGTACTCGTTCATGAAGCCGTAGCCGCCGTAGAGCTGCACGCACTCGTCGAGGACGTCGTTCTGGACCTGGGCGCTCCACCACTTCGCCTTGGCGGCGTCGACCGCGGTGAGCGTGCCGTTGAGGTGCGCCTCGACACAGTCGTCGACGTAGGCCTGGGTGACCTCGAGCTTCGTGACGAGCTCGGCGATCTTGAACTTGTTGTGCTGGAACGTGCCGATCGGCTGGCCGAACGCCGTCCGCGTCTTCGCGTAGTCGATGGTCTCGCGGAGGATCTGCATGGCATGGGCCGTGTTGGCGACCGCGGCGCCGATGCGCTCCTGCGGCAGGCGCTGCATCATCGCGATGAAGCCCATCCCCTCGGGGCCGATCCGGTTCGCGTCCGAGACCCGGAGGTCGTCGAAGAAGAGCTCCGCGGTGTCGGACTCCTCCTGACCGACCTTGTCGAGCTTGCGGCCCCGGCTGAAGCCGGGCATGCCGTCCTCGACCATGAAGAGGGTGATCCCCCTCGCGCCCTTGGTCGGGTCGGTGCGAGTCGCAACGATGACGAGGTCGGCCTGGAACCCGTTGGTGATGAACGTCTTCGAGCCGTTGATGATCCAGTCGCCGCCCTCGCCGGGGGCCCAGTCGCCGTCGCGGACAGCGGTCGTGCGCAGGGCGGCGAGGTCCGACCCCCCGGACGGCTCGGTCATGGCGATGGCGCAGATGAGCTCGCCCGAGGCCATGCCCGGCAGCCAGCGCTGCTTCTGCTCGTCGGTGCCGAGGTCCACGACGTAGGGCGGGCAGACGTCGGCGTGGATCCCGAAGCACGACGAGACGGCGGCGTTGAACCCGGAGAGGACCTCCGCGGACACCGCGTTGAAGCGGTAGTCGCCGGCCCCGCCGCCGCCGAACTCCTCGGGGATGTCGAGGCCGAAGAGGCCCTGCTTGCCGGCTTCCTGCCAGATGTCGCGGGGGATCGACTTCCTGTCGAGCATCTCCTGGGCGCGGGGCGTCAGGGTGCGGTCGACGAACTCGCGGACCGTCTTGCGGAAGGCCTCGTGGTCCTCGTCGTAGATGTTGCGTGGCATGCGTCCTCCGGGTTACCTTCGAGTAACTAAGCGCTTGCTTAGTGTCTCCGACGTGCGGCATGCTGTCAACGTGTCAACGACGATCCCGGGCGCCCAGACGGTCGAGCGGCTGCTCGACGCCGCCGCCGGCGAGTTCGCCGACAAGGGTTTCCACGCGACGACGACCCGCGACATCGCGTCGCGGGCGGGCCTCTCGCCGGCCGGGGTCTATGTGCACTTCCCCTCCAAGGAGGACCTGCTCTACGCGCTCAGCCGCACCGGCCACGAGGCAGCGCTCGCCCTCGTGCGGACGGCGGCCTCCGGGGGCGGCACGGCGGCCGAGCGGGTGGCTCGCGTCATGTCGGGGTTCTCGACGTGGCACGCCGAGCACCACGAGGTCGCCCGCGTGGTGCAGTACGAGTTCCCGCATCTCACCCCCGGGCACCGCGAGGACGTCCTCGCCCTGCGCAAGGAGATCGACGCCACGGTGCGCGAGGTGCTGCGCGACGGTGTCGAGGGCGGCGAGCTCTCCGTCGACGACATCCCTGACACCGCGCTCGCGCTGATGTCGCTGTGCATCGACGTCGCCCGCTGGTACTCCCCCGCAATCAGCCGCACCCCGGCCCAGATCGGGCAGACGTATGCCGCGTTGGGGCGCCGCCTCGTCGCACCGCGTGACTGACGCGCGCTGGCCGGGGCACAGCGTGCTCGTGGTGCCCGCACCTCCGCTCGAGCACTGGGTGAGGGCGCGGACGGCGCACTACGACCCGGCATACGTGTCGAGCGACCCGCGGTTCGCCCACGCGCACCTCACCCTTCTCGGACCGTTCGTCGCGCCGGCCGACCTCACCGCGGGACTGCGCGAGCGGGTCGCCGGCGTGCTGCGCCGGCGCCCGCCGTTCACCGCGCGGCTCGAGACCGTCGCCGTGTTCGCGGACGGGACCATCCACCTGCGGCCCGACGACGAGGAGCCCTTCCGGCAGCTCACAATGGACCTCGCCGAAGCCTTCCCCGACCACCCGCCCTATGGCGGCGCGCTCCACGCCGTGCGCCCGCACCTCACCCTCGACCGGGTAGGCCCCGGCGTCGACGTCAGCCGGGTGCGTTCGTGGGTCGCCCCACTGTTGCCGGCGACGGTGGAGGTCGCCGAGGCGCGGCTGTCCTGGTACGAGCAGGGCCGGTGCCACGAGGTGGCCCGCTGGTCGCTGGGCGGCTGACGTGGGCCGGAGTCAGTCCGGCTGGTCGAGCCCCACGGCGACGGCCGCGAGCCGGTGGTCGGGTCGCCACCGGAACTCCAGCCGCATCCCGCGCTCGTCCAGCGCGTAGTCAGCGAGCCGGACCGACTGCGTGGGCAGCGCGAGAACGAGGCGGGCGAAGTCGCCGTTGCCGGTGCCCTTGCAGAGCACCACGGTCCCGTCGGCGAAGCACACCCGGACCGCCGGGACGCCGGGAGCGCGACGGATGGCGCGGACCGGCACGCGACGCTGGACGAGCTGGCTCAGACGGGCGCCGAGGAGCACGTCGCGCTGGTGCGCGTGGGCCGCGGAGAGCGCGTCGAAGGTCGCGTCGAGGTCGTCGATGCCGAGGCCCTCGGAGTCCGGCGCCGCGACCTGCGCCCGCATGTCGCGCGGCCGTTGCGGCTCCACGGGCTTCTGGGGGGCCCCGGGAGTGGCCCCGCCCCGGCGCCGCAGACTGACGGCGCCCACGGCGCCGACGACCAGGGCGGTCAGGACCAGTCCCAAGTCCACGTGACCAGTGTGCGCCCTGCCCCCGGGCTCCGTCACGTCGGTCGACCCAGATGGTGCGGCGAGATGCCCGGCCGCTCAGTCGCGGGTCAGCTTGCGGTAGGTCACCCGGTGGGGGCGGGCGGCGTCCGCGCCGAGGCGCTCGACCTTGTTCGCCTCGTAGGACTCGTAGTTGCCCTCGAACCAGTACCACGCGGCCGGGTTCTCGGCGTCGCCCTCGTAGGCCAGGATGTGCGTCGCGACCCGGTCGAGGAACCACCGGTCGTGGCTGATGACCACGGCACACCCGGGGAACTCGAGGAGCGCGTTCTCGAGAGAGCCCAGCGTCTCGACGTCCAGGTCGTTCGTGGGCTCGTCGAGGAGCAGGAGGTTGCCGCCCTGCTTGAGGGTGAGCGCGAGGTTGAGCCGGTTGCGCTCTCCGCCGGAGAGAACCCCGGTCGGCTTCTGCTGGTCGGGACCCTTGAACCCGAACTGCGAGACGTAGGCCCGGGACGGGATCTCGACGTGCCCGACCTTGAGGAAGTCGAGGCCGTCGGACACCGTCTCCCAGAGGCTCTTCTTCGGGTCGAGCCCGCTGCGGTTCTGGTCGACGTAGGAGATCGAGACCGTCTCCCCGACCTTGACGGCGCCGCTGTCGGCCTCCTCCAGCCCCACGATGGTCTTGAAAAGGGTTGTCTTGCCGACGCCGTTGGGACCGATGACCCCGACGATCCCGTTGCGGGGCAGCGAGAACGAGAGATCGTCGATGAGGACGCGGTCGCCGAAGCCCTTCTTGAGGTTCGTGACCTCGATGACCGTCGACCCGAGCCGCGGGCCCGGCGGGATCTGGAGCTCCTCGAAGTCGAGCTTGCGGGTGCGGTCCGCCTCGGCGGCCATCTCCTCGTACCGCGCCAGGCGCGCCTTGGACTTGACCTGGCGGCCCTTGGCGTTGGACCGAACCCACTCGAGCTCGTCCCGCAGGCGCTTGGCGAGCTTGGCGTCCTTGCGTCCCTGCACCTGGAGGCGCGCGGACTTCTTCTCGAGGTACGTCGAGTAGTTGCCCTCGTAGGGATAGAGGCGGCCCCGGTCGACCTCGGCGATCCACTCGGCGACGTTGTCGAGGAAGTACCGGTCGTGGGTGACGGCGAGGACGGCGCCCGGGTAGCCGGCCAGGTGCTGCTCGAGCCACTGGACCGACTCCGCGTCGAGGTGGTTGGTCGGCTCGTCGAGGAGCAGCAGGTCGGGCTTCTGGAGGAGCAGCTTGCACAGGGCGACGCGGCGTCGCTCGCCCCCCGAGAGCACGGTGACATCGGCGTCGGGCGGCGGGCACCGCAGCGCGTCCATCGCCTGCTCGAGCTGGGCGTCCAGGTCCCACGCGTCGGCGTGGTCGATGTCCTCCTGGAGATGTCCCATCTCCTCGAGCAGGGCGTCGTAGTCGGCGTCTGGCTCCCCCATCTCGACGGCGATCTGGTTGTAGCGGTCGAGCTTGGCCTTGATCTCGCCCGCACCCTCCTCGACGTTGCCGAGGACTGTCTTCTCCTCGTTGAGCGGGGGTTCCTGCAGCAGGATGCCGACAGTGGCGCCTGGCGCGAGTCGCGCCTCGCCGTTGGAGGGCTGGTCGAGCCCGGCCATGATCTTGAGGATCGTCGACTTGCCGGCGCCGTTCGGCCCGACGACGCCGATCTTGGCGCCGGGCAGGAACGACATCGTCACGTCGTCGAGGATGACCTTCTCGTTGTGCGCCTTGCGCGCCTTGGTCATGGTGTAGATGAACTCGGGCATGGCCGAAGGCTATCCGCGGCCCCACATCCGGACCCAATCCGTCCACCCTGACGCCGCACCACTCCCCCGGGTCCCACGGCATACCCACGCGTTGCCGCGGCGGTCCCGATGCCGCCGGCCGGGCTGGCGACCGACGACACGGGCCGGGCGGCCGAGGAATGCTCCGATGGATGTCAGACGGCGTCGACGACGACGTACTCGTCGGTCTCGGCATCCTCGGCGGATCGGCCGAACCCTCCCCGCAGCAGCCGGCCCCCGCCCTGCGGGGCGACCGCCGCGCCCTCGTCCGCATCGAGGTCGGGGGCGCGGAGGTCGTCGGCGGCACCGAGCTCGTCCGCCTCGGACGCGTCGAGAGCCCGCTGGATGTTCGCGTCCGCGAGCCGGTCCTGGGCGTCGTACTGGACCCGCTCCGGCCGTGAGAACGCGGTCTGACCCCGGCCCAGGTCATGGCCGACGGTGTGGGCGTCGACCTCGACGGAGGTCATGTTGAGCCCGTCCCCGTTGACCCACTGGTTCACCCGAAGCCGCCCGTAGACGACCACCGGCTGACCCTTCTTGAGGCTGGCCATGATGTTGCCACCGAGCGCGTTGAAGGCGACGACGTTGACGTAGTTGGTGCTGCCGTCGACGAAGGCGCGCGTCTCGACGTCCCACCGGCGCGTCGTCGACGCGACACGGAAGGTCGAGAACGGCTTGCCCGCCCTCGTCGACCGGCTCTGCGGGTCCCCGACGAGGTTGCCCACGACGGTCACGAAGCTCTCGTTCATTGCTGACTCCCACTCATCCTGTCCGGTCCCGCCGGTGCGGCGGGAAGGACTCCAGCGTGGGTTTCGCGGCCCTCGTCGGCCAGGCGGCGTCATCGCCCTGTGGAGCGTGGGACGACCTGCCGCACCCCTGTGGACATTTGCTCGACGTGGGTCTTGCGAACGTCAGGGACGCCGGTCAGGGACGGCGGGCGGCCGCGTCGAGCCGCTCACGGGTCCGGCGGTGCCGTTCGAGCACCGCGCTGACCGGCGCGACGAGCCGCTCCGACGCCACGCCCTCGATGACGTCGCGCAGCCGGCGGGAGACGGCCCGCCGGTGCCGTCGGGCACCGGCCCTGCCGAGCGCCCGGGCCAGCGCGGCCGCCACCGCGCCGAGGAGCAGCCCGCCGACGAGGAGCAGGGTGGGCCAGGGCAGAGGTCCGAGCCTCGGGGTGTCGATCGTCGGCAGCTGGAGCCAGCCGACCACGGCGAGGACGAGCAGCCACAGCAGGCCGACGACGGCGGCGCTGCCGAGCACCCACTGGAGGACGCCCATGAACCGCCACCAGGCGGGCGTTCGGCCGCGCAGCGGCGTGCCGACGACCGCCCGGTCGAGCGCCTCGTCGAGGCGCGCCGAGTCCGGCTCCGCGGCGTCGGCCACGGCCTCGGACCAGGGCACCGGCAGCCCTTCGGACGCGCGGTCGGCGAGCTCTCGGGCCGCGAGCCGGACCGCGGACCGGGCCGCCGGTGAGGGCGCGGGCACCGAGGACCGGCCGAGGACGGCGCGCACGTCGCTGGGGTCGACCGTGAGCCCTGCCGACGACGACCGGCCGAGCCGCAGCCGCTTGAGCGGGTCGGGCCGGATGTGCCGTCCCCACCGCGTGAAGAGCCATCCGCTGCGGGCGGTGGCCTCACGCCGGTAGTCCTCCTCGACCGCCTGCAGCACCACGGGTAGGCCGGCCGCCCGGGAGAGCGCGTCGACGAGACGGTCGTCGGCGTCCTGCCCGAGCGAGACCTCCGAGTCGGCGACACCGCGGCGCAGCACCACCGCCCGGGCGCAGAGGTCGGCGGCGAGCCGCTGCCGGGACGCCTGGTGCCCGGCGACGGCGTTCCCGAGCCGTTGACGCAGCTCCACGACCCCCGCTCCGGTCCGGGTGGAGGTCGTCAGCACCGTCACGCCTGCGACACCGTCGTCGGCGAAGAGCCGCGCGAGGTCGTCACGGCACCGCCCCAGCGCCTCGGGACTGAGCCGATCCGCCTGGTTGAGGACCACGACCATGACGGCGGCGTGGCCGGCCAGCGCGCGGACGTAGTCGTCGTGCAGCCGCGAGTCCGCGTACTTCTGCGGGTCGGTGACCCAGACGAAGACGTCGCAGAGAGCGAGCACCCGTTCCGCCTCGGTGCGGTGGCTCCGCTCGCGCGAGTCGAAGTCGGGAAGGTCGAGAAGGACGAGCCCGTCAAGCCCTCCGGCTCGCGACCCGTCGAGCCCTCCGGCATACGAGCCGCCGTTCTCTGGGCCCGCTCTGCCTGAGCCGCCGGCGATGGAGTGGCGCTGGCTCACCCTCAGCCAGTCGAGCAGCTCACCGGCCGCCGCCTCGCCCCAGACCGCGGCGGTCGGGGCCGAGGTCGTCGGTCGGCGGGCGCCGATGGCCGCGAGGTCGGCCCCGGCCAGCGCGTTGAACAGCGAGGACTTGCCGCTGCCGGTCGCCCCGGCCAGGGCGACGACGGTGTGGCTGCCGGCGATGGCGCTGCGCTCGTGAACCTTGTCGACGACCCGGCGGGCCTCGGCTACCGCGGCCCGGTCGAGCTGGTCACCACCGCTCTCGAGAGCCGCACCGAGAGCCTCGGCCTGCTCGCGCAGCGTCTCGGCGCTCGGGGCAGCGACGGTGGCGCCACCCCTCCTTAGCGGGCTCATCGGGAGGCCCGGACGGCCAGCGCCGCCGAGGACAGCCGACGCGCCTGGTCGGGGCGCAGCTCCACCTCGCCGACCGCGGCATGGAACCGCTGCTCCTCCTCGAAGAAGAGCTGCTCGACCCGGTCGACGAGGGCCTGCCTCGCCTTGCCCGCCAGGGTCCGCACGGCCTGGTCGCCGAAGATCGCCTCGAGCAGCTTCTGCCCAAGGATCGCGGTGCCGCCGGCGATGCCGGCCTCGGCGCCGGAAAGGCCGCCGGTGTGCGCGAAGGTCACGAGGATGAGCACGGTGCCGACGGCGTTGACCCCGTATGCCGTGACTCTCGCCGTGGTGCGCCGGTCGCGACCCTCGTGGCGCACGAGGTCGAGCACGTCGCCCTGCCAGTCGTGGACGAGTGCCTGCACCTGGCGGCCGAAGTCCGGTGAGACCCGCGGCAGGTCAGGATGCTCCTGCAGGAGCATCGCTCCCCCGACGAGCGTGCGCCAGGACCGTGAGGTCGCCGAGGCCGCGCCCTGGCCCTCGGCGCGGATGAGCTCGGCAACGCCGCTCTGCAACGCCTCGCCGAGGTCCGTGGAGGGGACGGGGTCGCCCTTGACCGCCGCGACGACCCGGTCGCGCACCCGCGACACCGTCGACTCGACCTGCTTGAAGAACTCGCCCGTGCCGACGAACTCCTGCCACCTGGCGAGGACCTCGCCGCGCAGCAGGGAGCCGTCGCGCATCCCCAGCGCGACGCCCTCGACCGCGTCGGCATAGGAGCGGTCCGCGGCGCTCGAGAGCGCGGTCGTGGCGGCGACCTGCGCGCGTGACGCGTCGACCAGCAGGTCGGTGCGGGTCTCGAGGGAGTCGAGGGCGCCGCTGAGGGTCTGCCGCACGATGATGGCCCGCGCCCGTGCGTCCTTGGCGAGGGCGGAGAGCCAGGACTGGAGCCGGGCCACCTGGGCGTGCGGGAGCAGTCCCCCGGGTTCGAGCCCCGACTCGGCGATGGTGAAGATCGGCGCCGTGGCCAGCCCCTGCTCGCGCAGCATCGAGCCGAGGTGCTCCCGGATCTCGTCGACCGCCTCGGGCGGCATCCGGTCGAGGATGACCGCCACTGCGGTCCCGCGCTCGGACGCCTGGCGGAGCAGCTCCCAGGGCACCGCGTCGGCGTAGCGCGCGGCCGTGGTGACGAACAGCCAGAGGTCGGCGGCGGCCAGCAGCTGCCGGGCGAGGACCCGGTTCGGAGCGACCACCGAGTCGATGTCGGGTGCGTCGAGCAGGGCCAGTCCGGTTTGCAGGGTCGACGACGCCACGAGCCGCATCGTCTGCTCCCCCTCCACGACCTGCGAGCCGCTCGAGCGGGCGAGGTCGGGCAGGATGCGGGCGTCGCCGAACCAGCGCTCGTCGTCGGGGTGGTGCACGAGCAGCGGCGAGCGGGTCGTCGGCCGCAGCACCCCCGGCGAGGAGACGACCGAGCCGACGAGCGAGTTGACGAGCGTCGACTTGCCGGCGCCCGTCGAGCCGCCGACGACGGCGAGCAGGGGTGCCTCGATCGACGTGAGGCGGGGGATGACGTAGTCGTCGAGCTGCCGCAGCAGCCCGGACCGGCCGGCCACCGCCTCCTCGACACCTGGCAGGTCGAGGGGCAGGTTCGACGCGGCGACCTCGTCGCGTAGGAGGGTCACGGCATCGAGCAGGTGCTGCGTCTCGGCCCCTGCCGTGGTCACGGTCACGGCTGCATCCTTGCAAGTCGCCGGGCCCGCGCCAAACTCGGCCCCGGCGCGTCCCCGGTCTTCCGAGGACGACCCTGCCCAGACCTGCGAGGGGCCGGCACGGCATACCGGAGCGGGAGGGCGGGCACGGGCCGGACCCACCCCGTGGCGCCCTCGGCAGGACTCGAACCTGCAACCTGCGGATTAGAAGGCCGCTGCACTATCCGTTGTGCTACGAGGGCCGGCGTACTGCGCGGGCCGGCGTACTGCGTGGCCGTCGCCGCTCCCCGAAGTCTAGGGCGGGCTCAGTAGGCCAACGTGCCGATGAACCCCTGCCGGTGTGCGACGACGGCGGTCAGGAGGGTGCGCTCCTGCTCCTGCGCATCCGGGGTGGCCGAGCCGCGCGCGATGCGCGAGCGGAGCAGGGCCAGGTCGCTGGCGCTGTCCTGGAAGCTGCGCATCGACGTCAGCCCGCGCCTCCCGCCGTGCTGGCGGGCCCAGTCGCGGGCCTGACGGCGGGCGGTGAGCGAGGCGAGCATCGCGACCTCCCGGTGGCTGAGCCAGCCGGCGTCCGCGTACTGGCTGAGGTAGAGCCGGATGAGCCGACCCTCCCGGCGCCGCAACCAGACGATGAACCCGACGAAGGCGAGGAAGAGGGGCACCTGGAAGCCGAAGTACACCCCGAGGAGATGGCCCGTCGACGCGGAGAGGTTCCAGATGCCGTGCAGGAGCACGGCGCACCCGTAGCCGGCGAGGCCGGCGGCGACCCGCGTCGCCTTGGTGCGCAACCACGAGACCGCGATGCCGAGCCCGATCCCCGTGCACGCGGTGAACAGCGGGTGGGCGAAGGGGCCCATGATGCACCTCACGAAGAAGAGGTAGCCGAGCCCCTCCTGCCCGAACTCGAGGTAGGTGCGGCCCAGGTAGAGGATGTTCTCGCTGAAGGCGAAGCCGGCGCCGATCATCCCGGCATACACGATGCCGTCGATGATGCCGTCGAACTCCTTGCGGCGCAGCAGGATGAGCAGCAGGATCCCGAGCCCCTTGAGCCCCTCCTCGACGACCGGGGCGCTCACCAGCGCGCTGAGGGTGTCGGGGTCCGGCGCCCCCGCCAGGGACGCGACGAGGGCGAAGCCGGTGTTGACGAGGAGCGCCCCCACTGCCGCGCACAGCGCCCCCCAGAGGAAGGCGAGGACGAGGAAGCGCTTCGGCTCCGCCTCGTAGCGGTCGAGCCAGAGGTAGGACGGCACCACGACGAACAGCGGCAGCGCGGCGAACGCGGCGGCCAGCACCGTCGTCCGGACGCCGAGCCCGGAGCCGAACTCGAGGGCGAGAACGGCCAGGGAGAGGAGGAAGACCGTGCCGACGATCCCGTAGGTGATGATGCCGCGCAGCATCGGCCGGGCGGTCGGGTTGGTCCGGCCCGAGTACACCCCTTGCTCGACCGGCACGTATGCCGCGGACCCGGTTGGCCCGGATGGCGGCAGGTGCTCGGACCTGCCGGGGTCACCCGGGCCGGGGTTGCCCGGGCCGGGGTTGCCCGGGCCGGGGTTGCCAGGGCCGGGGTTGCCCGGTCCGGAAGGCCGATCCCCTGAAGACATGGGCAGCAGGCTAGTGCAGGTCACCTCTAGGCTGACGCCGTGAGCCTCCCCCCGAACCCCGCGACGAACGACCGCGCCACGAACGACCGCATCGTGTGGGTCGACTGCGAGATGACCGGCCTCTCCCTCCAGGCCGACGCCCTCGTCGAGGTCGCCGCCCTGGTGACCGACTTCGAGCTCAACCAGCTCGGTGACGGGGTCGACGTCGTCATCGCCGCACCGCCGGAGGCCCTCGATCAGATGGACCCTTTCGTGCGGGAGATGCACACGACGTCGGGCCTGCTCGACGAGCTCGCGGCCGGCACGACGATGGCACTCGCGCAGGATCTGGTCCTCGACTACATCCGCGCGTGGGTTCCCGAGCCGCGGCGGGCTCCGCTCGGAGGCAACACCGTGGGCACCGACCGGGGCTTCCTGGCCCGGGACATGCCTGACCTCGAGGCACACCTGCACTACCGGATCATCGACGTCAGCTCGATCAAGGAGCTGTCCCGTCGGTGGTACCCCCGGGCGTACTTCAACGCCCCCAAGAAATCGGGGGGCCACCGGGCCCTCGCGGACATCCGCGAGTCGATCGCCGAGCTGCGCTACTACCGCGCCGCCGTCTTCGTCCCGCGGCCCGGCCCCGACTCGGCCACGGCGAAGGCCCTGGCCGCCGATCACGTCATCGAGCCCTGACCGCCCTCCCCAGACAGGCCTCGGACCGGGGCCTGTCTGGGGACGTCACGTCTGGGGTGAGTGACGGGACTTGAACCCGCGGCCACCTGGACCACAACCAGGTGCTCTACCAGCTGAGCTACACCCACCATGCCGGACGGCCGGGGCCGTCCGCGCATTGAAGCGGCGCCCATCGTACCTGCTCCGGCGCGGTGCCCATGACCATCGGGCTCATGGGCGAGAATGCATCCCATGTATGCCGGGAAGGAACGCCGCAACAGGGTCATCGCCCTGGCGGTTGCCGTGCTGCTGCTTGCCACGGTGGTCCTTTCCCTCCTCGCGACGGTGGCCTCGGCGGCGCCGGCGCGGGCGGCCGGCCACTCGGCGCTTGCCCTCGCACCGGCCCATGTCCGGCTCGTGTCGGTCTGGCCCGCCGCCGAGGCCCGGCTCGACCAGCCCCCGACCGAGCTCGTCCTGACCTTCGACGACAAGGTGCGCGCCGGCCTCGGCCAGGTCATCCTCACCAGCGACGGCAGCCCGGTGAAGGTCGCCCCACTCACGTTCGGTGACACGACGGTGACGGCGGCAGTCATCGGACCCATGCAGGCGGGCGGCTACCAGGTGGCCTGGCGGGTCACCGGAGACGACGGACACCCCGTGTCGGGCGAGTCCACGTTCACATTGCTGGCGGGGGCGTTCGCCACCTCGGCGGGCACGCCCGCCACCGGGACCGCACCGGCACCCGCGGCCGGCGCCCCGAACGTCACGCCCACCTACAAGACGCCCCAGAAGCAGGCCACATCGATATGGCATCCGGACCACATGCCCGGTCTCGTCGTCGGGGGGGCGCTGCTCGTCGCGGGCGTCGCCCTCCTCGTCTACGAGCAGCGGCGACGGCGCTCCCACGCAGATCAACCGATTTCCTGACGGACGGGCCGCTGTAGTAGCCTCAACCGTCGTTGCGCCGCTAGCTCAATGGCAGAGCAAGTGACTCTTAATCACTGGGTTCGGGGTTCGAATCCCTGGCGGCGCACCACCCACCTACGAGACGAAGGCCCCGGCGGATCGCGCCGGGGCCCTCGTCATCCCTATGCCGTGCGGCTACGGGGCGACGACCCGGAACGGCTGCATCATGTCGTTGTCCTCGTGCTCAAGGATGTGGCAGTGGAGCACGTAGCTGCCCAGGAAGTGCTGCACCGCCGCGCCTCGGGCGTCGCCCGTGAACGGGGCCGGGATGCCGGCCGCGGTGCCACCGAAAGGCACGAGGATGCGGGTGACCTGACCGGGCATCGCGACGATGGTGTCCTTCCACCCCGACTCGTTCGCCGGCGGGGCCGTCGGCGCACCGAGCAGGAAGGGCGCCGGACGGACCGCGGGCCACGGACCCTGGCCTGCCGCGCTGGGTTCGGGCAGTCCCGCGCCGGCGACTCCCTTGAGCGCGAGGCGCAGGTTCACCGCCGCCGTGTAGGCGACCTTGTCGAAGTCCTGGCGGTTCTTCACCTGGAACTGGGTGAGGTGTAGGTGGATGGGGTGGGCGTCCTCCGTGGTGTTGACGATGTCCCACTCCTCGACGGTGTTCGCCGTGGGGGTCTCGATCTGGGTGGTGCGCGGCATACCCATCCCGTCGGCGTAGAACTGGTTGTTGGTCATCACGTGGACCGGCTGCGCGGGGTCCTCGATCTCGTTGAGCATGATCGTCCGGGTCTTCGACGCGTGGAGGTCCACGATACCGGCGGGCTGGTTATCGCGGCCCCGGAGCCGGGTGGGGACGGGAGCCTGGAAGCCCTTCGCCCCGGTGACGGTGAACTGCATAACCTCAGGCAGGGGGTTGCCGCCCTCGGCGGCCGTCGGGGCGCCACTGGGGTAGGGACCGACTGCGTCGTTGGTGAACCGCAGCTTGGTGCCGGGCTCGAAGCGGCTGAAGTCGACGAGGAGGTCGGCACGCTCGGCCGGGGCGAGGCGCAGGCTGGTCAGCGGGGCCGGGCGGTCGAGGAGACCGCCGTCGCTGCCGATCTGGTAGAACGTCACGCCGGGCTTGTCGAAGCTGAGGTTGTAGAACCGCGCGTTCGAGGCGTTGAGCACGCGGAAGCGGTAGAGGCCCCGGTGCACGTCGAGGTTCGGGAACGCGGTGCCGTTGACGATCGACGTGTCACCGAAGGACTCCGGAGCCCAGGTGTCGGGGTAGCCAGCGGGCACCTTCGCACCGGCGAACGCCCCTACGGGGTAGGCGAAGGTCCCGTCGGCGTTGAAGGTGCGGTCCTGGAGTGTCAGCGGCACCTCGTCGGCTCCGGAGGGCAGCCCGAGCGGGTTGCTCGCCGTGCCGGTGTCGTACTGGTCGCGCAGCCAGTACTGGCCGGCAAGGCCGGCGGTGACCTGGAGCCGGGTCATCCCCCACGCGTGGTCGTGGTACCAGAGCCCGGTCGCCTCCTGGTCGTTGCCGTAGTGGTAAGTGAAGCTCTCCCCCGGCGTAAATGTCGACGCCGGGAGCCCGTCCATGTCCGCCGGGTCATGCGCGCCGTGCAGATGCAGCGTGCCGCGCGGCATCGTCGCGTCGTCGGGAGCCATCCCCATGAGGCTGTGGTCCATCGACCCGGCCAACGGGTGGGCGCCCAGCTCGTTCTTCACCGTCACCGAGACCGGTACGCCGCGCCGCGCGACGAGAGTCGGGCCGCCGAAGGTGTCCTTCCCGGGCGCGCTGCCAACGGCATACCCGAGGGTGGGGGTCGGCGGCAGCGCGGGGGAGAACCGGTGCGTGCCACCGCGCATCGTCAGCGTCGCCGACCCGCCCCCGGTGAGGTCGACCTTGGGCGGGATCGCGAGCGGCTGGCTGAAGGTCGCCAGCCGAGATGGCCTGGTTTGGGTGGCGCTCGAGGCCGCCGCCGTCTCGGAGAACCCGGCCGCGGACAGCTGCGAGAGGGCCAGGCCGCCCATCGTCGCGACGAGGGTGGTCACGACGACCCCGGCGACCGTGGACGACGAGACCCGGACTCCCGGGACGCGTCGAGTCCACCTCGACCCCACTTCGCCCTGACGTTCCTTCCCGAGACCAGCCATGGGAACCACCCCTCCTGAACCGACGAACCAGCGGGTCGAAGGAGGGCGACCAAGAACAACTGGCGACGGGGTCCCACGACGTTGACAGGCCAAGGGTGTGCGTCGCTCCTTGGGGAAACCTTCGGGTCGCTATGCAGCATCCGGTTGCGCGGCAGTCGATCTGGGTGTCTGAGCCGGAGCCCAACCCGGAGCCCGGTAGACTCGCCCGATGAGCGGACGGCCGATGAGCAACGCCAACTTCCGCCGCACGAGCGGCCTGCACCGGCTCGTGCTGCGCCTCAGCGGGGGGCGGCTGGGGTCCCGTGCGCTGGGCATGCGGGTCGTCGAGCTGCACACCGTCGGCCGCAAGTCGGGGCAGCCGCGCGACACGGTTCTCACCGCCCCCGTCGACACGCCCGAGGCCATAGTCCTCGTCGCGTCGAAGGGCGGCAGCCCCGGCCAGCCGGACTGGTTCCTCAACCTGCGCGCCAATCCGGACGTCGAGATCACCGTCGACGGGACGCGTCGGCCCTACACGGCGCGGGTCGCCTCGGCCGACGAGAAGTCGACCCTCTGGCCGCGGATCGTCGCGAAGAACAAGGGCTACGCCGGCTACCAGGAGCGGACCGAGCGCGACATCCCCGTCGTCATCTGCGAGCCCCGCTGACGGGCTCGCCCTGCCGTCAGTGCACCGCGCGGGCATGGTGGTGTTCCCTGCCGGTTGGGGCGGGGTGTTGGGGCTGGTCCGTTAGAGGTGCCAGGTGACGCCGGTGTCGGTGACGGTCGCGGTCAGGTCGCGGTGGTGGACGAGGGTGTGGTGTCGCCCGCAGAGGAGGGCCCCGTTGGTCAGGTTGGTCTCCCCGCCGCGGGACCACCAGCGCACGTGGTGCACGTCGCACCACCCGGCCGGGATGGTGCAGCCGGGGTAGGAGCATTGCTGGTCGCGGTGCCACACCGCGCGGCGCTGGGCGGGGGTGAACAGCCGTTGCCCTCGTCCGAGGTCGAGGAGCTCACCCTGGGAGCCGAGGACCATCGGGATGATCCGGGCGTCGCAGGCCATCCGGCGTACCACGGCGGGTGAGAGCAGCTGCCCGCTCATCGTCAGCCCCGCGCCGCGGCACCCGTCGAGCAGGTGCGCCAGCGGGATCGTGACGACCACCTGCGCCTTCTCGCTCTTCGGCGTCTCACCGGGCGCGGAGACCCCGCGGCGGACCACCTCCAGCAACGCGTCCGCGCGGCGGGTCGCCGCCGTTCTGAGGTCCCGCTCCCCGTCCGGGCCGGACACCGGCGCGGACAGCGCGGACAACGCCGCGTCCAGGACCGCAGCGCCCTCCGGGTCCAGCAGCAGCCGGTACGCGCTCATCCCCGCCGGGCCGGGGCCTTTGTGCAACGCCCGCGCCATCCGGAGCCGGTCCTCGTCCTTCTCCAGGTCACGTGCCGGGGTGATGAGGCGGACCGCGAACCGGATCGCCCGACCCAGCTCGCCGCTGGACAGGCCCCGCCCGTCGCGGTCGTCGCACGCGGCCGAGCACAACGTCGCGACATCGGCGGCGACCGCGTCGAGGTCACCGACCCCCCGGACCTGACGGACGAACCCCGCCACCTGGGCGGCCTTGTCCAACGGCATCGCTCCCGAGCGGAACGCCGCCCCGAAGACCTCCCCACCCGGCGCGCACGGGCGGCACGCCGCCGCGACCGCCAGGACCCGTGCGGCATGCCGCGGATCCGGACGCGGAGCGGACTCCCCGGCCGCTTCGACGAGCCAGTCCACCGGCCCCAGGCCCCGACCCCCCGGGGTGCCCCGCTCCACCACCTGCCCCGCCACCGCCACCTCGACCCGGTCCACGACGGAGCGCAGCCGACCCACCAACGCCATCACCGACGCCAAACCGGTGTCACCCTCACGCCACACCGGCTCCCCATACGCCGTCTCCGCCGCCCGCGCAGCCACCGTCAACCACCCCACCAAGCCGACCGGCCCAGCACAGCCGACCGCCTCAGCGGCAGGGTCACCGGCGGCAGCGACGGCAGCAGCATCGGCGTCGGCGGCAGCATCGGCGCCAGCCGCAGCGCCAGCGCCAGCGCCAGCGCCAGCGCCAGCGTCGACGGCAGCATCGGCGCCAGCATCGGCGGCGGCGGCGGCGTCAGCGGCGGAGGCGGCAGCAGCGTCGGCGGCGTCGGTGTGCTCGGAGCGCGGGGCCGTCGTCTTCCACGACGCAAGGTCACCGAACAACGCGCCGAGCCCTGCACCCGCACTCCCCGGGGCCGGCCACGCCGGCCCGCCCGGCCCGTCC
>JBBRZC010000049.1:0-19161 GCA_038237075.1 Actinomycetales bacterium
CAGTGGTGACGCGCACGGACGGCCCTTCGTTCGGTTGGCGTGAGAACCGCCAAACCTAGGTCACCGTCCGTGCGCGTCCTGCAACCAGGCCCCGAACCGCAGCTCCCCCTTCACCCCAACGCATTCCCCGCCCTGAGTCCACCATCCGACCCACACTCATGCCGGGAGAGCCGCTTTTCTTGGCGCCGCACTGAGAGGGGGTGTTGTCGTGTCGAGGGAGCGTGGACAATGACGACCACATCTGTTCACTCTCAGGAGGACTCGTGTCGGTTCGCCCAACGTTGCCACCCTTTGGCAGGGATTCAGCCGCGCAGAAGGTTCAAAGCGCGGAGGACGGCTGGAACACCCGAGACCCCGACAGGGTCGCATCGGCGTACAGCCAAGACTCCGTCTGGCGCAACCGCGACGTTTTCATAGTTGGTCACGATGCGATCGTGGAGTTCCTCAGGAGCAAGTGGGAACGCGAGTTGGACTATGTGCTCCGCAAGTCCCTTTGGGCGTTCGACGCCGACCGCATCGCCGTGCGTTTCCAGTACGAATGGCATGACCACGCAGACCAGTGGTTTCGTAGCTATGGCAACGAACTTTGGGAGTTCCGCCCCGATGGGTTAATGCGACGTCGTGAGGCCAGCATCAACGACCTGGCAATCGCAGAATCGGACCGTCGTTACTTCGGACCGCGTCGCGAAGACGAAATGGGTGTGGACATCCCGATCCACTGACCGGACATGCGGGCGGCTGGATGAGCGCGGGTCGGACCCAATACCTTCAACTTAGAGGCTCTGGGCGTGTGTGAGCGGTAGGAGGACGAGGGTGAGTGTGCCGCGGGCTGGCGGTCGCTTCGTGTGGTCGGCGGGTTTGCGGGGGTAGCTGTGGCTGCGTTTGGCCTGGCGCGGGTTGGTCCGGCCGAGCCGGCGGGGGTTAGAGCGTGCCGCGAGCAGGTGTAGCCAGGCGGTCGGCGGCGTTCCCGGTGGGTGCTCAGGGGGGGAAAGCGGGCGGGTCGCCGACCGGGCCGCGGACCGCGTCGAGCGCGGCGACGAAGGACAACCGCAGCGGATCTCGATCGGTGAGGTCCGCTGCGGCGCAGATCAGCTCGCGGATCGCGTGGTAGGCGCACAACAGCGCCCACAGTTCCTGTTCGGCGCCGTCGGGGGTCTTCGAACGCAGCACGACACCGTCGCCTTTGGCTGGGACTTGAACGCGCTGAACGCGTTCTTGATCTGCCAGCGAGCGTGGTAGAGCTCGGCCAGCTCGCCAGCCGGAGCAGTGTCCGGGTCCAGCAGGGTCGTCAGCAGCGCGAAGGTCTCGGTGGGGGTGGCGTCGTCGGCGAGCAGGTGGTACTCCACCACCCGCACCGTGATCGGCGCCGCGCCGACTCCGCGCTTGTCCTTCGGCGGCGCCAGCGCGGACAGGTAGGTACCGTCGGCAAGGACGGTCCGCACCGGTAGCCCGAAGGCCGATCCGGCCCGCCACAGCAGGTCCGCACCGGTGGCGGCGGCCTGACCCCACAAGTCATGTCCGGGGAAGTTGCGGTCCGCCAGGACAAGCATTCCCTGACCCAGCAACGGAAGCAGCTCGATCGTCAACGCCTTCTCCGACATCGCGTAGCTGCCCAGCCTGGCCGCGATCAGCGCCCGGGTCCCGCATTCGGCCAGCGCGACGACCCGCACCTTCGGAAACCCCCAGCCACCGCCGCGCCGCCCGAGGCTAACGCGGTGCCAGGGCCACCGAACCGATCCCGGTTCGCCGCCGTGTCCTGAGCATCCAAGGTGGTCCCGTCCACGCTCAGCACCCGCCGGCCACGCCAGAACCCGCCGGGGGTCCCCGCCGTCGCCAAAGGCCCGGCGGCAGCCTCGAACAGCAACCCGGCTACGCCGCGATGCGGACCTACGCGAAGGCCTGGCCCGAACGGGTCTGGGCGGTCGAGGGCGCCAACGGCGCCGGGCGCCCCCTGGCCCAGCGCCTCCTCGAGGCCGGCGAGCAGGTCGTCGACGTCCCGGCGAAACTCGCCGCCAGGGTTCGACTCTTCGACACCGGCCACAGCCGCAAGACCGACGCCCTCGACGCGCACTCGATCGCCGTCGTCGCGGTCCGCACCGAGGGGCTGCGAGTCCTGAAAGTCGATGGGAAGCTCGAGGCGCTGCGGATGCTCACCGACCGCCGCGAGGCCCTGACCCGCCGCCGGGTCCAGACAGTTAACCGGCTCCAAGCCCTGCTCGCTGAACTGCTGCCCGGTCAAGCGAAGAAGGACATCACCCCATTGCAGGCCAAGGCGATGCTCGCCGGCGTCCGTCCCCGCGACATCGCCGGCAAGACCCGGCGTAGCATCGCTGCCGAGGAGTTGGTCGAGCTGATCGCGGTCGACGCCAAGATCAAGAAGGCCACCGCCGAACTCAAGGTGATCGTGGTGGCCCGCGGCTCCCGGTTGATGGACCTCTACGGTGTCGGACCAGTGGTGGCCGCCCGGATCCTGGCCGACGTCGGTGACGTGACCCGCTTCGCTGACCGCAACCGGTTCGCCTCCTGGACCGGCACCGCGCCCCTGGACGCGTCCCCCGGTGAGCAGAACCGGCACCGGCTCTCCCCGAGCCGGCAACCGCCGGATCAACCACATGATCCACATCGCCGCCGTCACCCAGATCCGACTCGACACCGAGGGCCGGACCTACTACCGACGCAAGCGAGCCGAGGGCAAGAAACCCCTCGAGGCTGTGCGCTGCCTCAAGCGCAGGATCTCCGACGCCATCTATCGCCAGCTGCTCGCCGACCACCAGCGTGCTGTCGGTGAAGAGCCCGACGCGGGTCCGGGAGGGCACTGTGGGGCGACTCAACAATCCAGCGCGGTCGACCTGCCCCCGCACATCGACACTTCGGATCAGCCACTTCCCGGACCCGCAGACCTGAAGCTACGCCCGGCATCGGCGCCTCGGAAGACCAACCGCGGCAGGAACCTCCAAACCACCGGTTGACAACAGAAGGGAGCCGGAAAGTCGATGAGTTTCTGCGATGCGCAGGGCACGGTCTACGGCGAGCCAGCCCATCAGCTTGGAGCGCTCGGTGAGGTCGGCGTCGATGCCTGACCGGACCGCTTCTCCAGTCACTTCTCCAGTCAGCGCGATGGGCGCGGGTTGTCTGAGCGAGACGGCCAGCCCGGGCTCGTATGCCGTGACCCTCACCGCTCCGCGGGTCCGGTCAGGGCCGAGCTGACGGCGACGACACGGACCGGCTGGCAGCGGTACACCTTCTCTGCGACGAAGGACGCCACCGTCCTCATCAACACGGGGCAGGCGCTTCATGCCGTGACGAGCACCGACGCGACGGTGCTCGACGAGCGGACCATCGAGACGACGGTGACCGGTCAAGGGTTCCGCCAGTCCACCCGGCCCTACACGCTGCACTTCGTCACCCGCTTCGACCGGCCGTTCTCGACGACCGGCACGTGGGCGGGCGAGACGCTCGCTCGCGGCTCGACGCACACCTCCAGCTCGGTCGGCTTGGGTTTGACAAGGAAGCGGTATGCCGGGTCGTACGGTGCGTGCCGAAGGTGCTGACCCGGTTGCCGGGCCGAGGCGGGGTGGCACTCGAACAGCTCGACGCGCCGCCGCACCCGCCAGGCGTGTCCCGCCGCAGGATCCGGCTCAGCCATGACGTCGGCATACAACTTGTGCACCTCGCGCCGCCACGACGTCACGTGCTGCGACCATGTCACCATCCATGTCACAACCCCAGCAAGCCGGCTCGACCCGCGTCGGTATGCCGAACAGCTGGCCGCGCACCGGCATACCGTGGCGTCGCTTAGGGTAGGTAGTGGCTCACAGGGCGTGTACCCCCGGGTCGTCCTTCGAGGAGTGGACGGGACCTCCAGATGACCGGAAACGCGACTCATCGCTTCAGCAACACCACCGCACTGACCGTCTGCGCCCTGGACGCGTCGGAGGTCGTCACCTCTGCCACTTTCGACGAGCGCCTCGCCGAGACGTACCAGCGGGTGGGCCTGCGCCCGGGTCTGCTCGAGCGGCTGGCCGGCATCCGGGAGCGGCGCTGGTGGCCCGAGGGAGTGTCCTTCGTCGACGGGGCCGCCACCGCGGGCGCCAAGGCGCTCAGCGAGAGTGGCATCGACCCGGCGCGGGTGGGGCTCCTGGTCAACACCTCGGTGAGCCGTCGGTTCCTGGAGCCGTCCACCGCCGTGGCGGTACACCACGCGCTCGGCCTGCCGCGCTCGTGCCAGAACTTCGACGTGACCAACGCCTGCCTGGGCTTCGTCAACGGCATGCAGATCGCCGCGGCGATGATCGACGGGGGAGTGGTCGAATATGCCCTCGTCGTCGACGGTGAAGACGCGCGCACCGTGCAGGAGAACACCATCGCCCAGCTGTCCCGGCCGGAGACGACGGGCCGGGACGTCATCTCGCAGTTCGCCACCTTGACCCTGGGGTCGGGCGCCGCGGCGATGGTGCTCGGCCGGGCCGACCGGCATCCCGAGGGGCACCGGCTGGTGGGCGCCGTGAGCAGGGCCGGGACCGAGCACCACGAGCTGTGCACCGGCAACAACGACGTGATGACCACCGACCTCAAGGGCCTGCTCGACGCGGGGGTTCAGCTGTCGGTCGACCTCTGGGCGGACGCCAAGGAGGAGTTCGACTGGGCCGGGGGCGTGAATCGCTACATCATCCACCAGGTCTCGCAGGTCCACACCGACGCCATCTGCGAGCGGCTGGGCATCGACCCCGACCTCGCGCCCCGGACCTTTCCCACCCGGGGCAACATCGGTCCGGCGTCGGTGCCGTTCACCCTGGCGACGCACGCGGACACGCTGGAGGACGGCGACCGGGTGCTGCTCATGGGCATCGGCTCGGGCCTGAACGCGTCCTGCCTCGAGATCGTCTGGTGACGGCCCCCACGGCCACGCTGCCCCCTGCCGGGATGCCCGGACTCGACCCCGGCTGGTCCCGGCTCGTTGTCGTCGAAGGCACCGACGGCGTCCCTCGGACCTGGCACGTCCTGGACAACGGCACTCCCGATCCAGTCGGGACCCTGCTGTGCGTCCATGGCAACCCGACCTGGTCCTACCTCTGGCGCGGCATGCTCGCCGCCGCGCCCCCGGGGTGGCGGGTCATCGCGCCCGACCAGCTCGGGATGGGCTACTCCGAGCGGCTCACTGCCCCAAGGAGGCTCGCCGACCGGGTGGCCGACCTGCGGGCGCTCACGGACGTGCTCGGCGTCGCCGGTCCGGTCGTCACCGTCGGCCACGACTGGGGCGGCGCGGTCACGCTCGGCTGGGCACTGGCCGCCGGGACACAGCTGCGCGGGGTGGTCCTGGCCAACACGGCGGTCGCCCAGCCTCCCGGGGACCACGGCCCGGCACTCATCCGGCTGGCGACCCTCCCGGCGCTCCGCGACGCCGTCTGCGTGTGCACGCCGACGTTCGTCCGCGCCGCGACCGCGCTGACGCGACCGGCGCTGCCGGCGGGCATCCGTGACGCGTTCGCCGCCCCCTACGGCTCGGCCTCCCGCCGACGCTCGGTGGGGGACTTCGTCGCGGACATCCCGTTCGCCCCCAACCATCCGTCCCGCCGGGCGCTCGAGGCCATCGCGGCAGGTGTGGGCTCAATCGACGTGCCGGCCCTCCTGCTCTGGGGGCCGCGCGACCCGGTCTTCGGGCAGCGCTACCTCCGCGACCTCCTTCAGCGGCTGCCCAATGCCGATCTGCACCGTTACGAGGGCGCCTCGCACCTGCTCCCGGAAGACGCTCCCGAGTATGCCGCGGCTGTCGCCCGGTGGGTCGCCGACCTCGGCGCCGGACCCGATGTGGTTGCCGACAAGAGCACGCCGCCTCGCCGGGTGAGCAGGACGACACCCCAGGGCCCGACGCCGGAGCCGGCGTCCCGGCATACTCTGTGGTCGGCCTTGGAGCGGCGCGCGGACGACCCCTCCCCGGCGGTTGTCGAGGTGGGCGGCCTGCGGGTGAGCTGGGAGGCGTTGGCGCGGCGGGTGCAGGAGCTGGCCGTGGGTCTGGCGGCTGCGGGGGTGCGGCCCGGGCACCGGGTGGCGCTGCTCGTCCCGCCCTCGGCCGAGCTCACCGCCGCCGTCTATGCCGTGTGGCGGGCGGGTGGCGTCGTCGTGCTCGCCGACAAGGGGCTGGGCCTGTCCGGCATGGGCCGGGCACTGCGCAGCGCGAACATCGACCATGTCATCGGGAGCGCACCGGGCCTCGCGGCAGCTGCGCTGATGCGCCTTCCCGGCACGCGGTTCGCGGCGGGGCCGGTCAACGAGCTGGTCCTTCGCGCGCTCGGCACCACCGCTCGCCTCGTCGATCTGGCGCGGCGAGGGGGGAGCGGCTCTGGCCCGGCGCGGCAGCTGCCTCCGGAGCCGGGGCAGGAGGACGACTGCACCGTCGTCTTCACCTCGGGGGCCACCGGCCCGGCGAAGGGCGTGGTCTACCGGCACCGCCAGGTGGAGGCGCAGCTCGAGCTGCTCCGCTTGACCTACCGGCTGACTCCGCAGGACCGCTTCGTCGCCGCGTTCGCGCCGTTCGCCCTCCTCGGCCCCGCGCTGGGCGTCAGCACAGCAGTCCCCGACATCGACGTCACGAAGCCCGGGTCGCTGACCGCTACGGACCTCGCCGACGCCGTCGCCGCCGTCGATGCGACCGTGGTCTTCGCCTCGCCGGCGGCGCTGCGCACCGTGACCCGGACGGCCGACGACCTGTCCGACGCCGGTCGGAAGGCTCTGGGCACGGTGCGACTGCTCGTCTCGGCCGGTGCTCCGGTGCCGGCTTCCCTCCTGCTCGCTCTCGGCCCGGTGCTGCCGGCCGCCGAGGCGCACACCCCGTATGGCATGACCGAGGTGCTGCCCGTCACGGACATCAGCCTCGCCGAGATCCAGCAGGCCGGCTCGGGCGACGGCGTCTGCGTCGGTCGGCCGTTGCCGGGCGTCGAGGTGTGCATCAGCGCGATCTCGGCGACGGGTGCGGCCGACGGCACGCTGGCCAGCACGGATGGCGTCACCGGGGAGGTGGTCGTGCGCGCGGCCCACGTCAAGGACCGGTACGACGCGCTGTGGTCCACCGAGCGGGCCAGCTCCCGGGATCGCGGCTGGCACCGCACTGGCGACGTGGGCCACCTGGACGACGCGGGTCGGCTGTGGGTCGAGGGTCGCCTGCTCCACGTCGTCACTACGGCGGACGGCGTGGTCACCCCCGTCCCGGTGGAGCAGCGGGTCGAGCGGCTGGACAGCGTCGCTGCCGCCGCGGTCGTCGGAGTCGGGCCGCCGCGGAGCCAGGTCGTCGTGCTGGTCGTCGTCCCCTCGTCGCCGTCAGCCGGGTCGCCGCTCGCCTCCGGGGAGCTGGCGGGTGCCGTCCGGGGCGTGGCCGGCGTGGAGGTGGCAGCGGTGCTCGTGCGACCCGAGCTGCCGCTCGACATCCGGCATGCCTCCAAGGTCGACCGGCAGCGTCTGGCGCGCTGGGCGACCCAGGTCCTCCAGGGCCGTGCTGGCCGGGGCCGCCCCGTTCGGTGGACCGGACGCCGAGCGCGATGAGGGTGCTCGTCACCGGCGCCACCAGCATGCTGGGCCGGGCGACGGTGCACTCCCTGCTTGACAACGGCGACGAGGTGACGGTGCTGCAGCGCCGCCTGTCGGGACTGCCCTGCCGCGAGGTCCTCGGCGACATCGCGGACGAGGGGATCGTCGTCGCCGCGACCACCGGCCAGGACGCGGTCGTCCACCTCGCGGCGAAGGTTGACGTCATTGGCCCCTGGACGGCATACGAGAGGACGAACATCGTCGGCACCCGCCGCGTGCTCGCCGCCAGCCGGGCCGCCGGGGTGCGCCGGCTGGTCCACGTCTCCTCGCCGTCAGTGGCGCACGGCGGTCGTCCGCTCATGGGCGTCGGCGCCGAGCCGGCCGACCCGTCCCGGGCGCGCGGGCACTACTCCCGGTCCAAGGCTGTCGCCGAGCTCGATGCGCTCGCGGCCGACTCGCCTTCCCTGGCCGTCCTGGTCGTGCGCCCCCACCTGGTCTGGGGGCCGGGGGACACCCAGCTCGTCGGGCCCGTCGTCGCCGCCGCCAGGGCCGGGCGCCTGCCGGTCATCGGCTCGGGAGCGGCCCTGATCGACACCACCTACGTCGACAACGCTGCTGCGGCCCTCGCGGCGGCCGTGGCGGCCTGCGGCCAGGTGCACGGCGAGGCTCTCGTCGTGTCCAACGGCGAGCCCCGACCGGTGCTCGAGATCCTCGAGCGGCTCTGCCACGCAGCGGGGGCGCCGCGGCCCGGTCGCCACGTGCCGTACGGCCTCGCGTGGGCGGCCGGAGCCGTGGTCGAAGGGGTGTGGGCGGCGACCGCCCGCCGGGACCTGCCGCCGCTCACGAGGTTCACAGCGGAGCAGCTCGCCACCGCCCACTGGTTCGACCAGCGTCGCACCCGAGCGGCGCTCGGCTGGAGCCCGCACGTCTCGCTCGACGATGGGTTCGCCCGGCTCGCGAGGTCGTACGCCGCAGGCTGAGCTCACCGAACGCACGACTCTCTGCGGATCCGTGCGTCTGCTCGGGCGGAAGGACGCGCTCGCCCATCCACACGAGCGGAACATCGATGCGGAGCAGCTGAGCCGCTGACTGACCGATCAAGAGTCCGTCACTGTCGCGTGTGCTACGGACTGGCTACGGACCAACACCGAGACTGAGACGCTTCGTCCCCTCATGCCGCCCGGACCCGTTCATGTGCCGCCTCCCGCACGTTCCGCCGAGCGAGCTAGCGGTCTCGATCCGACCGGCAAGTCCCCCTTCGGACATGGTCTGTGGAGACACACACGTGCCGGCCGACACCGTGATCGCTGACATGACGTCGGACTGTCAGAGCCCTGACCCAAGTCCGCATGGCCATCAACGCCAGTGGCCCGCTGACTGGAGTAGTGACTGAAGAAGCTGCAAGGCATCGTTGGAGGGTGCCCAGGATGCTGCGCCATCTCGGTGGGGTTCAGTCGATCGGTTTGAGGGCTCCGCTGAGCTTGACTACACCGGTGCCGAACCGCTGGTCGAGCTGGCGCTGCTGCTGGGTGGTCGCCTGGACGACGTCGAGCCTGACGTAGCCGGCCAGGCCGTCGGGCCGGCCGCTGAGCATCCCGGGCCTCTCCTTCAGAGCTTCCATCACCCGCTGCAGTTCGGCAGCGGTGCGGACCGCGTGGCTGACGCACAGCGACCCACCCCAGACCGTACGCACGGTGCGCTCCATCGCCGCGACGTCCTTGGTGGTCGAGATGTTGAGGACGAACCGCGTCGGGTCGTTGGCTCCGGCCGGCTGACCGGCCGTGGCGGTCCCCGGCAGGATCTTCTGGTCAATCCACAGCGCGCCGAAACTCTCCTGTTTCTGGGCCAGCTCGGTCGCAGCCGCGAACGCTGCGTCCGTGGCCTTCGCCGGATCGGTCGGCACCCAACTGCCGGGTGGTTGATGGCAGGGGCTGTCGAACCGGTGGTTATCCAGGGGAGGGCGCGCGACGTCGGTCGAAGGCAGGAGAGCGGGCTCGGTGAGCGTGAACGACGTCCCGTCATACCGGCCGGTCACCACGTAGGAGCCCCACCTGACGCCGTTGGCCGTTGCGTGTGGGGCGGCTTCCCAGGACCAGCCGATCACGGTCGGCCCGCCGCAGAGCGGCGGGAGCGAGGCAGTCACAACGCCGAGGCACAGCTGCGGCCCCTTGCCGGGAGCCTCCAACACGGTGGCGCTGGCCCGATAGCGACCGTGGTAGCCGGCATCGACCAGCGCGCGGTCTTCGGAGGTACCAGGCACCGGTGCACCGGAGGCCGGAGAGACAGCGGTCCCCGGCGGGGCGCTCGGGGCGGTGGGCGGAACGTTGCCCTTGGCACAACCAGCGAGCAAGAGGGCACCCGCCAGCGCCGTCGACCACACGGCGACGAGGACCGGTCCGACCCTCGGCAGGTGCCTCCCGCGTCTCCCAGGGATCTTCAAGGTCAAGCCCTGTCGTGCCCGGACGGTCCTCATGATCGAATCATGAGGGGTTCCAGTGCGAGCGCCAATGGACCGTTGACTCACACGGGCGAGCCGACATCGCGGTGCCGGCCGGCGTCCCGAACTGGCCCCCCGCCTCTGTCTGCCCGGCAGGAGCACCGAGACGAGGCCGAGGCCGGCGAGTGCGCGTAGGCGGGGGGAGCGGCGGTCGGTGGACATTGGGCCTGCCTCCTCGTGGGTCGGTCGATGGTGAGACACGGTCCCGGGTCGGACCGTTCCATGAATGGGGGTCTCGGTCCGGTCTCGGCCGGCGGCGCTGCCGACGTCAGGCCGATCGCTGCCCAAGGCTGACGGCGTGCGCGGAGCGGTGCTCGCCAACAAGGAAATGCCCTGTCAAGGCATACCTCTCGCCGTCGCCCCCGCGCACCGAGGGCAGACGTACGTCGGGTGACGTACGCCGGGAGACGTCACCGGGCTGACGACCGGGGGCCTCTGCCGCGGTGAACTGGAGGGGCCGGTCCGCGGGTTCGCGAGCCGGCATCCACCACCACGAGAGGAACCAACCATGAGCGACATGAGCCTTTTCGGCACCGACGCGAAGCAGGGCGACTTCACCGAGCTGGTCCGGGGGCAGGCCGCGGCCGGCACCGAGCCCGAGAGCTTCTGGGGGACGCTGAGCTTCATCCTCCTGACGATCGCCGTCGACTGCTGACCCGGCGACACCTCGGTCTTCGACCACCATCGCGACAGCAGACGCGCCATGACGACCCTGACCCGCACTGAGTCGGAGACCGTTGCCCTCGTCGTCGGCGCCGGCCTCGTCGGCGCCGACGACGTCCTCGGCACCACACCGCTGCACCAGCGCAGCCTCTGCTACCGCGTCGACACCGGCGCCGGGCGGTCGCTGTTCGTCAAGCGGTCCCGGCGGGACGCCGACGGCCGGCTATCCGCGGCGGTCGCCCACGAAGGACGTGTCCTCCAGGCGGCGCACCGCCTCGGCATCGCCGTCCCCCGTCCGCGCCTGGTCCTGGACGACCCTCGCGCCGACCTCCAGCTGCTGGTGACCGACCATCTCGGCGGCCGCGAGACGCTCAGCACCCTGCGCCGCACCGCTGCCGGCCGCGACGCGGCAGTGGGCGCGGCTTTGGGCACCGCCCTCGCCGTGCTCCACGCCACCCCCCTCGAGCCATCGGAACAGCCAGCACTGCCAACGACAGACCCGTGCGCCGCCGTCCTCGCCGGGTACGTCACCCTGACCCCCGCGCGGTATGCCGCCATGTCGCCTGCCGCTCGCGCGCTCGCCGGGTGGCTCCAGAGGGACGGGTTCCCCGAGCTGCTGGAGGCGACCGCGGCGGACTGGAGCGCTACCGCCTTCGTCCACGGCGACGTCAAGTCCGACAACGTGCTCGTCCGCACGTCGCGTCGCGGCCCGGACGTGGCGCTGGTCGACTGGGAGCTGGCCGGCTGGGGCGACCCCGACGCCGATCTGGGGTGGCTCGCCGGCGACGCGTACGCGGCGTGGCTGGGCAGCATCCGGTTCGCGCCGTCGGGCGCGCTGGCCGACTGGGTGGCGACCGCGACCGTCCCCCTCGCCGAGGTGACAGCGCAGGCTCAGGCCGCCTTCCGCGCATACACCGACCGGCGCCCCGTCGCGCCCGGCGCACCGCTGCGCTGGGCGCGCTACGCCGGCCTCTTCCTGCTACACCGCGCGTGCGCGGCGTCGTCGCGGGGAGACGACCTCACGCCCTTGGCGAGCGCGTGCCTGCACGTCGGTGGGGAGCTGCTGCGCAGTCCGGAGCGCCACCAGGAGATGTTCCGATGACCCCCGTCGAGGGCGGACGCTGGGCGGGCCTGCTCCAGCGCATCGCCGCCGAGGTGGAGCCGACCGCTACCGGCTTCGCCGTGCTCGGCGAGCGCTGGACCGACGACCGCGGCCCCGACGGTCTCGAGAAGCGACGGCACGAGGCGCTGACCCGGCTGCTGTACCGGCGGTACTACCAGCAACACGACGACCCGGCGGCCCCCACCAGTCTCGTGACGGCACGCACGACTGGAGCCCGTTGCCCCGCCGAGGAGGACGCCTCCTGGGGCGCCCAGCTGCGCCGCCGCCTGGCCGGTCGTGTTGTCTGGGAGCACGGCTGGAGCGAGGTGGGCAACACTCTCAACGCGATCCGGGTCGCCAAGAATGACGTCGTCGTCCTCGCCCGCCCGGAGGACACCCGGCGCCGGGACGGCGCTCTCCAGGTGCGGTTCCCGGCCAACCGTCCGCTGGCCAGCCCCGGGTTCTTCCTCACCGTCGGCCGGGCCGGGGCCGGCACTCGCTCCGGCGCCGTGGTGAGGGCATACGTCCACCTCCTGCCCACAGGCGCTCTCGACGCGTTCGCCGGCCTCGTCGAACGCCTCGACCAGCGCCGGATCCCGTTCTCCGCCAAGGTAGTCGACCATCTCGACGCGTTCGACCGGCCCGACTGCGCCGTCGTCTACAGCGGCCGGGACGACGCCGCCGTGCTCGTGACGACCGCCCTCGAGGTGCGTCACCACCACGCACGGCACATCGGCGCCAGCGTCCCGGCATTCACCCTGCCCGTCGCACCCGGGGTGGCCGTCGCAGACGAGCCGCACGCCGGACCGCGGCAGAGCTTCGGCCGGCACCGGTGCGGCCTCGTCGCCGCCGGCCTGTTGCAGGCGGCTGATCCCAGCACCGCGGCCGGGCGCCTCGCCGGTGTCCACGACGCACTACGCAGCGCCGGCCTCGACCTCGGCCGGCTCCACCTCAACCCCGGATCGCCAGACCTGGTCCTCCCCGTCGACCTCGGAGGTGCCGCGTGAGCGCCCTTGCTGCCGTGCTCACCGCGCCGCACCTGTCCCGGTGGTCACTCACCGGGCTCGACGGCCGTCACCTCTGGGTGGATGCCCCGCCGTGGTGGACGCCGACCCCGTCCGTCGGCGACAGCGCGGCATACACCGCCGTCCCGGAGGACGGGTCCTGGGCCCTCACCTCGCCCATCGTCCGAGACGGCGGGATCGTCGTCCACGAGGTGCCGTGGCGTCCGTCGCTCCTCGCATCCGTCCTCGTCGGTGCGCGCACCCCGGCCCGCGACACCGGCGGCGATGTCACGCCCGCCGCTCACGCGCTGAGCCGCTTCCTCGGTTGGCTTCACACCGTCCCTCCCGGCGAGCCGCCAACAGGTCGGGTCGCAGGACCGACCTGGGTGGACCGGCTCGCCGACCCGCCCCAGGCGTCGCTCGCCGCTCGCCCGCACTGGCAGCGGCTGGGGTCACGCCTGCGCGATGCCGGAGACCGCGATCGGACGACAGTGCACGGTGAGCTGCGCACCGACCACGTTCTCGTCCCGTCCCAAACAGGGGATCTGCCGGCCGTCGTGGTCCTCCGCGTGCCGGGTCAGCTGATCGTCGCCGACCCGGCCCTCGACCTGGGCAGCCTCCTCGGTGACCTCCTCGAGCTCGCGCTGCTCGGCTCGATGCCGGCGGTCCGCGCCGCCCAGGTGGTCCGGCGGGGCTACGCCCGCGAGCGCCCTCGCGACGACGCCTTCTGGTCCAGGGTGGCGGGGTATGCCGCCCTGAAGGTCGTCGAGCACGAGCTGCGCCTGCGGTCGTCGCGGGACGTCGAGACGTCGGCGACGACGCTCGACCGCCTCGACGACCTCGCGCGGCGGGTCGCCACCGGTGTCGCCGGCCTGGCTGACGCCGGCCAGGGGAGCGGGTCATGACCGGCAGCGGTGACCGCCCGGCACGCCACCCTCGGCGCGTGGTCCTCGGGGTGACCGGGTCGGTGTCCGCGACCCTGGCGCCCACGCTGGCCACGGCGTTCCGCCTGCTCTGGGAGGCGGAGGTCCGGGTCGTCGTGACGCGGGCGGCGCTCACCTTCGTCACCGTCCCCGCGCTCGCCGTGGCGACCAGCAACCCGGTCGCCGGCCCAGACCCGGCCGGCGCCCACGACGGCCATGTCGACCACATGGAGCTCGCTCGCTGGGCGGAGCTCGTGGTCGTCGCTCCCGCCACCGCGAACACGATCGGAAACGTGGCGCATGGCTTGGCGGCCGACGTCCTCGGCACCTTCCTCCTGGCCGTCGAGGCCCCGGTCGTCCTCGCGCCGTCGATGAACCCCGTCATGTGGCGCAACCCCCGGGTCCAGCGCAACATCCGAGCGCTCCTTGACGACGGTTTCGGCATCGTGCCGCCCACCGTCGGCATCGCGGCGGTCGACATGGCACCGGGCCTGGGCGCCATGCCGCCCGCGCCGTTGCTCCTGCGGTGGCTCGAGACCTGGCTCTCGGACGCCGCCTCCGCAGCGATCGTGGAGACCGGCGGGCCAGCTTGCCCGTCGGCCCGGCGGGTCGGCTGAACGGCTCACGCAGCCGGCGTCGAGGACGACAGCCGAGCCTCGACCCGGTATGCCGCGGAGGACCGCGCCCTCGCCTCGAGCCGGCCGCCGACCGCATGCACGCGCGCCTCCAGACCGGCCAGTCCGTGGCCGGATGCCTCGCTCCATGTCGCACCAGGCGCCGGCCCGCCGCCACCGTGGCTCGCCACGGCGACCACGAGCTCGTCCGGATGCCAAGCCAGGACGACATCCGCGGTGCTTCCCGGGCCACGGTGCTTGACGACGTTGGTCAGCGACTCCTGCACGACGCGGTGGGCGACATGACCGACCTCGGGGGACGGCGTTCGGGGGGTGCCCTCCTGCCGGAGGTGCACCGTCACCCCGCAGGCTCGCGTGGTCTCCACGGCGGCGCCCAGACGACCGAGCCAGTCCCCGTCGGGCAGATGCGGAGAGCCCCCGCCGTCACCCGGCTGGTGAAGGAAGCCGAGCAGCCGGCGCAGCTCACGGACCGCCTCGCCGCTCGTCGACTCGATCGCCGTGAGCGCCTCGGCCACCCTTCTGTCACCCGAGCGCGCGACGACTCCCGCCCCCGCGGCCTGCACGGTGATGGCCGAGACGGCGTGCGCGACGCTGTCGTGGATCTCGCGGGCCAGCATGAGGCGCTCCTCCTGCACCGCGAGCCGCGCGCGCACGGCATACGACTCCTCGCGGAGCCTGCCGAGCTCTGCGGTCCGCCGGGCAGTGCGGGCGGCCGCCCACACCCCGGCCGTGATGACGGCCCACACCGCGGCGATCCCGGCGACGCCGGCGGGGCTGGTGCGAGTGCCGGCCGCCCCGTTCCAGGTGTGGACCGCCCAGGGCACGGCCAGCAGGAGGACGAACCACGACGCCGTGCGGGCCGACTTCCACCGCACGACGTGGTAGGTGCAGAGCATGAGCGCCGTGAAGGACTCGTAGGTGGGCAGCACCAGCCCCCACCCCACGGCATGGACCCAGCTGGCCGCGTATGCCGCGACCCAGTGCCTCGAGCGCCCCCGAGCGAGGAGGAAGACGGCCACCGTGGAGCCCACGACGAGTGCGCCGGGGACCTCACCCGTCCAGCGCAGCGTGGTCCCACCGCCCCAGAAGGCGAGGTCGACGGCGGCCCCCACACCAAGGAGGAGGGTTTCCGCCACGACGGGCCGCCGGTCCGTGACCGCCGGCCGGGGGAGAGCGATCGTCGCCATGATCGTCAGTCGCAGCCCCATGCGTGCGGCCAGACGGTGCACCATGGCGGAGCAAGGCCCGGCAGGTTCCGCGGCGGGGTGTGACCGGGCGCCTCCGGTGCGGGCGGCGGAGCCGGGGGGTCGTTCCGAGCGGCCTCGTCCACCTGAGCCACGAGACGGGCGATGTCCTCCGGCGTCGGGCGCGGCGGCAACGGCGGCAGCGTCACCTGGCAGCGGGTCGCGAAGTCCAGGTTCACGGCAACGAGCCCGGCTGCCGTCCGCGGGCGTGGGCGGACCACGCCTCCGTCGATGACGTCGACGCCCGTGGCGTCAGAGAGCCGGACCCGCAGCCGGCGTCCGTCGGCCTTCGAGGTGGGCAGGGCGGAGCCAGCGGCCGGGTGCAGGACGACGACGTCGCTGCGCAGCGTCGACCCCCATCCGACGAACCGTCCGGTCCGTCCCTCTCGGGTCAGCGCCCAGACCGATACTCCCCGGATGTCGTCGTCGTGAGTGCTTGCCACCGGACCACCTTCGTGTGGGTCGTGCTGGGGGGTTGTTGCCGCTTGGGGGCTCACGTCGCGGGCGACGCGTCGCTATGTGAGGGAGGAAGCGGGACCAGCCGACCCTGATACGCCAGGGCGACTGCCTGGCTGCGGTCGTGAGTGCCGGTCTTCATGAGGATGCGCGAGACATGGGTCCGCACCGTGGCAGTGCTGACGACGAGACGCCCGCTGATCTGCTCGTTCGTCAGGCCGCGGGCCACGAGCCCGAGGATCTCGCGCTCGCGGTCGGTGAGCCGCGCCAGGGCCGTGGCGGCCGTTCCGTCGACCTCGGGCACCCGCTGGAGCACCCGGATCACGGCCGCCGCCGCGGACGGGTCCAGCCAGGAGCCCCCGGCCGCGACGGTTCGCACCGCGTCCACGAGGTGCCGGGCGGCGGCGTCCTTGACGATGAAGCCGCTGGCGCCCGCCCGCAGCGCCGAACCGACCGACTGCTCGTCGTCGAAGGTCGTCAGGACCAGGACGTGAACCAGGGCCCCGGACGTCGTGGCGAGCTCGTCCGACGTCAGCCGCCGCGTCGCCTCGACGCCGTCGCCGCCCGGCATCCGCAGGTCCATGAGGACGACGTCGACAGCGAGGTCACGGGCAGCGGTCACGGCCTCCGTGCCATCGGCGGCCTCGCCGACCACCACGATGTCGGAGACCTCGTCGAGGAGCATCCGGACACCGCTGCGGACGAGCGCATCGTCGTCGGCGACGAGGACCCGGATCATCGGGTGGCCGGTGTGGCTCCGGTCGCCACCGCCGCCCGGAAGGCGCTCATCGTGGTTCGTCCTCCTTCATGAGGTCGAACCGCAGGTGTGAGACGGGGCCCGAGAGCAGAGGCAACCGGCGGCGCTGTCGCCACAGCACGGGGCTGCCGTCGGTGCCTCGGGCCATCGCGTAGCGGCGTTCGAGGCGCATCCCCTGGTTGGGGACGGCGCTCGCGGCGAGCACGTGGCCCTGTCCGGCGCCGATCAGCTCCGACCGGGGTCCCGACCGGAGCCCCGACGGTGGAAGCGGCAGGCCCTGGCTCAGATCCGCGACCCGGCCCTGCACGAAAACGCGCCGAGCAGGGGCGGGACGGGTCTCGATCCGGTAGGGGTGCCAGTGCTCCGGCAGCGTCGTCGACGGCTGGTAGGTGAACTGGCGCGTCTTCGTGCGCCGCGTCTCCAGCAGGGCGGCACGCGCGTCGGCGGACAGGGCCAGGTCGAGGCCGTCGGCTCGCAGCTCGACCGCCCACATCACGTTGGCGTCCTCGTCGACGCCGAGCAGGACGTCGTCGAGCGTCGGACCGGAAAGCAATGTCGTGGCGGCCGGCCAGACGACGAGCGACGAACGGTCCAGCCCGCGAGTGCGGTAGAGGGACCAAGGCCCGGGGGCCTCGTCCGGCCCAGCCTGCGGGTCCTCCTCGCCGGGTGGGATGGAGAGGTCCCACCACTGGTCGAAGCCGTCCTTGACCCGTATCCCGCTCAGCGTGACGACCACGCCCGAGCTGGGCGGGGGATCGCCGCCATCGGCCCCCGGCGCCGGGGTGGGGATGGGGATGGTGAACCAGTCGTTGGCGTGGTCGCAGACCAGCTCGATCAGCAGGGCGGTCGCGAGGTGCGCCCGGTCCGGGGCGAACCCGCCGATGTCGACGGCGGCGTCCTCGATCTGCCACCACCGCGGCGCGGGCGCTCCGGGGTACTGCAGCCGCTGCGGCACCACCTGTCGGAGGGCGAACTCGGGAGCCGGCAGGGGACCAGAGGCGTCGGCGGTGAACCAGTCGACGTCCCCTCCGTCATGACCCGACACCGACAAGGTGGTGCCACCGACCGGCATTTGCGCCTCGTAGGTCAACGTCTCGGTCTGCCAGAAGTCGGGTCGGGCCCGCAGCCCCTGCACCGACGGGTCGCCCTCGGGGATGAGCATCGCTCGCCACACGGCATACCCGTCCGTCGCCCCTGCGAGCGAGTCGCCGTAGGGAGACGGCAGCTCGCCGAAGGCACAGTCGTGCCGTTGTGCGGGCGTCAGCGACGGGCCGACCACCCGGCCGACCCGCACCCGGCGCCCGATCGTCCACCAGTCGTCGGCGGCGCCTTCGAGCACCGCCTCGGCGGGGACGATGGTGGGGTCGAGCCCGGCCACGGCCTCCAGCGGGGTGTGCGCCACCTGGAGCTCGACCAGGACGGGCGACGACGCGTCCTCCCCGGCATGTTCCCCGACCTGCCACTGCTGGCCGAGCATCCACAGCGGGTCGGCCACCTCGGCCGCGAAGCCGCGTTGCAGGTCGGTGTAGGGGGGCACCGGTTCCAGGCGGCGGTAGTGCTCCCAGGTCATGACGGCCCCCGCAGGTCGCTGCCGGCGGGTCCCGCGGCGAGGACCATCGATGTCGGGACGGCCAGCGACCACTCGCCGAGGTGGTCCGGCTGCGCCATCCGGGCTCGCGCGAGCAGCCGGGTCGACAGGACGATGCCGGGCAGCGCCTCGGCCGTGAGCGCGGTCGCCTCGTCGGGGGGTATGGCCAGCAGGATCGCCTGCGGCGCGCGGGCCCTCGGGGCGTCGAAGCCGAACGCTGCGTGCGTGGTATGCCGTGTGCTCGGGACGGTCTCGGCCCAGTCGTCGAGCAGGGCGATCCCGCATGGGTCCGCCGAGGTCGCCGCCGGCCCGTAGACGACCACGGTGCGCTGGGAACCCACCGGCACGGACCACAACTGCGTCGGGTCGTCGGCTGCGGCAGGCCAGGCCTGCGCGAGCTGATGAGCCTCCAACCGTGCCACGGCGGGCCGGACGGCTGCCACGAGCTCCAGCCAGTCGCGGTCGAGGTCGGGGGCGGTGGTGACCGCGGGGAGGGTGCCGGTGCAGATCAACGGCAGGCCGGAGGCGGGGGACAGGAGCGCGTGGATCCGTTCCGTGAGGGTGGCGGCGTCCGCGCCCGCGTCCGTCAGCGGGTCGCCGGCCGCTGCGACCCGGGCCTGCAGCACCTCGAGCGCGCCGGAGTCCGGAAGGCCCCACGCTCGCGCGGGCGAGGTGACCGGCGGTTCGGCCGCGAGGCCGGCGGCCACCTCCGCGGCCAGGGCCCGCAGGGTGCCGAGCCGGTCGCGAAGCTCGTCTTCTCCCCGGGTTGGC
>JBBRZC010000050.1:0-18823 GCA_038237075.1 Actinomycetales bacterium
ACCTCGTTGCGGCCGAGGTCGAAGATGAAGGAGCCCCACTCGGGGTGCCAGCCCTTGCGCGGGTCCGGGTGCTCGTAGAGGGCCTCGCCGTCGTAGCGGGCCAGGGCCCAGGCGTCGGTGGCGAAATGGCCCGGCACCCAGTCGAGGATGACGCCGATCCCGTTCTGGTGCAACCGGTCCACGAGGTAGCGGAAGTCGTCGGGCGAACCGAAGCGGGACGTCGGGGCGTAGTAGCCGGTGACGTGGTAGCCCCACGACGGCACGAACGGGTGCTCCATGACGGGCAGCAGCTCGACGTGGGTGAACCCGAGGTCAACGACGTAGTTGACGAGGTGCTCGGCGAGCTCGACGTAGCTGAGCCCCTGGCGCCACGACCCGAGGTGGACCTCATAGACGCTCATCGGCCCGTTGTGCGGGTTGCGCGCCGCCCGCTGGGCCATCCAGTCGTCGTCCTCCCACGTGTAGTGCGACTCGGTGACGATCGCGGCCGTCTTGGGGGCCACCTCGGTGCGCTGAGCCATGGGGTCGGTGTGCACCCGGACCGCGCCGTCGGCGCCCCGGATGGCGTACTGGTAGTTCATCCCGGCGCCGGCGCCGGGGGCGAAGAGCTCCCACACGCCGCTCGCGCCGAGCCGCCGCATCGGGTGCGAGACGCGATCCCAGCCGTTGAAGTCGCCGATGACGTGCACCGCCGTGGCGCGCGGCGCCCAGACCGCGAAGGACACCCCCTGCACCTCGCCGAGCGGGCCGCCGTAGCGGTGCACGTGCGCGCCGAGCACGGTCCACAGCTGCTCGTGGCGACCCTCGTTGAAGAGGTGCCGGTCGAGCTCGCCGAGGGTCGGCGCGAAGCGGTAGGGGTCGTCCTGCTCGTGCTCGACCCCGTCGTCGTACGCGACGAGCAGCCGGTAGTCGGACGTGCTGGTCACTCCCGCCGCGGTCCCGGACCACAGCCCGCCGCGCAGGTGGTGCAGGTCCATGTGGTTGCCGTCGGCCAGCCGAGCGCGCACGGACTTCGCCAACGGCCGGTATGCCGTGACGGTGAGCCCCCCGGGGCCGAGGTGGTGCCCGAGGAGGTCGTGTGGCTGGGAGTGCCGCCCCTCGAGGAAGGCCGTGAGGGCGCTCTCGTCGCCGAACGAGGGAGTGGGCGGGACGGCGGTCATGAGGACCCCTTACTTTCGGCGATGAGTCGGTCGATGGCGGTGGACGGGATGCTCAGCCACGTCGGTCGGTTGCGGGCCTCGTAGACGACCTCGTAGAGCGCCTTGTCGAGCTCGAGCGCCCTGATGAGGGGCGCGGCTGCGTCCAGGTCGAGGTGGGTCACGGCGGCGTAGCCCGCGAGGAACGCCGCCCGGCACGCGGCGACCCAGTCCCGGCCCGACGCACCCGGTCTGTCCAGCTCGACCGACCCGCCGGCGTAGTCGAACGACCGGAGCATCCCGGCGACGTCACGCAGCGCGAGGTCGGGGCGCACCCGCTCGACGAGCGGCCGCAGCGGCTCGCCCTCGAAGTCGACCGCCACCCAGCCGAAGTCCGGGGTCCGGAGCACCTGACCGAGGTGGTAGTCGCCGTGGACCCGCTGAAGGTCCGGCCAGGGCTGGGTCTCGAGCGCGTCGATGACGGCGCGGATCTCGCCGTCGTGGTCGGCGAGGGCTGGCAGCTCGCCGAGCGCTGCCCGGTAGCGGCCTCGGACCGAGGTGAGCAGCTCGGCCCGGGCGCCCTCGGTGACGGGCGTCGTCCCGAGGGTCTCGGCGAGGCTCAGGTGGATGTGTGCGGTGGCCTGCCCGAGCTCTCGGGCCGCCTCGGTGAAGTCACTGCCCTCCCCGGCGGACCGCAGCGCCACCCGCCAGGCGTCCTCGACGCCGGGGAAGAAGCGCTGGGCGAACGCGAGGTGGCCCCTGACCGCGTGGCTGTGCGGGCCGGTCGCCGCCGGGTCGAGCCACGTGCCGGAGACGTGGCCCACGGTGAGCGGGACCTGCGACGAGCCTGCCTCGGTGAGAGCGGACTGCACTGCGACGTCGGGGTTCTCGCCGGACTGGAGGGTGCGGAAGACCTTGATGATGACCGGTTCAGCGGGCGCGCCGGAGGCGTCGGTGACGTCGCAGATGACCGACGTGTTGGACTGCTCGCCGGTCAGCACGCGCGACGACGCCAGGGTCACGGAGGGGCCGCCGACGTGGTGTCCTTCGACGCCCGGCTCGGGCGTGTTGCTCCGTGACTGCGCCTGGGCCTCGACGCGACCCTCGACGAGGGCGATGAGCTGGGCGACGAGGACCGGGTCGTGGGTGCCGTCGTAGACCCATCGGGTGCCGAGCACGCCGTGCTCCGTCGTCCCGACGAGCGCGCCCTCGGCACCGGGCAGCGGCGCACCGCGGTAGGCCAGGGGGACCTGGTAGACGACCGGGGCGGACCCCGCGTCGTCGGCCACGACCATGAACTCGATGCCGACCTCTCCCGCCGGGTCGTCGAGGCGGAACCCGCCGAGCCGGCGCAACCGAGGCGTCCGCCCCTTGCCGACGTACCAGCGCTGGCGGGGCAGCCAGTCGGCGAGGAGGTCGAGCTTCGACGGGACGAGGGTGGTCTTGTGGATCTCAGCCATCCCGGCCACCGCCACGCACCCGGAGCCAGAAGAAGTCGCGCGAGCCCAGCGTGAGGAGCACCCGGCCGTCGTCGTCGACCTTGGGGAAGCCCTGCCCACCGAAGAGGTCGACGAGCTGCGCGCCGGCATACTCCGCCGGGAGTGCGACCGTCGAGGCCTGGGGCCGCGAGGAGATGTTGTTGACGCAGAGCACGGACTCGGCGTGCTGCTCCTCGGCGCCACTGCTGCCCGACGAGCGTTCGACGCTGCGCACGAAGCTCAGCACCGACTCGTTGTCGCTCAGACAGATTCGGAAGTCGCCGAGCCCGAAGACGGGATGACGACCACGCACCTGGAGCATCCCCCGCACCCAGTGCAGCAACGACGATGACGACGCCATCTGGGCCTCGACGTTGATGTTGTTGTAGTGGTAGACGAGGCTCGAGATCACCGGGAGGTAGAGCTTGCCCGGCTCGACGCTGGAGAACCCGGCGTTGCGGTCGGGCGTCCACTGCATCGGGGTGCGCACCGCGTCACGGTCGTTGAGCCAGATGTTGTCGCCCATGCCGAGCTCGTCGCCGTAGTAGAGGCACGGCGTGCCCGGCAGCGACAGGATCAGCGCGTGGATGAGCTCGATCTCGGGCCGGGAGTTGTCGAGCAGCGGCGCCAGCCGCCGGCGGATGCCGACGTTGGCACGCATCCGCGGGTCGGGGGCGTACCAGCCGTACATCGCGGCCCGCTCCTCGGGCGTGACCATCTCCAGGGTCAGCTCGTCGTGGTTGCGCAGGAAGGTGCCCCACTGGGCGCCCGGCGGGATGGCGGGGGTGTCCGCGAGGACGTCGATGATCGGGGCCGCCCGCTCCTCGCGCAGCGAGTAGTACATCCGCGGCATCACCGGGAAGTGGAAGCACATCTGGCACTCGGGAGCCTCGGCGGTCCCGAAGTAGTCGACCACCTCCGCGGGCGGCTGGTTCGCCTCGGCGAGCAGGACCCGGCCCGGGTACTCCTTGTCGACCATGGCCCGGAGGCGCGCGAGGAACTCATGCGTGCGGGGGAGGTTCTCGCCGCTGGTGCCCTCCTCCTCGTAGAGGTAGGGCACCGCGTCGAGCCGGAACCCGTCGATGCCGAGGTCCATCCAGAAGCGGACGATGTCGAACATCTCCTCCTCGACCCGGGGGTTCTCGAAGTTGAGGTCCGGCTGGTGGGAGAAGAAGCGGTGCCAGAAGAACTGCCGCCGGACCGGGTCGAAGCTCCAGTTCGAGACCTCCGTGTCGACGAAGATGATCCGCGCCTCGCTGTAGCCCTCGTCGCTGTCGGACCACACGTAGTAGTCGCCGAAGGGGCCCCCGGGCTCGGCGCGGCTGGCCTGGAACCACGGGTGCTGGTCGGACGTGTGGTTCATGACGAAGTCGGTGACGATCCGGATGCCCCGGGCGTGCGCCTGCGAGACGAGCTCGATGAACTCCGGCAGGGTGCCGAACTCGGGGAGCACCGCCTTGTAGTCGGCGATGTCGTATCCCCCGTCGCGCAGCGGCGACGCGTAGAACGGGGGCAGCCACAGGCAGTTGACGCCGAGCCACTGGAGGTAGTCGAGGCGCCCGATGAGACCCGAGAAGTCACCGGACCCGGACCCCTTGGAGTCGGCGAAGGCCCGGACGAGGACCTCGTAGAAGACGGCGGTCTTGAACCACTGGGGGTCGTGCCGCAGCCCCGGCTGGGAGAGGTTGAGGCCTTGCACGTTCAGATGCTCCTGACCTCGATGATGTGCACGGGCTGGGTCTCCGGGCCGAGCCGCACGTAGGCGTCCCGCTCCCAGATCCAGGTCTGTTCGGTGACGAGGTCGCGGGCCCGGAAGTGGTCGTCCCAGCCGGCTCCCAGGGCGGGCATGTCCAGGTGGATGGTCGTCTCCCGGGTCGCGTGCGGATCGAGGTTGGCGACGACGAGGATCGTGTCGCGACGCCCGTCGACGACGCGTGTCTTCGAGAAGACGATGACGTTGTCGTCGTCGGCCGAGTGGAAGGTGATGTTGCGCAGCCAGCGTAGGGCCGGATGAGCCTTGCGGATCGCGTTGAGCCGCGTGAGGAAGCCGGCGAGCGACTGGCCCTCGCGCGGGCCACCGGGTTCGTAGTCCTCCCATCGGCGGTTCTTGAGCTCGTACTTCTCGTTGTCGAGCTGCTCCTCGACGCCGGGCCGGGCGACGTGCTCCATGAGCTCGTACCCGGCGTAGATGCCGTAGGTGGGCACGAGCGTCGCGGCGAGGGCGGCGCGCAGCGCCCAAGCGGTCGGGCCGCCGTACTGCATGTACGGCGTGAGGATGTCGTGCGTGGTGGGCCAGAACGACGGCCTCATGTATGCCGCGGCGTCCCCGGAGAGCTCGGTGAGGTACTCCTGCAGCTCCCACCGCAGGTTGCGCCAGGCGTAGTACGTGTAGGACTGCTGGAACCCGGCCTTGCCGAGCGTGTGCATCATCGCCGGCTGGGTGAACGCCTCCGCCAGCCAGATGACCTCGGGATGGTCCTTCGCGACGTCGGCGATGAGCCATTGCCAGAACCGCACCGGCTTCGTGTGCGGGTTGTCGACCCGGAAGAGCGTCACCCCGTGGTCGATCCACACCTGGACCACCCGCCGCATCTCGGCGTAGGCACCGGCCGGGTCGTTGTCGAAGTTCAGCGGGAAGATGTCCTGGTACTTCTTCGGCGGGTTCTCCGCGTAGGCGATGGAGCCGTCGGCGCGGGTGGTGAACCACTCGGGATGCGTACCGACGTAGGGGTGGTCGGGGGAGCACTGCAACGCGAAGTCGAGGCACACCTCGAGGCCGTTGCGCCGGGCTGCGCGCACGAAGATGTCGAAGTCGTCGAAGGTGCCGAGGTCGGGGTGGATCGAGTCGTGGCCGCCGTCGGGCGAGCCGATGGCGTAGGGGCTGCCGGGGTCGCCGGGCTGCGCGACGAGGGAGTTGTTCCTGCCCTTGCGGTTCGTCGTCCCGATGGGGTGGACCGGCGTGAGGTAGACGACGTCGAAGCCCATGACGGCGATGGCCTTGAGGCGCTCGGCCGCGGTGCGCAGCGTGCCCGAGAACCAGCGGCCCTGCTCCTCGTCGTACCACGCGCCCTCGGAGCGCGGGAAGATCTCGTACCAGGCGCCGAAGAGCGCGAGCTCGCGCTCCACCCGGAGCGGGTATGCCGTGCTCGGGCTGACCATCTCGCGAAACGGGTGAGCAGCGAAGTAGGCCTGCATCTCCGGGGACGTGGCGGCGTGCAGCCGCGCCTGCGGCGGGCGGCCGCGGTCGCGCAGCGCGGTGATGGCGTCCCGGACCTCTCGGGGGTCCGTGCCGCCGTCGGACGCGCCGGGGGTGCCGTCGCTCGCGGCGTCGGACGTGCTGGCGGAGGCGGCGTCGGCGATGGAGCGCTCGAGGATCCGGGCCCCCTCTTCGAGCATGAGCTCGGCGTCGATGCCGGCCTCGACCTTGATCGTCGCGTCGTGGACCCAGGTCGCGTAGGGGTCCGACCAGCCCTCGACGCGGTAGGTCCACCAGCCGGGGCGGTCCGCGGCGACGCGGGCGCCCCACCAGCTGAGGCCAGGGTTGTCGCACGTCATGGGGATGTGGTGGTCGACCCCGTCGGGGTCGGTGAGCACCGCCGTGGCGTTGACGGCGTCGTGGCCCTCGCGGAAGACCTGCGCCGCGATGGTGAACTCCTCGTGCTCGACCGACGTGGCCGGCCGCGTGCCGCCGTCGACGAGAGGGCGCACGTTCTGCACCGGGATGCGGCCGAACGGCGCAACCCCGTCGTGGAGGGTGCTGCTCCACGTCGTGGCGGGCAGCGTGGACAGAGCGGCTTCGGTCGCGGTCACCCGTCCGAAGTTACTCGGTGCCCGACGGGTGCAGCCACTCAAGCTTCCGGCTGTCTCAGCAGACGTGGAAGCAAAGGTGAAACCTCTGCAAGGGGGCGACAAGGGACGGTCTATGATCTGGCCCGTGAAGGCCATTCGCCGCTTCAACGTCCGCACCGTTCTGCCCGAGCCCATCGCCGCTCTCGGCGAGCTCGCCCAGAACCTCCGATTCTCCTGGGACCCCTCGGCCCGGGCGCTCTTCGAGGGCATCGACCCCAAGGGCTGGAAGAAGTGCAACGGCGACCCCGTGCAGCTGCTCGCCGGGCTCTCCGCCGGTCGGCTGGCAGCACTGGCCGCCGACGCCGACGTCGTCCAAAGGGTCCGCGAGGCCAGGGAGTCCCTGGACGAGTACATGAACGCCCCGCGGTGGTACCAGGCCTGGGCGCAGGCCCAGGATGAGAGCGGCGAGGGGGCCCCCAAGGCCATCGCCTACTTCAGCCCCGAGTTCGGCATCACCCACGTGCTCCCGCAGTACTCCGGCGGCCTCGGCATCCTCGCCGGCGATCACCTCAAGACCGCGTCCGACCTCGGCGTGCCGATCGTCGGCGTCGGACTCTTCTACAAGACCGGCTACTTCAAGCAGTCGCTGAACCGCGAGGGCTGGCAGCAGGAGACCTACCCCGTCCTCGACCCCGACGGCCTGCCCCTGTCGCTCCTGCGCGAGCCCGACGGCACTCCCAGTGCCGTCGTCATCGGGCTCGGCGGGGGTCGCGTGCTCACTGCCCACATCTGGCGGGCCCAGGTCGGCCGGGTGCCGCTGCTGCTCCTCGACTCCGACGTCCCGGGCAACGACGAGGCGGCCCGCGACATCACCAAGGCCCTCTACGGCGGCGGCGGCGACCAGCGGCTCGAGCAGGAGCTGCTCCTCGGCATCGGCGGCGTGCGCGCGCTCCGGGTGTGGTCGCGGCTCACCGGCGCCGCGGAGCCCGACGTCTACCACACCAACGAGGGCCACGCCGGCTTCCTCGGGGTGGAGCGGATCGCCGAGCTGGTCCGCGACCACGGCCTGACCTTCGACGAGGCGCTCGAGGCCGTCCGCTCGGCCACCCTCTTCACGACTCACACGCCGGTTCCGGCCGGCATCGACCGGTTCTCCGCCGACCGGATCCACCTCTACTTCGGCGGCGACAACGCGATACCCGGGGTGCCGGTGGACCGGCTGCTGCGACTCGGCCAGGAGGACTACGCCGGGGGGGAGCCGGGGATGTTCAACATGGCCGTCATGGGGCTGCGACTGGCCCAGCGCTCCAACGGCGTCTCGATCCTGCACGGCGAGGTCAGCCGCGACATGTTCGACGGCCTGTGGCCGGGCTTCGACCACTCCGATGTGCCGATCACCAGTGTCACCAACGGGGTCCACGCGCCCACCTGGGTCGACGAGCGCGTCTTCGAGCTCGCCCGTCGTCACCTCGGCACCGACGACGTCGAGGCGGCCGACGCGTGGAGCCGGGTTCGCACCATCCCGTGGGAGGAGATCTGGAAGGTCAAGCGCGAGATGCGTCAGCAGCTCGTCGTCGAGGCCCGCCGGAGGGTGCGCTCGTCGTGGCTCAAGCGGGGCGCCTCGCGCGCCGAGCTCGGCTGGGTCAACGATGTCCTCGACCCCGACGTCCTCACCATCGGGTTCGCCCGACGGGTGCCGACCTACAAGCGGCTCACCCTCATGCTCCGCGACCAGGACCGGCTCCGCAAGATCCTCCTCGACGCCGAGCGCCCCGTGCAGCTCATCATCGCCGGCAAGTCCCACCCGGCCGACGAGACCGGCAAGCGACTCATCCAGCAGATGGTCCAGTTCGCCGACGACCCGACCATCCGGCACCGGATCGTCTTCCTCCCGAACTACGACATCAACATGGCCCAGTACCTCTACCCCGGGTGCGACGTCTGGCTCAACAACCCGCTGCGTCCCTTCGAGGCGTGCGGCACGTCGGGCATGAAGGCCGCGCTCAACGGCGGGCTCAACCTCTCAATCCTCGACGGGTGGTGGGACGAGTGGTACGACGGCGAGAACGGCTGGGCGATCCCCACCGCCGACGGCGTCGAGGACCCCGAGCGCCGCGACGACATCGAGGCCGGGGCGCTCTACGACCTCATCGAGAACTCGGTCCGCGAGCACTTCTACGACGTCAACGAGGCCGGGCTTCCGCTGCACTGGCTCGAGATGGTCGTCCACACCTTCGAGACGCTGGGCCCGAAGGTCCTCGCGAGCCGGATGGTCCGCGACTACGTCACGCAGCTCTACGGTCCGGCGGCCCGGGCGGGCCGCGCACTCGACGGGGCCACCTACGCAGGGGCCCGCGACCTCGCGGCATACAAGGCGAAGGTCCGTGCAGCATGGGGGTCGGTCCGGGTCGACCACGTCGAGCCATCCGGGGTCTCCGACTCCCCCCAGATCGGTGACGTCCTGCAGGTCAAGGCCTACGTCGACCTCGGGCCGCTGTCCCCGAGCGAGGTCACCGTCGAGGTCGTCCACGGCCGGAGCAACGACGCCGACGAGCTGGTCAGCGACATCGAGGTGGCCCCGCTCGAGCACGAGCAGACCTACGAGGGCGGGCGGCACCTCTTCTCGGGGTCGGTCGTCCTCGCCCGCACCGGCTCGTTCGGCTACAGCGTGCGGGTGCTGCCCTGCCACCCATCCCTCGCGAACGCCAGCGAGCTCGGGCTCGTCGCCAACGCGTAGTCAGGTCGGGTCGACCGCGCGGTAGATCCGCATCGACGCGGCGGCCACCGTCACCGGGCCCGTCGCCGGGTCCACGGCCTCCGGTGCCTGGGGGCGTTCCCACACGCTGTCCCAGAGCAGCTCGTATGCCGTGAGCCCGGGCGGGGTCGGCAGGGTCACCTCGACCGAGTGGGCCCCGCCGTGGCAGAGCACGAGCACCGACGTCTCGCCGAGGTAGGCGCCGTCGAGGAACACCCCCAGGGTCCGGGTGCCGGGGTCGGACCACCCCCCAGGGGACATCACCTCGCCGCGGGCGTCGAACCACTCGAGGTCCCTCGACCCGTCCTCGTGGACCTCCCGGCCGGTGAAGAAGGACCGCTGCCGCAGCACCGGGAGCGCGGCCCGCAGGTGGGTGAGGAACCGGGTCGTCTCGAGCAGGTCTCGCTGCCACTCCTGCAGGTCCCAGTCGAGCCAGGACACCTCGTTGTCCTGGCAGTAGGCGTTGTTGTTGCCGCCCTGGGTGCGGCCGATCTCGTCGCCCCCGCACAACATGGGCACCCCCGTCGAGGAGAACAGGGTCCCGAGGATGTTGCGCACCGACCGGTGCCGGGTGTGGGTGATGCCGGGGTTGTCGCTGGGTCCCTCCTCACCGTGGCTCCACGAGAGGTTGTTGTCCGTGCCGTCGCGGTTGCCCTCGCCGTTGGCGACGTTGTGCTTGCTCGTGTAGCTGACGAGGTCGAAGGCGGTGAAGCCGTCGTGCGCCGTCACGTAGTTCACCGAGGCGATGGGTCCGCGGTCACGGCTGCCGAAGAGGTCGTCCGAGCCTGCCAGCCGGGTGGCGAGGTCCTGCACGCCGTGGCCCGTCCGGGTCTCGTTGTCGCGGTCGAGATCGGCGAGCCAGAACGAGCGCACCGTGTCGCGGTAGCGGTCGTTCCACTCGCTGAACGGCGGCGGGAACTGGCCGGTGCGCCAGCCGTGGATGCCGAGGTCCCACGGCTCGGCGATGTTCTTGACCCGTGACAGCACGGGGTCGGTGCGCAGGGCGATGAGGAAGGCGTGGTTCGGGTCGTACTCGTCGGCGTGGCCACGAGCCAGTGACACGGCGAGGTCGAAGCGGAACCCGTCGACGTGGCACTCCTGCACCCAGTAGCGCAGCGAGTCGAGCACCATCCGGCACACCACGGGGTGACGCAGGTCGAGGGTGTTGCCGCAGCCGGTGACGTCGATGTCGTGACCGCGCTCGTCGAGCCGGTAATAGGCACGGCTGTCGAGGCCGCGCCAGCTCAGGGTCGCGCCGACGGCGCTCTGCTCGCAGGTGTGGTTGTAGACGACGTCAAGGATGACCTCGATGCCGGCGGAGTGCAGAGCCCGGACCATGCCCTTGAACTCGTCGAGCCCGCCCTGCGGGTCGCGTGCCGCGGCATAGGAGGCGTGCGGGGCGAAGAAGCCGAGGGTGTTGTAGCCCCAGTGGTTGGTGAGCCCGCGGCGGAGCACGTCGGGCTCGCTCGTGAAGGCCTGCACCGGGAGCAGCTCGACGGCGGTGACGCCGAGGCGGGTCAGGTGCTCGACGGTCGCCCGGTGCGCGAGTCCCGCGTAGGTGCCGCGCAGCGCGGCGGGGAGGCCGGGCAGCCGTGCCGTGAGGCTGCGCACGTGAGCCTCGTAGACGACCGACTCGGCCAGCGGCCGATGCGGCGGCTCGTCGTCGCCCCAGTCGAAGCTCTCGTCGACGACGACGCACCGAGGGACGTATGCCGCGGAGTCGCGGTCGTCGCGCAGGCCGACATCGCCGGCGAGCTCGACCCCCACCTGGTGGCCGAAGATCTCCGGGCGCAGGGTCACCGCGCCCTCGACGGCGCGGGCGTAGGGGTCGATCAGGAGCTTGCTCTCGTTGTAGCGCAGGCCCAGGTCGGGGCGCCACGGGCCGGCGGCCCGCACGGCATACCGCTGCCCGGGGCCCACGCCGGGCAGGTGCCCGAACCAGAAGCCATGCGCGCGCTCACCGAGCCGCACCCGCCGCTCGCTGCTGCCGTCGCGGTCGTCGGCGTCGAAGAGGCAGACGTCCACGGAGTCGGCGTGGCCAGCGTAGACGCACACCTCCGCACCGCCCTCGACGAGGCTCACACCGGGTGCCGGCGGGAGGTCCCGCAAGGCTCGTCCGGGCGGCGGGGGGCACATGGCCCAAAGCCTAGGGGCCCGGTTACGGTGGGTCTCATGACGGATCCCACCAGCCTGCCCAACTTCCCGCCGCCGGCCGATGAGCACCCGCTGCGTGGACGTGTCCTCGACGTCCTCAAGGACCTCGGGCTCGACCCCAACATCGACGCCGACGGCGACGTCGCGTTCAACATCGGGGAGCCGCCGCAGCAGATGTTCGTCCGCTGCCAAGACGGCGACTGGCCGGTGATGCGGGTCTTCGGGCAGTGGAAGATCGGCGAGCAGGTGCCCGACGACGCGCTGGTGCGCCTGCAGCGCTGCAACGACTTCACGCTGCAGCTCAACCTCGTCAAGGTCGGCATCGCCAACGACAACCTCATCGTCACCGGCGAGCACGTCGTGCCGCAGGACACCGACATCTCGTCGCTGTTCCAGATCACCGTCAACCTCATCATGGAGGTCGTCCAGATGTGGCACGCCTCCTTCCTCCCCCCGGAGGAGCAGCAGCGCCTCGCCGAGCAGGCCGCCGCAGGCGGCATCTCCGGCGACACCGCCGGGAGCGCCGACGGCTCCTCCAACGGCGTCTCCGCCGACGGCCAGGACCACCGACCGGGCCGCGGTTCCCGGGACGAGACATGAGCGGCGAGCTCGTCCGGCTCGAGGTCGAGGCCGGCATCGGCACGATCCGCCTCGACCGGCCCAAGATGAACGCGCTGAACGTCCAGGTCCAGGAGGAGATCAGGGTCGCCGCCGCGGAGGCGTCGCAGCGGCGCGACGTCGCCGCGGTCATCGTCTACGGCGGCGAGCGGGTGTTCGCGGCAGGCGCGGACATCAAGGAGATGCAGGCGATGTCCTACACCGACATGGTCGACCGCTCGGCGGCCCTGCAGAGCTCGCTCACTGCGGTCGCCCGCATCCCCAAGCCGACCGTCGCTGCCGTGACGGGGTATGCCCTTGGCGGTGGCTGCGAGCTCGCGCTCGCCTGCGACTTCCGGGTGGCCGCCGCCGACGCCCGGCTCGGGCAGCCCGAGATCCTCCTCGGCATCATCCCGGGTGCCGGCGGCACCCAGCGGCTCGCGAGGCTGGTCGGCCCGTCCCGGGCCAAGGAGATCATCTACTCCGGCCGGTTCGTCGCCGCCGACGAGGCGCTCGCCATCGGGCTCGTCGACCGGGTCGTGCCGCCGGGGGAGGTCTACGAGGCCGCGCGGGCGTGGATGGGCACGTTCGTCGGCGGCCCGGCCTACGCCCTGCGCGCGGCGAAGGAGGCGGTCGACCGCGGCATCGAGACCGACCTCGACACCGGTCTCGAGATCGAGCGGATGCTCTTCGCCGGCCTCTTCGCCACGGCCGACCGCGCGGCCGGAATGACCTCGTTCGTCGAGCACGGCCCGGGGAAGGCGACGTTCGAGGGGGCCTGATGGTCGGTCGACGGGCAGCGTCCTCGGGCACCCGGCTGCTGTGGGCGGCGGTGCGCTGGACCCCGTGGGTGCTGGCGAACCACGCCTACACGCGCCGGCACCTGGGGTCCTACCTGCGGATGGCCGGCGCTGCCGTCACGACGCCGTCGCTGACCTTCGAGGGCCCATGCTTCATCCGCCGCGACGTGCGGTTCGAGGTCCGGGAGGGCTACGGCCGGATGGTCGTCGGGGCGTTCACGCACGTCGGGGCGCACTCACGGCTGCGGGCCCACGAGGGCACGCTGCGGGTCGGTGCCAAGTCGGTCATCGGGATCCGCAACACGGTGAACTGCTGGATCGACGTCGAGATCGGGGCGTCCTGCCTGCTCGGTGACGACGTGTACGTCTGCGACTTCGACCACGTCACCGAGCGGCTCGACCTGCCGATCAAGGACCAGGGCATCGTCAAGACGCCCGTGCGCATCGGCGACGACTGCTGGCTCGGCACCAAGGTGGTCGTCACCCGGGGCACGGACATCGGCGCGCACTCCGTCGTCGCGGCGTCCGCGGTCGCCCGGGGCGCCTACCCGGCATACTCGGTCGTCGGCGGGGTGCCGGGCCGGCTGCTACGGACCCGGGTGCCGGGCGGCACGCCGCTGTCCGACGACGCGTGGCCAGGCCCCGCGGTCGATGCCGCCGTCGCCGACGGCGTCGACGGCTGGGACCCCGGCGCCGGCACGGCCACCTTCGACGTGGACCGTGCTGCCTGGCGGCGACCGGGACGACGGCGCCGGTGGTCACGGTGAGCGACCCCCTCGACGTGCTCGTCGTCTACGTCCCCCGCGAGTCGACGCAGACGCTGCTCGCGGCTCTCTTCGCAGCCGGGGCGGGCGCGCTGGGGGACTACGAGGAGTGCGCCTTCGTCACCCACGGCACCGGGCAGTTCCGGCCCGTGCGGGGCGCCCGGCCGGCGCTCGGCCGCCTCGACGAGGTCACCCACGTCGAGGAGGACCGCGTCGAGCTCGTCCTGCCCCGGGGCCTGCGCGGTGGCGTCGTCGCTGCGCTGCGGGCCGCCCACCCCTACGAGGAACCGGCGTTCCACGTCATCGAGACAGCGTCCCGCCCCGGCGCCTGAGCGGTGCCTGGCCGCCGGCCGACCGAGGTCGCCGTGCTGTGGGCACCATCACCTCCGTCGGAGGTGGGGAGCGGCGGCACCGGCACGTAGCATTCCGGTGTCGCTCGTCACGCCTCCCCGACGCGGGCCCGCTCTGCTGCGGCTGTCAGGATGGGGAGCAGAGCATGACGCTCCACACCCACGAGCCGGAAGAGGACGCTCCCTCCATGAACATCGTCGTCTGCGTCAAGTACGTCCCCGATGCGCAAGCAGACCGGACCTTCACCGAGAGCGACAACACGACCGACCGGGTCAACGTCGACGGCTTGCTGTCCGAGCTGGACGAGTATGCCGTGGAGGAGGCGCTGGCGATCGTCGACAAGGCCGGTGACGGGTCGGTCACGGTGCTGACCGTCGGCCCCGCGAAGGCGGCCGACGCGCTCAAGAAGGCCCTCCAGATGGGGGCCGGGAAGGCCGTCCACGTGACGGACGACGGCATCCACGGCTCCGACGCGCCGGCCACCTCGCTGATCCTCGCCGCCGCGATCCGCAAGCTCGACCCGCAGCCCGACCTCGTCATCACCGGCATGGCCTCGACCGACGGCAGCATGGGTGTGGTCCCGACGATGCTCGCCGAGCGGCTCGGCCTCCCGTCGGTGACCTATGCCTCGGAGCTGACCGTCACCGACACCACCGTGACGGTGCGCCGCGACGGTGACGCCGCATCGCAGACCATCGAGGCCAGCCTCCCCGCCCTCGTCTCCGTCACCGACCAGATCAACGAGCCGCGCTACCCCTCGTTCAAGGGGATCATGGCCGCCAAGAAGAAGCCCGTCGACACGTGGAGCCTGGCTGACCTCGGCATCGAGCCGGCGCAGGTCGGGCTGGCTGCCGCCTGGACCACGGTCGACTCGTTCACCGCGCGCCCGCCGCGCGAGCAGGGCCGGGTCGTCAAGGACGAGGGCGACGGCGGCCAGCAGCTGGCCGCCTTCCTCGCCGAGCGCAAGTTCGTCTGACCGACACTGCCCTTATCCCATCAGGAGATCCACTCATGGCTGAAGTTCTCGTCCTCGTCGAACACGCCGACGGCCAGGTCCGCAAGACGACCTCCGAGCTGCTGACCATCGCCCGCCGCATCGGCGAGCCGTCGGCCGTCTACCTCGGCGCCGGCTACGACGAGGCCAAGGGTGCACTTGCCGCCTATGGGGCCGTCAAGGTCTACCGATGCGAGTCCCCCGACCTCACCGACTACCTCGTCGTGCCGCAGGCCGAGCTCCTGGCGCAGCTCGTCGAGAAGACCTCGCCGGCGGCGGTGCTCATCTCCTCCTCGCAGGAAGGCAAGGAGGTGGCCGCGAGGCTCGCGGTGAAGACCGGCTCGGGGCTCATCACCGACGCCGTCGACGTCCAGGCTGCCGACGGCGCGATCACGACGACGCAGTCGGTCTTCGCAGGTTCCTACACGGTGCAGGCCACGGTCACCCAGGGCACGCCGGTCATCACGGTCAAGCCGAACTCCGCGGCGCCGGAACAGTCCCCCGTCGAGGTCTTCGAGGAGGTCGTCGAGTTCACGGCCTCCGACGCAGGCCGGACCGCAAAGATCACCGCGTCGAAGCCCAGGGAGAAGACGGGGCGCCCCGAGCTCACCGAGGCCGCCATCGTCGTCTCCGGCGGTCGCGGCACCGCCGGCGACTTCTCCCGGGTCGAGGACTTCGCCGACGCGCTCGGCGCGGCGGTCGGGGCCAGCCGGGCGGCCGTCGACGCCGGGTGGTACCCCCACACGTCGCAGGTCGGGCAGACCGGCAAGCAGGTCTCGCCGCAGCTCTACGTCGCGTGCGGCATCTCCGGCGCCATCCAGCACCGCGCCGGAATGCAGACCTCCAAGACCATCGTCGCCGTCAACAAGGACGAGGAGGCGCCGATCTTCGAGCTCGTGGACTTCGGGGTCGTCGGTGACCTCTTCACCGTCCTGCCCCAGGCGACGGAGGCGGTCAAGGGCGCCAAAGGTTAGCCCTGCGCCGGACGGGCGCCGGCGACGAGCCGGTCGAACAGGGCGTCGAGGTCCGGGTCGACGACCTGCTCTTCCGGGTGCGCGTCGAACCAGCGGACGATCTCGCGGACCCCCGCCGCGAACGGGGTCGTGCAGACGAACTCGGGCACGAGCGATCTGACCTTGTCGTTGTCGAAGATGACCGAGTGGGCCCGGTCGCCCAGCAGCGGCGGGCCGAGCTCGGGCCTCGCGGCCGCGATGATGTCGGAGGCGACGTGGACGAGGTCGGGCGCCGGTGCCCCGGCCGCCGCGGCCACCATGGCGTAGATCCGGTCCCAGGGGAGGACCTCTTCGGACGTGATGGTGAAGGCCTCGCCGATGGCCTGCGGCATACCGAACAGGCCGACGAGAGCCTTGGCGAGGTCGGTGCTGTGGGTGAGCGTCCAGAGCGACGTGCCGTCGCCGTGCACGACCACGGGACGGCCCGCGCGCAGGCGCGCGACGTCCGTCCACTCCCCGAGCAGGGGCACCGCGGTCTGGTCGTAGGTGTGGGACGGGCGGACCACGGTGACGGGGGAAGCCGTGCTGCCGGTATGCCGCCACGAGGAGGTCCTCGCAGGCGATCTTGTCGCGGGAATATTGCCAGAACGGGTTCCTCAGCGGGGTGGACTCGCTGATCGGGAGCCGCTCTGGGGGCTTCTGGTATGCGGACGCCGAGCTGACGAAGACGTACTGGGCGGTCCGGCCGGTGAAGAGATCGATATCGGCGGCGGCGTGGTCGGGGGTGAACGCGACGAAGTCGACGACGACGTCGAACTCGCGCTCGCCGATGACGACGCGCATCGCGTGGGCGTCGTGCACGTCGGCCGTCACGACCTCGGCGTCCTCGGGCACCGGTCGCAGCGCGGTGGTCCCGCGGTTGAGGATCGTCAGCTGGTGCCCTTGGGCCGTGGCGCGCTCGGCGACGGCAGCGCTGATGACTCCCGTCCCGCCGATGAGGAGGACGTCGAGTCCGGGGCGGCGCTTCGTACGGGTGCTGGTCATGACAGCCCCTGTGGCTTGGTCGCGGTGAGGGTGAAGCTCATCGCGACGCGGTTCGGCTGCTCGGCCAGCCGGTACTCAGCGAGGTCGTCGGGCACCATGCCCGGGAACGCCTGGAACGGCACGCTGTCGTGCTCTTCGAGGAGGGTCAGCACCAGTCCCCGGCGAGTCAGGGCCGTCACCGTCTCACCGATCCCGTGGTTCCACGAGTGCGTCGTCGTGTGGGTGATCACCGGGCCGGGACCTTCGGCCGGGGCGAAGTAGGTCTGGTCCTCGTCCCAGACCACGGGGTCGGGAGTCTCGAAGTACGGCCAGCCCACGACCAGCCGGCCCGGCGCAGCGTCACCGTCACCGTCGGCGAGGTCGAGAGTGTTGAGCATCGGGTGCGTGTCGCGGATGAAGAGCCGGCCGCCGGGCCGGAGCAGGGCGTCGACGACCTCGGCCCAGCGCTCGACCGAAGGGAGCCAGCACAGCGCCCCGAGGCTGACGTAGACGAGGTCGAAGGTGCGCCCGCCGAGGGCGAGCGGAGCGGCGTACACGTCGGACTCGACGTAGTCCACCTCGGTGCCGGTCAGCTCGGCGAGGCGTCGCGCCTGCGCCAGGGAGGCACCCGACAGGTCCAGCCCGGTCATGCGGGCGCCCAAACGGGACAACGAGATCGTGTCCGTGCCGAGATGGCACTGGAGGTGGACGCCGTCCAGGCCGGCGACGTCGCCAAGCCGGGGCAGGTCGAACCGCACCACGCCGGACAGGTGGCTGGGGTCGTCGACGAAGGCCTGCCAGTTGTAGCCCGGCGACGAGGCATGGATCGGGGCACGGTCGTCCCAGTTTGCACGGTTGACCCGCAGGTAGTCCGGCTCGTCGATCGTCATCCCGACACCGTAGGACCGCCGGCACCCGACGGGCCACCAGGGCTGGCGCTTGCCGTGGTCGGGCAGAGTTGGTTGGGTCATGACTGTGGTCCACCTTCAGCTGCTGCGGCACCAGCCGAAGCTGGTCGGCGCCCTCGTGCATCTCGACCCGATGGGTCCGCAGCACTTCGACGGGCTCTGGCCGATGTTCGCCGACGAGGAGGTCCGCGACGCGACCGGCGCTCTGAACGCCTTCACCCGTGAGCAGATCCGCGCCGGTATGGCCCGGGCAGGTGAGCGGCACGACCGGGCCGACTGGGTCATCGTCCACGGGAGCGGCGCGGTGCTGGGCGAGGCGGTGCTCATGGACCTCGACGAGGACAACGCGTCGATGGCCTACCGGATCTCGCTGGTCGGTCCCGAGGTCTATGGCCGGGGCTACGGCACCGAGTCGACGCGGCTCGTCAGGGACTTCGCGCTCGGTCCGCTCCAGCTGCATCGGCTCACCCTCGAGGTCAACTCGTTCAACGTGGCCGCCATCGCCGTCTACCGCAAGGCCGGGTTCGTCCTCGAGGGAGTGCGCCGCGAGGCGGTCAGGCGCGAGGGCGCGTGGCACGACGTCCACGAGATGGCGATCATCGCGAGCGACCCGCGCCCGTAGCGCGCCCGCGACGCTCGTTCAGGCGGCGAGCAGCTGTTGGAAGTGGCGTTCGAGGAGGCTGATGGTTTCGCTGTCCGGTTCGGGGGGCAGTCCGGGGATCAGTGGGGGTGCGGTGGAGTGGTAGGTGTGGCCGGTGGGGGTGGTGGTGACGACGGTATGCCGCCCACCTTCGTCCGCGTCCGCGTTGCTGACGTGGATGTCGGCTCGGGTGGTGCGGGCGCTCCAGCCGGGGTTCTGTTTGGTGTGGTTGCAGCGCACGCAGAGGCCTTGGCCGTTGTCCGCATTCGTGGGTCCGCCGCGGGCGTGGTCGATGATGTGGTCGAGGTGGCGGATCGGGGCGTCGCACCAGGGGGTGCGGCAGGTGCCGGCGTCTCGGGTCAGGAGGTAGCGGCGCAGGGCGGTGTCGAAGAGGCGGCGGGTGGAGTCCATGGCGACCAGGGCCCCGGTGACGGGGTGGGTGTAGAGGCGCCGCAGCCAGACCCGCGCCGCCTCCGCCACG
>JBBRZC010000051.1:0-18581 GCA_038237075.1 Actinomycetales bacterium
CCCAGCTGGCGGCCGCCGTCAGCGGACACCAGTTCCACCTCGTGTACCAGCCGATCTACGACCTCGGCCACCTCACCATGGTCGGTGTCGAGGCACTCATTCGCTGGCACCACCCGACCCGCGGCGAGGTGCTGCCCGGTGAGTTCATCCCCGCCCTCGAGCGCAGTGGCCAGATCATCGAGGTCGGCCGGTGGGTCCTCCTGGAGGCCTGCACCCAGATGGCGCAGTGGCACCGGGCCGGACACGAGCTGAGCGTCTCGGTCAACGTCTCCGCCTGCCAGCTCGACCACGACAGCGTCATCGACCACGTCCGCGACGCCCTGCGCGTCAGCGGCCTAACTCCGGGCGCGCTCACCCTGGAGGTCACCGAGACCGCGATCCTGCGCGACCTCGACGCCGTCTCGAACCGGTTGGGCGAGCTGAAGACCCTGGGGGTGCGGATCGCGCTCGACGACTTCGGCACCGGCTACTCCAGCCTCGCCTACCTGCAGCACTTCCCCATCGACACCCTCAAGATCGACCGCAGCTTCGTCGAGGCCATCGGCCACTCCCGCGACGCCGACGCCATCATCCGCACCCTGGTCCAGCTCGGCAAGGACCTCGGCCTCAGCACCGTCGCCGAAGGGGTCGAGAGCACCGAGCAGCTCGACCACGTCCGCGAGCACGGCATCACCGACGTCCAGGGCTTCCTCCTCAGCCGGCCCCTCGACCCCACGACCTTCGAGGACCTCGTCCAGGCCCGCGACGCCACCATCCCCTACGCCGTCGCCCCGTGACGGGTTCGCCTGCCGCGGCCGCTCGGCATACCCGGTCTGCCTGACGCTAGAGCCAGTTCTTGTGCTTGAAGGCGGCGTAGAGCGTCGCCGCGAAGGAGACCATGAGGAGCAGGGACGCGACGAACCCCGTCGTCGTCCCGAACCCTGGATAGGGCACGTTCTGCCCGAAGAAGCCGGTGACGGCGGTCGGCACCGCGACGATGGCCACCCAGGCAGTGATGCGGCGCATGTCGTCGTTCTGCTGCACCCCGGTGGCGGCCATGTTCTCCGCGGCCAGTGTCATGTGGGTCGACGTGCGGGTCTGGTAGAACTCGATGACACCGTGGAGGAAGTCCCGCTGCCCGTCGGCCAGGGTCCTGACGACCTCGAACTGGTCGGCGATGTCGACGAACAGCGATGGTGCCGTGTCGGGGAGGAAGCGCACGAGGCGACCCATGCGCCCGTACGTCGCACTGCTGTGCGCGGCCATCGTCCGGACCGCGAGCAGCACGTACCAGGCCTGGAAGAGCTCTTCCAGGAACGCCTCCCGGTCCTCGAGGTCCTCGCCCAGCATGACGCGCTTCTCGAGCTGCCCCGACTCCTTGGCGAGGTCGGCCACGAGGTCCGCCTCGCGCCGGGTCATCGCCGACACGATCGCGTGGGACAGCTCGAAGGCCGAGCCCACGTGCAGGTGCCGGTCCTCGATCCGTCGCAGCACCGCCGAGGTGTCCAGCTGCGCGGCCTCCGGCGACACCGAGGGGTTGAGGGGCCCGTGCACGGTGACGAGGTAGTTCGGCCCGACGAACTGGTCGAGCTCGACGTAGTGGACGTGACCGCGCGCCCCGAGCTGTGGGGCGTGCAGCACGGTGAAGACGTGGTCAGGGTAGACGTGGAGCTTGGAGACGTGGTTGCGCTCGACGCAGTCGCGGACCGCGATCGGATGGAACCGGAAGACCTCCGTCAGCACCTCGACGGAGGCGTCGTCGCAGACCGGGACGTCGACCCACACCACGGCATCGCGTCGCTCCAGCAGGCCCGGCAGCTCGGCGACATCGTGTCGCTCCACCCCGGAGTCGAGCACCACCATGACCTTCATCGCTCCCACCACGGGCCTTCCGCTCAGCAGCGACCACGATCTCGCACCGCGCGCCCGGGCGGCAACCGGTCAGACCCTCCGGCTACGACGACGTCGAGCGCGCCATCGCCTTCCTCGTCCTCAGCTCGTGGATGATCCGCGCCTACCGGTGCACCTCGGCGCGGCGACGTTCGGAGGCCGAGGACTCGTCCGCCCATGAGAAGACCTTGGTCCGAGGAGGTATGCCGCACTGCCGGCCCCATGGCCGCACTTCCCTCCGGCGAGCTTGGGCCTTCGTCCGGGTCGTGGCGGGGAGCAGCTGTTCCCAGCTCGGCGGACGGCGCGACGAACCGAGCCAGATGCACCGAAGCCGTCTCGTTGCTGCCCATCCCGCCTCCGGACTGCCCACCGCAACCCGACCCGCAACGAGCGCGACACGCTCGAGGGATGACCTCGTTTGGGGCTGGGCGACGGGGGGTAGGACTTCCGGACCGGGGGTTTTGGGGCAGAAGCGTGAGTGGAGGATCCTTGGTTACCACGGTCTGGCGACGCCCAGCGTTGCCGAAGCTCGGCGGGTGCGCCGCCGTCGCGGTGCTCTGCGCGCCGGCGGGTGCGCTGCTCGGGACGTGGCTCTGCGTGGCCCTGTTCGGTGCCATCGCACTGGCCGCGCCCGCACTGGTGGCCTCGTCCACGTCTCGGCGCACGACGGCGAAGCCCGTCCGCCCCACTGGTGGACATCATCGACCGCCCTCCGCCCTGGACCCCGAGGGATGGACCGACGAGCAGCTGCGCCACGTCTGGCGCTTCACCTGCTCGGCCGTGCGGGGCTCCTACAGCCCCGTCGAGGGCGAGCGATGGGCGCAGGTGCGCAGTCGGTGTCTCGACGAGATGGCGCGGCGCTCACCCGAGGCCTTCACGCAGTGGCTGGCGACCGGCGCCTCCCCGACGGACTGGCCGCGCACCAGCCCGGCCGCGCGGCAGCCCATCCAGGAGGAGTGAGCCGGGCTTCCGCCGTCAGCTCTCGCTGCCCGTCTCGGCGATCCGCTCAGCCACGTCGCGCAGCTTGCGGTTGGAGCGCTGGCTGGTGCTGCGCAGGCTCTCGAACGCCTCGTCCGCCGTGAGGTGGTGGCGCTCCATGAGGATTCCCTGCGCCTGGCCGATGACGTTGCGAGTCTGGAGCGCGGTGCGTAGGTGGTCGATGTGCTTCGCCGCCGCGTCGAGGACGGCCCCCGTATTGGTGCCCATGGAGCACGAGAGTGCCAGCATCGTCAGGAGGCTGCCGTCGTCGTCCGAGAACGCCGCCGGCTCGGCGGCATACACGTTCAGGGCCCGCAGCGTCGGCGCGTCAGTGGGCCCGTCGATCGGCGGGTTGACCATGAGGGTGACCGACAGCAACGACCGGGCCCGGAACGGCGGCACCTCACGGGCGAGCCGCGGCCACCGCCCGTCGGCGCGCAGGTCGTCGGACCTCAGGCAGGTCCACCGGAAGGCGCCCGCGACATCGAGGCTGGGCCCCTCGCACAGGTCCTTCTGGAGCCGGTCCAGGTCTCGGGCCATGCCCTCCCCCGATGGTGAGAGCAGTCGCCCCTGGTCGTCGAAGCCGCTGACGCTCGCCGCGGATGCGGCCGGCACGACCTCCATGGCAGCCCGGACGAGCACCTCGCCCACCTCCTGGACGCCTGCATGCTCGCCGATGAGGCGCGACATGTAGCTCGCGACGCGACCGAGGTCACGCTTCGGCGCGGGCGCATCATGGGAAATGAAGTGATCGGCGCGCGCCGCTTCAAGGTGCGCCACGAAGACCTCCCCATCACCCCCGGCCTGCACGATCCCCCTGAAGCGCCCATTATCGAGCCCCTTCCCTCGCGCGCAAGGCGCACAAGATCAGGTATGCCGCCGGGGTGTCTGAGCACCCCGGCCCCGGAGCGCCTCGACCGCCGCGTCGAGAGTGGCGTGGAGGGACAGCACCTGGCGCAGGTTCGTCAGCGCGAAGAGGCGGTCCGTCCCTGGCCCCGAGACGACGCCCAGCCTGGCACCAGCCTGCGCCACCCGGCGGTTCAGGCCGACGACAGCCCCGAGGCCGGACGAGTCGAGGAACGTGACCTGGCGAAGGTCGAGGACGACGACCTGACCCGCGTCGAACCGCAGGTCGCCGAGCGTGGCGGCGATCCGCGGCAGTGTCATCATCTCGACGTCACCGCCGATGGTGACCAGCGTCCGGTTGGCGGAGTGCGAGACCTCGATGGACGCCGGCCCGGAGCCCGGCGCCGCGGCGATCACCGGGCGTCACCGCGGCCCTGCGAGGCAGGAGGGATGACCTCGGCGGCCGTGGCGGTGAGCAGGTCGAGGCCGCTGGCCGACATCGTGACGAGGGTCCCGATAGCCGCCGGCGACGTCACCTCGAGCGTGTTGGCGAGCATGGTGGCCAGGACGGAGGTCACGTCGCACTCACTGACCAGCGCGGACGCAGCGTGCGCCAAGGCCTGAGCGGGGTCATGGGGGTCATCATGGCGGCTTTCCGTAGCGGCTGGGGTTGGCGCTGAAGTCGAGGCGTCGGGTGAGGACGTCCTCCGCACTGTGGGCTGCGCTCGCGCGGCATACGGGCCGGGTCAGGTCGTGGCCTTGCGGGGTCGCGACGTGCGGGGTCGGGACGGCCGGGCGCGTGGCGTCCGGGGTGAGGTGGGCGCTGCCACCGCCTGAGCCGTGGCCACGAGCTCGTCGAAGCCGCGTCGGATCCCGGTGGCGATGACGTCGACGTCGGGGAAGCTGTCGAAGTCGGCCGTGATGCCGAAGCTGAAGGCGTCGAGGTAGGAGAAGATCCCGACCGCGACCCGCACGCCGGCGAAGACCGGCACGTAGGGGTGCGACTCGATGAGCTGGTGCCCGAGGAGGTACAAGGGGACCCGAGGTCCGGGGACGTTCGTCGTGCCGGTCTGGGTGAGGATGTTGGGGACCATCGACATCGAGCGGGCCCCGAGCGCGAGCAGAGTGGGTGCGGCGTAGTCCGCGAGCCCGACGAGCGCCGCCGCGTCGACAGCGCCCATGCCCCGCTTGTTGCGGTCCATCTGGGCGCGCAGGAGCTCGAGCCGCCGGGCGGGGTCGTCCTCAGCGACGGGCAGGTCGACGACGACGCTGACCACCTGGTTGTTGAGCTGGCCACGTCCGGCCGCCTGGCGGGTCGAGACCGGTACGAGGGAACGCACCACCATCCCGGGGAGCAGCTCGCCCCGGCCCACGAGCAGGTCGCGGTAGCCGCGGGTGATCGCGGCGAGGACGACGTCGTTGACGGTGCCACCGAGCGCGGCCCGCACCGTCTTGACCTCGCTCATCTGCGCCTCGGCCCAGACCCAGCGACGGTTGGGGCCCAGCGGGCCGTTCATGCTCTTCGGCGTCGGTTGGCCGCGTCCGGGAAGGAGCCGCGCCACCTGTTGCGGGACCAGCTCCTTCGCCGCCACCCCGACGCCGGCGAGCGTCGCGGGGACCTTGCCGAGGGTGGTGAGGCTCGGCAGGCCGAGGAGGTGCAGGGGCTCGGTGACGGACTCTCGGAGCGACTCGACAGTGAGGGTGACGGGGTCGGGAAGTGGGTGTGGCGCCCACGACGACGGTTGCGGCATCTCAGGGTGCGGCTCGAGGTCGAAGATCACCTGCATGAGGTCGGTGCCGGCGACGCCGTCGATCATGCAGTGGTGCGCCTTGGAGATCAGCGCCCACCTGTCGTCGGCGAGACCCTCCACGAGCCACGCCTCCCAGACCGGCTTGCTCATGTCGAGCCGCTGCGCGAAGATGCGCCCGGCGAGGTTCCGCAGCTGCTCCGGACCGCCCGGCCTCGGCAGCGACGAGTGCCGCACGTGGTAGAGGATCTGGAAGTGCGGGTCGTCGAGCCAGACGGGTCGCCCGAGCTGGAGGGGCACCGGCTTGACCACCTGGCGGTAGCGCGGCACCCGGTCCAGCTTGCTGGCCAAGAGCCGCACGAGGTCTCCGTATGCCGGCGGCGGGCCCTCGAGGACCGCGACCCCACCGACGTGCATCGGGGTGTTCTCGCCCTCCATGAAGTAGAACATCGCGTCCATCGCGCTCATCCGGTCCATGGCGACTCCTCGACGGTGACGGGACCACAGCATCGGGGATCGTCCCGGTGGGGCCAGTCACACCGTGCCACACGCCGGGCAGGTTTATCGCTTCGGCGCCGCGACGGCATACTCACAGCCGTCGTCGCCCGGCCCGTGAGGCACCTGCCGCGGGGGCTCTCACATCGTCGGCGGGCCCGCCACCGCGGGGTGGGCCGCCGACCGCTCGGGGGTGCGGTCGACGGCCACAGGGGAACCATCGCTCATCGTGCTCGTTCATTCCTAGGGCTGGTACTACGACCATCGGCCATCCGGCTCACCTACGCGGGCCCAGCGCCACGCGGGACCCTCGGGCTCGTCGTCTGGCTACGAGATCCGCTCCGCCGGCATGAGGAACCAGTGCCGTGCGAAGCAGCGAACCTTGACGTGCTCCATCGGGCCGTCCGTGCTGGAGGCGGTGGCGGTCCATTCGACCCACGCTGGAAGTCCACACTCGGGGCAGTAGACGGCCGCCTCCGACTCCGCCCTTGGCACTGTGGGTTCGTCGCGCGAGCCCGGGGGCGGACCTGAGGTCAGAGGGATCGGTACTGCCTCGCGCATGCTGTCCCCCTCGTGGTTCCTGCGCCGCCCGACCCAGGTGCGCTTTGGACAGGGGAGGCAGCCCGCAAGGGTTGTGATACCCGCGAGTCGTCGTCCTCACCCGAGGACAGGCGCGCGAGTGGCCAGCAGGCCCGTGGTCGATGGGATGCTGAAGGCCCGTCCCGTCACCGGTCTCGTCGTCTGTCTCGTCGACCGCCGCATCAGCAGCAGGGAGCAGCCCGTGCGGATCCTCGTCGTCGGCGCCGGCGTGATCGGCAGCGTGTACGCCGGCGGGCTCCTGGATGCGGGGCACGAGGTGGTGCTGCTGGCCCGCGGTCGCCGCCTCGCCGACCTGCGGGCCTTCGGACTGGTCCTGGTCGAGGCCGAGTCGGGTCGGCGGACGGTGCGGCAGGTGACCGCGACCGGCGACATCGGAGCGGACGAGCGTTACGACCTGGTGCTCGTCCCCGTCCGGTCCGAGCAGCTCCTCAGCACGCTGCCCGTCCTGTGCGCCATGACCGACGGCTCGCCCGTGCTGTTCTTCGGCAACACGGCCGGACGCCAGCCTGAGCTCGTCGAGGCGCTGGGCGGCCGCGCCCTCTTCGGCTTCCCCGCAGCCGGAGGCACTCGCGACGGCGCCACCATCCGCTATGTGCTGGTCAGCCAGCAGCAGACCATGCTGGGCGAGCCGGCCGGGGGCCCGACCAGCCGCACCCGAGAGCTCGAGGCGGTGCTGGAGAACGCCGGCTTCCCGAGCACCGTCACAACCGACATGGACGGCTGGCTGCTGGGCCACGCCGCGTTCGTCGTGCCCATCGCCTTCGCGCTCTACCGCGCCGGCACCGAACCCGCCCGGCTCGCGGCCGACCCCGACGCCCTGCGGTTGATGGTGCGCGCCACCCAACAGGCGTTCAGAGCCCTGCGGGCGAGCGGGAACCGTGAGATCCCGCCGAACCTGCGCACCCTCTACCTCCGGCTCCCGGCCGTCTTCGCGGCCGGCTACTGGCGACGGGTGATGAACAGCCCTCGCGGAGAGCTGTGGTTCGCCGCGCACTCCCGCGCCGCACCACAGGAGATGCGGGCACTCGCCGAGCACCTCCACGCGGCCGTCCGCCGGACGGGTCGTCCCACACCGCAGCTCGACGAGCTCCTCGAACTCGCCTCTTAGCTCCTTCCGCTCTGGCAGAAGGTTTCGCTGCCATGGCCGCAAGAAGCGGAGACCTTCGCGGCGACCCCGCACGCCCAGGCTGCGTGCCGGCGGCCTATGCGCCGACCGCCTTCGCGAGGCTGTCGAGCACGGAGCCGAGACCGAACTCGAACTCCTCCCCGAAGTCGTACCCCGGCCGCAGGACGTGCTCGGTCGAGAGCTCGAGCAGATGCGGGTACGCACCCGAGGAGAACGACTGCATCATCGACCCCGCGACCTCGGCCACCGACTCGGGACCGTTGATGGGCAGGGACGCCTCCGACAGGGCGAACCCGTAGACGTAGGCGTCGATGAGGGCGTAGGCGTGGGCCGTCATCTCGACCGAGAAGCCCCCCGCTCGCAGGGTGCCGATGACCGCGTCGAGGTGCGCCAAGGTCGCCGGGCCAGGCACGAGGCGCGACTGCAGTAGCCCGATCGCCCATGGATGGCGCCTGAGCACCTGTCGGGCCGACCGGCACCGCCGGCGCATCTGCGACTGCCACTCGCCGCCCACTGTCGGCAGGTCGATCTCCCCGTAGACGAGGTCCACCATGCCGTCGATGATCTCGTCCTTGTTGGCGACGTAGTGGTAGACCGACATCGGCTTGGTCCCGAGCTCGTGGGCAAGCGAGCGGATCGTCAGGGACCCGATCCCGCCCGCGTCGGCGATGGCCATGGCTCCCCGCAGCACCCGCTCGCGGCTGAGTGACGTGCGCGGCAGCGCGCCACCCCTGTCCGGCTGTGCCATCCCCCTCCCCTCCCGTGCCTCGGGGCCTTGGGCCCTCGACGTTTCGTACTTTGTACGATATGGTCTCGTACTAAGTACGGTGAGGCTGGCTCGCCGACACTCACGGGAAGACGGTCATGGGAACTCGACGAGACTCCACCCCCACGCTCGGCGACCACGCGAAGGAGGCGACGGGGACGATGCGGGCGGTCGAGCAGCATACGTATGGCTCGGCCGACGTGCTGCACCTTGCGACGCGCAGCCGACCCGCCCCCAGCGAGCGCGACGTGCTCGTGCGGGTGCACGCAGCGGGACTCGACCGGGGCGCCGTGCACCTGGTGACCGGCAAGCCGTACCTGCTGCGCCTGGTCTTCGGCGTCCGCCGCCCGAGGACCCCAGTGCCCGGTCGCGAGCTGGCCGGGACGGTCGTCGCAGTCGGCTCCGCGGTGACCCGCTTCGCCATCGGCGACGAGGTGTTCGGCATCGGCCGGGGCTCCTTCGCCGAGTATGCCGTTGCCCCGGAGGCCAAGCTCGCCCACAAGCCGGCGACGATGTCCTTCGCGCAGGCGGCGGTGGTCCCGGTGTCGGCGCTGACCGCGCTCCAGGCCCTCACCGACGTCGGGCGCGTGAAGGCGGGCCAGAAGGTGCTCGTCATCGGGGCGTCGGGTGGAGTCGGCACGTATGCCGTGCAGCTCGCCGCAGCGTTCGGCGCCGTGGTCACCGGTGTCGCCAGTGCAGCCAAGCTCGACCTGGTGCGCTCTCTGGGCGCGGCTCACGTCCTCGACTACAGCAGGGACGACTTCGCCGCCACTGACGTGCGCTACGACCTCATCCTCGACGTCGGCGGGTTCGCGGCGATCTCCCGCCTGCGGCGCGCCCTCGCGCCGACCGGCACGCTCGTCCTCGTCGGCGGAGAGGAGGGCGGCGACTGGACCGGTGGCACGATCGGCCGGCAGCTGCGGGCACGGACCACATCGCTCCTCGTTCGCCAGCGCCTGACCAGCTGCCTCTGCAAGGAGCGGGCGGGTGACCTCGAGCGCCTCGCCGCGCTCGCCGACGCCGGTGCGGTGAGGTCGAGCGTCGACCGGACCTATCCCCTGGCCGAGGTGCCCCAGGCCATGCGCTACGTCGAGGCCGGCCAGGCACGTGGCAAGATCGCGATCATCCCGGGCACATCCCGGTAGCCGGTCTCGGCCACGCGACGTGGGTCACCCGCGGGATCGCCGACCGCACGACGGAGTCGGCCGGGCGTATACGGGAGCCACGGCGTTTGGGGACACGCATGAGCGACCTCTCCCGCCGAAGCCGAGGACTCGATGAGCGGCGCGTCCCGTGGGGTGGCGCACCCGAGGTTCCGCTCCTTGCTGAGGGCGGACGGCATCCTCGAGCTGGTCCGGGCGCCGCGGGTCGCGATCAAGCTCGAGGACGTGATCGCGTCGAACCACGCGATCGCCACGCTCATGGCCGGGCACCGACGTCCCCTGATGGTGAACGCAGGCGCCGCACGCCCAGTGGGCCGGGCCGGCAGCATAGAGCTCGCGCGCCGGAACGACCTTTGCGTCCCTCCCCTTGATCGTCAACACCGCGCTCAGCCGAATGTCGGGAAGCCTCCTCCTCGCGGCGAGCAAGGCGACGCCAACGCCATGACTGTTCGACGACGAGGCCACCGCCCTCGCCTGGCTCAGCGAGTTCCCACCCTGACCACCACGCCAGCGCAACCCAGGTCCCTCCGCGCGGATCGCCGAGCGGACGCGAGGCGACCCGGGGCGTAGACTCAGTACTCTTCTGAGTAGCGGTGGTGGGTGACACGCATGAGCGACAGCCCCAGCCCCGAGAACCCGATGACCGACAGGTCCGCTGGGATCACGAACCCGATGTTCCGGATGTGGCTCCGTCCGGACGGCATCATCCAGCAGGTCTGGCAGCCGGAAGCCGCGATCGGGCTCGCTGACGCTCTCGCGACACTCGACGCGGTGAAGACGCTCTCCGGCGGCCAACGACGTCCCGTGATGGTCGACGCGCATGCCACCGGCCCGCTGGACCGGCCCGCCCGCACGGAGTTCACCCGCCACGACGACCTCGTGTCGGCCATTGCCTTGATCGTCAACACCCCGCTCAGCCGGATGTCCGGGAACTTCATCCTCGCGGTGAGCAAGCCGACGCCACCGACACGACTGTTCGACGACGAGGCCAGCGCTGTCGCCTGGCTCAGCGACTTCGCGCCCTGACCACCGCCTTGGCCATGTCACCGGGACCAATGACCCGAGGATGCGGGTGGGCCGTGGCGTAAAATCACTACCACCGTGAGCGGCGGCGTTTGGTGACACGCATGGGCGAGCGGCCCCACGAACAGCCGAGGACCCGATGACCGACACGTCCAGTGGGATCACGAGACCCATGTTTCGCGTGGGGTTGTGCCCGAACGGCGGTTTCGCCTTGGTCGTCAACACCCCGCTCAAGGACTTCGCGCCGTGACGACCATGCCCTGGCGACGCCGGGGGCACCCTCACCCGTCGCGGGCTTGGCGGATCAGACTCCCTCCGGGGGGGTATCAGACGTGAACGACATGCCGACCGAGGGCCTCGAGCGGCGCCTGGATGACGTCGTGAGGACCATCGTGGAGTTCGCCGCGCTCCGGTTCGACGCGCGCGCCGCGGTCGGCGTCAACGGCGACATCGTCGACGCCGTCTCGCATGGGGTGAACTACCTCGGTGAGGAGCTGGAGGCGTCGTTCAACGAGATCGAGCGTCGGGTCACCGACCGCACCGCGGAGCTCGCCATCGCCACCCAGGAGCTCAGCCGCCGGGCGTTGCACGACGAGCTGACCGGCCTGCCGAACCGCGCCCTGTTGTGGGACCGCCTTTCGCACCGGCTGAGCTCGGCAGACCGGCGGCAGACCGGGTTCGCGGTCCTGTTCCTCGACATCGACCATTTCAAGATCATCAACGACACCTTGGGCCACGCCGCCGGCGACGGGCTGCTCGTCGACGTGGCAGGGCGCATTCGCGCCACCTTGAGGGGAAGCGACACCGCCGCCCGCGTGGGTGGGGACGAGTTCGTCGTTCTCCTGGACGACGTCGCCACCAAGGAAGCGGCGCTGGCCATCGCCCAGCGCCTCGGCGAGGCGCTCGCGGGGACCTACCAGATCGGGACCGGCTCGCGAGTCATGACGACGAGCATCGGCGTCGCCTTGGGCCCGGCGAGCGTCGTCGCCGCCCCCGACGCGGTCGCCGCCGCTGCCGATGCAGTGGTCGCTGCAGCGGACAGTGCGATGTACCGCGCGAAGCGACACGGCGAGGGCGGCTGCGAGCTCTACAACGGGGACCCGGTGGTTCAGCCCGGGCGTACCGGCACTGCCACTGGGAGCGGTGGCGTTCTTGGTGCCACCCATGAACGAGCCCGCGATGGTCGGGGACCCCAATGAACGACAGTGCCGGTGAGATCACGAATCCCAAGTTCCGCATGTGGCTGCGGACGGACGGCATCGTCCAGCTGGTCTGGGAGCCTGGGGTCGCGATGGGTCTCGACGACGCGATCGCGGCGACCGACGCGATGACGACGCTCACCGGCGGGCAACGACGTCCCCTGATGGTGGACACGCAAGCTGCCGGCCCGATGGACCGGCTCGCCCGCATGGAGTTCGCCGGCCGGGGCGATCTCGTGACGGCCGTCGGGTTGCTCATCGCCACACCGCTCAGCCGGATGTCGGGAAACTTCTTCCTCGGGGTGACCAAGCCCAAGACACCGACCCGCCTGTTCGACTGCGAGGCCGGCGCGCTGGCCTGGCTCAGCCAGCACGTACCGTGACCACGGCGCCTCAGCCCCCCCACCGGCGACAGCCCCGTCGCACGCTGCGACCAGCGATGTCGCAGCGTGTTGGTTAGGATCATGTCGAGGCGCAGCGGGGCGCCGGGTCTGAAGGAGGTCACGTGAGCCGACCGAGTTGGGCGCCGACGGGGATCGACCTGTCCCGCCCCAGCGCAGCCAGGGTGTACGACTACTACCTCGGTGGGTCGCACAACTTCGAGGTCGACCGGCGGATGGCCGAGGAGGCGATCTCGCTCTGGCCGCAGCTTCCACTGCTCATGCAGGCCAACCGCGACTTCATGCGCCGGGCAGTGCGCTACCTGGCAGACCAAGGCGTCGAGCAGTTCATCGACATCGGCTCAGGGATCCCCACCGCCGGCAACGTGCACGAGGTCGCCCATCGCCGGGACCCCGAGGCCCGCGTGGTCTACGCGGACAACGATCCCGTCGCGGTGGCGCACAGCCGGGCCATCCTGGCAGACGTCGACCACGCGATCGTGGTTCATGCCGACCTTCGCCGGCCGGAGGAGGTCTTCGGCGTGCCTGCGGTGCTCGAGCTGATCGACCTGAGCCGCCCGGTGGCGCTGCTCCTCGTTGCCGTGCTGCACTTCATCCCCGACGAGGATGACCCCTACGCCGCCGTGCGGCGCTTGGGCGACCTGCTTCCCCAGGGCAGCTACCTGGTGGTCTCGCATGCCAGTCCGGACCGGCAGCCAGAGCTCGCCACGACGCACCAGGAGCTGTACCGGCGCACCCCTACGCCGATGACGATGCGCACCGGCGAGCAGATCGCGGGCTTCTTCTCCGGGTTCGAGCTGGTCCCGCCGGGGCTGGTCCCGCTGCCTCTGTGGCGTCCGGAGGACGACACGGAGAGCTCGGCGGCCGCGAGGATGGCGGGATTTGCCGGGGTCGGCCTCAAGGTGTGAACAACCCGCAGCCACAGCCCGTGCGAGCCGGCTCGCCGGTGGCCGTGGAGAGGGTCCTGAAGGTCGCCGCCGAGTCGTGGACGGAAGCGGTCGCCGGGACCAGCTATGTGCCGTTGAGCACCAGCGATCTCACCTCAATGCTGCTCGGGGACCTCCGTCGGCTCCACGCGACGCTGGTCAGCGACCCGTTCGCGCTCGAGCCCGCACGGGCCGTCGGCGCCAGCCTCGTCGAGGAGGCGCACTTCACCAATGCCCGAAGCCTGGCGAAGTCGCTCGACGTCCTCCTGACCGTGCCGGGGCAGCTGCGATCCCCCGACGAGCGCGTTCCGGTGCGTTGGTGGCAGGTGGTCGCGGCAGTCGCCGAGGGCTACGCGACCGCGCTGCGGGCCCGCGTGCTGCGAGAGCAACAGGAGATGTTGGTCGCGGCAATGGCGGCCCGCGAGCAGGCCGAGGACGCCCTGTGGTCCACCGAGCGTCGGCTGGAGCAGACCAAGGAGGACTTCATCGCCACGATCTCGCACGAGCTGAGGATACCCTTGACGCCGATCAAGGGCTACCTGCACCTGCTGCTGGCTCGAGGCGAGAGCATCGGCGCCGAGCAGCGCGCCGAGTTCTACCGGGTCATGCTGTCCCAGACCGACCTGCTGCAGCACCTCATGGACGACCTGCTCGCCGCGGCGTCAGGGGTCGCCGAGGCCCAGTTCACAGTCGACCTTCGGTCGGCCGACATCGCCCAGATCGTCCGACACGCCCTCGAGGGCGTCGAACCCGGCGCCCAGCGCGAGTTTGTGTGGCTCGGCGACGACGACGTCGGGTCCGCGACCTGCGACCCCGTGCGGCTGCGCCAGGTGCTGACCAACCTGCTCCAGAACGCCGAGATGTATGCCGTCGCCGGCCAGCCGGTTCAGGTGTCGGCGCACCGTGGCCCGGACGCGATCGAGATCGTCGTGCGCGACTTCGGGCCGGGGATTCCCGCGCACCTGGCAGAAGCCGTGTTCGAGCCGTTCCGCCGCCTCGAACGAGGGCCGACGCCTGGCACCGGCCTCGGCCTGCACATTGCACGACGCCTCGTCGAGGCCATGCACGGACGCCTCTGGCACACCGACGCCGAGCCCGGCTCCCGCTTCCACGTCACGGTGCCGCTCGCACCCCGCTGAGCCGCGGTATGCCGCTCGGCTGACGGCGGGCGGTTCCTCAGACACCCCTCGCGGGTCGCTGCGCGGGCATGTCTGAGCGCCGGCCGGGTCTTCCGGCTGACCGGGGAGCCACGGACCGCGCCAGCGCACGGGTGTTCCCTTCCCCGTGATCTGCCGTTCGGTCTTCGGCGTGCTCGGCGCCAACATCCCGGCCATCATCCGCGGCCTCGTCGCCGTGGCCTGGCACGGCATCCAGACCTACCTCGCCTCGGCGTCGCTCGACATCCTCCTGGTTCGGATGTTCCCTCTATGGAGCTGTACTCGCAGGCGACCCAGCATGGCTTCCTCGGGCTGTCCGTGCTCGCCGCCGACCTGGTGCTGTCGCCCCGAGCGTGACGGAGTCCATGGGTCGAGCGTGCGTCGATGGCTCGGACCGCACATCGGGGATGACCCTGGTTCGGCCGCTCACCTCTGCGGCGAGGAGAGGGCGTGCACCCGTATGCGCTCGGGGTCGAGCGTGGTCTCGAGGGTCCACGACTCGATGCCCGGCCGGCGGATGGTCTCGGCGCGGCCCTGGTGGTGGTAGACCTCGACCACCTCGCCGTCGAGCCAGATCTGGCAGCCGCGGCCCTCGATCCTGACCAACAGGACCTCGCGATCTGCCACGAGGCGAAGCTCGTCGGCAGAGGTTGTCTCGGCGGGGTCGACGTCGACCCGGGCCCGCCGGGGCAGGACAGCCGTCCAGCTCGCAACAGGCTGCCCGGCCGGGGGTCCTGACAGGGGGACCGGTTCGGCGAGGAGAGCATCGAGGGCCGGGTCTGCCCGCACCTGCACTACGTCGCCCTCCAGGCTCAGCCGTCGGGGGAGGGTGAGGCAGCCGGCGACCTCATCCGGGCGGGCATCGTCGGCGGCGTCGCCTTCACGGACCCAGCCGAACATGAGCGGATCCTCTCCCCCGTCGTCGACGACCTGGGGCGCGTAGAAGTCGGGCCCCTCGTCCATCACACCTCCCGCATGAGGGACGAACTGAGGTGTCCCAGGTGAGTTCGGGTCTTCGCGGATGTCCCCGAGCAGGTAGACGACGTCCTGCAGGACGCCTTTCGTCTGCAGCGAGAGCACGAGCAGCCAGCGATCGCCGACGGGCACGAACTGCGGGCACTCCCAGATGTCGGCCGGCGCCACTGATGCCGCGACCGGGTCGCCACCGTGGAGCCAGCTGCCCTGGAACGTCCAGTGGGCGGCATCGTCGGCGTTGTACAGCAGGAGCGCCGGAGTGCCGTCGGCCATCCCGGCACCGAGGACGGCCCAGCGTCGGCCGCCCCACCGAAACGGGAAGGGGTCGCGCATCGCCCGCACACCGACCCCGTCGGGCTGGAAGGCGACCGCGACCGGGTCGCTCCACGAGTCGAGATCGTCGTCCTGCGCGTAGCGCACGCATATCGACGTTCCGGTGTCGCCGTCGACCACCCCGGTGTAGGTGACGGCGGGGGGACCCCACGGCAGGAACGACCCCGACCAGCACCCGCCCTGGTCGGGCCCTCCGGGCTGGGGTCCGAAGGCCACCGGGTGCTCGGTCCACGTCACGAGGTCACGGCTGCTGACGTGGCCCCAGCTGATGTAGGCGTGCCGGGCGGCGGACGGGTTGTGCTGGAAGAAGACGTGCCAGCGCCCGTGATTCCGCGTCACCCCGTTCGGGTCGTTGAGCCAGCCACGCGCCGGCCGCACGTGCAGGGTGGGCGCGGTGCGCGGGGAGGACATGACGGCTCCTGGGGAGACTCGGGGGAAGGACCCGCTCTTGTGTAGCTCATCGCGGCCTTCGGTCGCCATCCCCAAACCGCAGTCGTATGCCGTGCCACCTGACCCGGATCATCCTGCGTTGACACGCAGCTGACGGTGGCCAATGCTCGGCCGCACCGCGCCGGGTCACGCCGGGCGGCGGCGGCGAACCGCCCCGCGGCACGGGACCGCTGTCCACGGTGCTGCTCGGAGCCAACTTCGGGCTGCTGCTCATCGGCGTCCTCGGGTGCCTCGCCGGCGCGCGCGAGTACGCCTCACGGATAATCACGGCGACCGTCGCCGCGGTGCCGCGCAGGTGGCAGGTCGTCGTCGGCAAGGCGGCGGTGCTCGGGGCCGTCGTCCTGCCGGTGGCCGTCATCGGCGTGTTCGGCGCGTTCCTCCTCGGGATGGCGGTGCTCTCGAACGGCGGCGGGGCCACGGTGGCGCTCGGCGACCCAGGAGTGCTGCGTTCCCTCGTCGGGACGGCGCTCTACCTCACCGCGATCGCGCTGCTCGGCTTCGGCCTCGGCGTGCTGCTGTGCAGCACCGCGGCCAGCATCGGCATCCTCATCGGGGGAGTCCTCATCCTCCCCGGCATCGCCGGAGCACTGCTGCCGGCGAGCTGGGGCGAGGTGCTCAAGTACCTGCTGACGAACGCCGCCGCATCCTTCACCTCGACGACTCCCCCGGCCGGGGACCTCAGCGCCGGGGCGGGAGCGATCTTCCTCATGGCCTGGGTGGTCCTCGCCCTCGGGGCCGCCACGGTCGCCATCCGGCGCCGCGACGTCTGAACCACCTTCCCCATGAAGCACATCGACCGAACGGAGACCGCCATGAGCACGTCAGCAGATCTGTCCTCCTCGCGACACACCGGCGCAGCCGCCACCCGTGCCGGCGCGATCGCCGCAGTCGGCTCCGTCGTCGCCGTCTCGGTGGTGGCGCTCGTCGGCAAGGCGCTCGGGGCGCCCGACGCCATGCAGCTCACGACACCCGCACTCGCGACCCTCACCGCCATCGGCGTGGCCGTGGCCACCGTCGGGTGGGTGCTGATCGGGCGCCGGACAGGCGGGGCTCGCCCGCTGCGGGTGCTCGTGCCCGTCGTCCTCCTGGTGTCGTACGTGCCCGACCTGCTGCTCGGCGTGGGGGGCACAGCCCGGAGCGCGGTGGCGACGCTCATGTGTGCCACCTCGCGGTGTTCCTCGTGACGATCCCCGTGCTGGTGCGGATGCTCCCGCCCACAGACCCCATGCGCTGACCGGGATCCGAAGCGGTCGTCGGTCGCAGCGGGTCAACGGATCGGCCCGGCCGTGCCCGTCACCCGCACTCGATCGTCGTCGGCAGCGAGATCGACCACGAGAAGGCTCGGCCGACCCATGTCCTCGCCTTGGTGGATGACGACGCGAGCGGGGAGGTCGACCAGTCCGAGGGCGCGCAGGTAGCCGCCGAACGCCGCTGCGGCGGCGCCCGTCGCCGGGTCCTCGACCACGCCACCCGGAGGGAACGGGTTGCGGGCATGGAAGGTGTGAGAGTCCTCGGCCTGGACGAGCTGGAGGGTGGTCCAGCGCCGAGCGGCCATCACCTCGCCGAGTCGCTCGAAGTCGTAGTCGAGCGCGGCCAGGGTCGCACGCTCTCGGACCGCCAGGACCAGATGGTGCTCACCCGCGAACGCGACGTGGGCTGGGTAGCGGTCATCCAAGGCGGACGCAGCCCAGCCCAGGGCGTCGAGCGCGTCGTCGCCTCCGCGGCGTTGGCTTCCCGAGTGCGGGTGGCCGGGCTGGTGAGGGTTGCGGTGACACCGTCCACGTCGACGATGGTCTCGACCACGATCTCCCCGGCCAGGGTCTCGAGCACGAGCCGGCCCGGGCCGTCTCGGTCGGCCAGCGCGACCGCGGTGGCAATCGTGGCGTGACCGCAGAACGCCACCTCTGCCAAGGGGCTGAAGTAGCGCACGCGGTAGTGCCGGGGGGCGTGGGCGGGCTCGACGAACGCCGTCTCCGAGTAGCCGACGTCGGCGGCGATGCGCAGGCGGGCCACGGGATCGAGGTCGGTGGCGTCGAGCACGACTCCGGCCGGGTTGCCGCCGCGTCCGGCGTCGGTGAAGGCGGCGTAGCGCAGCACGGCGGTCATGGTCATCGTCTCCTCGATCGGGGGGCGAACGTCACCTGCGTCAGCGTCAATGTCGCACGTGAGGCTGTTGACCAGACCGGCGGCCCACCTCCGACGCGCCGCAGCTCGACACGACCGCGCATGACCGCGGGGCGGCAGGTGGTGTGTGGTCCTGTCGCCCCGCGGGGTCTGGGGTGGTGCGGTCGTGGTGATGGTGGGGTCGGGGCGCGCTCGGCTCAGATGGCTGCTCCGGTGGTGTCGTCGACGTTGCCGGTCCAGGTGACCGAGCTGTTGCGGATCAGGGAGTAGCCCCAGATGCCCTTCCCGAGGTGGTTGTTGGTGAAGGCGACGCCGGTGATGGAGCCGCCGTTGAACTGGCCGTCGGAGTAGACGGTGTAGCCGGCTCCGAGGAGGCGGTTGTTGGTGACGGTCATGGCGGAG
>JBBRZC010000052.1:0-18504 GCA_038237075.1 Actinomycetales bacterium
CATGGGCCAGGTGCTCCTGGCCGGCGCCGGGCAGATCCCGGCCCGTCAGGCCGCGCACCGGGCCGGCATCCCACTTACCGTGCCGGCGCTGACCGTCAACAAGGTCTGCCTCTCCGGCCTGAGCGCCATCGCCCTCGCGGATGCGCTCGTGCGCGCCGGCGAGCACGAGATCGTCGTCGCCGGTGGCCAGGAGTCGATGACGAACGCGCCCCACCTGCTCGAGAGGTCCCGCGAGGGCTTCAAGTACGGCGACGTGACGATGCGTGACCACATGCAGGCCGACGGCCTGTGGGACAGCTTCACCGACCTGCCGATGGGCCTGCTCACCGAGATGGCCAACACCGGCGAGCACGCCTTCACCCGGCAGGAGCAGGACGCCTTCGCCGCCCGCTCGCACGAGCTCGCCGCCAAGTCCTGGAAGGACGGGATCTTCGACGAGGAGGTCATCACCGTCAAGGTGCCGCAGCGCAAGGGCGACCCGGGGGACTTCAAGGCCGACGAGGGGGTGCGGGCCGACACGACGACCGAGACGCTCGCCCGGCTCCGACCGGCCTTCAGCAAGGACGGGACCATCACCGCCGGCACGGCGTCCCAGATCTCCGACGGCGCGGCGGCCGTCGTCGTGATGAGCAAGGCGAAGGCCGAGGAGCTCGGGCTGACCTGGCTCGCCGAGATCGGCGCGCACGGTGTCGTCGCCGGCCCCGACTCGACGCTCCAGTCCCAGCCCGCCGCGGCCATCGCGCGGGCCTGCGAGCGTGAGGGGATCGCGCCGACCGACCTCGACCTCCTGGAGATCAACGAGGCCTTCGCCGCGATCGGGCTCGCCTCGACCAGACAGCTGGGGGTCGACCCGCAGCGGGTCAACGTCAACGGCGGCGCGATCGCCATCGGGCACCCCATCGGCGTGTCCGGGGCCAGGGTCGTGCTCCACCTCGCGCTGGAGCTGAGGCGCCGTGGTGGCGGTGTCGGTGCCGCGGGCCTGTGCGGCGGCGGCGGTCAGGGTGACGCCCTCATCCTGCGCGTCCCGACGACGGCATAGCCGCCGCGTTGGCCTCACGTCCCGTCGACGTCCCGGCCCTGGTCGAGTCGGCCAGGGCCGGCTCGCCGCGTGCCGTCGCCCGGCTCATCTCCCTCGTCGAGGACGCCCACCCGGCGCTGCGTGAGGTCATGGCGGCGCTCGCCCCGCACACTGGCACGGCGCATGTCATCGGCCTCACCGGGTCGCCGGGCGTCGGCAAGTCCACGTCGACGAACGCCCTGGTCCGGGTCTTCCGGGCCCGCGGCCAGCGGGTGGGCATCCTCGCGGTCGACCCGTCCTCGCCGTTCTCGGGAGGCGCCCTCCTCGGCGACCGGGTCCGGATGCAGGACCACGCGCTCGACCCTGACGTCTACATCCGCTCGATGGCCTCGCGCGGGCACCTCGGTGGGCTGTCGTGGACGACGCCCCAGGCGCTGCGGGTGCTCGACGCCGCCGGGTGCGACGTCATCCTCGTCGAGACGGTCGGCGTGGGGCAGTCCGAGGTCGAGGTCGCGGGTCTCGCCGACACGACGATCGTCCTCCTCGCTCCCGGGATGGGGGACGGCATCCAGGCCGCCAAGGCGGGCATCCTCGAGATCGGGGACCTCTTCGTCGTCAACAAGGCCGACCGCGACGGCGCCGACATCACGGTGCGCGACCTGCGGCACATGATCTCCCTCGGCGACCGCACCGAGCCGGGGCTGTGGCGGCCCCCCGTCCTCAAGGCCGTCGCATCGCGGGACGAGGGCATCGACGAGGTCGTGGAGTCCATCGACAGGCACGTCGCGTGGCTCGTCGAGACCGGGACGCTGCGGCAACGGCGGCTGGCCCGCGCGGGCGACGAGATCGAGGCCATCGCCGTCGCGGCGCTGCGGTCCCGGATCGGCGGCCTGCGTCACGACGAGGGCCTCGAGCGGCTGGCCGCCGACGTCGTGGACGGGCGGACCGACCCGTATGCCGCGGCTGACCACGTCGTCGCCGCCCTGACCTGAGCCTGCGTGCCCGGGCGTGGGGTCCGGGGGGCGGGTTCGGAGGGCCTCGCAGCGGCCCTTAAGATATCCGAGGCCGCGTCAGTGTCGTCCGGTCCCCGAGTCGTCACAGCGACCGCGGAAAACGACTCTGAAAGGCAGCCATGGAGATCTGGCCAGGCAAGCCCACCCCCCTCGGTGCCACCTACGACGGCGCCGGCGCCAACTTCGCGATCTTCTCCGAGGTCGCCGAGAAGGTGGAGCTGTGCCTCATCGACGACGACGGCGGCGAGACGCGGATCACCCTGCCCGAGGTCGACGGCTTCGTGTGGCACGGGTTCATTCCCGGGATCCAGCCCGGCCAGCGCTACGGCTACCGGGTCCACGGCCCGTACGACCCCGCCGCCGGCCACCGGTGCAACCCGGCCAAGCTGCTGCTCGACCCCTACGCCAAGGCCCTCGACGGCGAGATGACCAGTGACCCGTCGCTGTTCTCCTACCGCTTCGACGACCCCGACGCCGGGCTCGGCGACGACGTCAACACCGACGACAGCCTCGGCCACACCCTGACCTCGGTCGTCACCAACCCGTTCTTCGACTGGGGCCAGGACCGCCTCCCCCAGCACGAGTACCACGAGAGCGTCATCTACGAGGCCCACGTCAAGGGGCTGACGATGCTCCACCCGGGCATCCCCGAGGAGATCCGCGGCACCTACGCCGGCATCGGGCACCCCGCGACGATCGCCCACCTCAAGGACCTCGGGATCACTGCCATCGAGCTCATGCCGGTGCACCAGTTCGTCCAGGACTTCACCCTCCTCGACAAGGGCCTGCGCAACTACTGGGGCTACAACACCATCGGCTTCCTCGCCCCGCACAACGGGTATGCCGCGTACGGCACGCGCGGGCAACAGGTCACCGAGTTCAAGAGCATGGTCAAGGCCCTGCACGAGGCCGACATCGAGGTCATCCTCGACGTCGTCTACAACCACACGGCGGAGGGCAACCACCTCGGCCCGACCCTGGCGTTCCGCGGTATCGACAACAACGCGTACTACCGGCTCGTCGGGGACGACCTGGGGCACTACTACGACACCACCGGCACGGGGAACTCGCTCCTCATGCGCCACCCCCACGTGCTGCAGCTCATCATGGACTCGCTGCGCTACTGGGTCCTCGAGATGCACGTCGACGGCTTCCGCTTCGACCTCGCCGCGACGCTGGCCCGCCAGTTCCACGAGGTGGACCGGCTGTCCGCGTTCTTCGACCTCGTGCAGCAGGACCCGGTGGTCAGCCAGGTCAAGCTCATCGCCGAGCCCTGGGACGTCGGCGACGGCGGCTACCAGGTCGGCAACTTCCCGCCCCTGTGGACGGAGTGGAACGGCAAGTACCGCGACACCGTCCGGGACTTCTGGCGGGGCGAGCCGTCCACGCTCGGCGAGTTCGCGTCACGGCTCACCGGCTCCTCGGACCTCTACGAGCACTCGGGGCGCAAGCCCATCGCGTCGATCAACTTCGTCGTCGCCCATGACGGCTTCACCCTCGCCGACCTGGTGTCCTACAACGAGAAGCACAACGAGGCCAACGGCGAGCGCAACAACGACGGGGAGAGCCACAACCGCTCGTGGAACTGCGGCGTCGAGGGCCCGACCGACGACCCCTCGGTGCGCGAGCTGCGGCTGCGCCAGCAACGCAACCTCACCACGACGCTGCTGCTCTCGCAGGGCGTGCCGATGATCGCGCACGGCGACGAGCTCGGACGCACCCAGGACGGCAACAACAACGCCTACTGCCAGGACAACGAGCTGGCGTGGGTCGACTGGTACCTCGACGAGGACCGTGAGGAGCTCATGCGCTTCACCGGCCGCGTCGTGTCGCTGAGGCAGGCGCACGCGGTCTTCAAGCGCCGCCGGTTCTTCGCGGGCAGCGCCGACCATGGCGGCGAGAGTGCGCTGGGCGACGTCGCCTGGTTCACGCCGGGTGGCGAGCACATGGGTGAGGAGAGCTGGCGCGACGGCTACGCCCGGTCGGTCATGGTCTTCCTCAACGGTGACGCGATCCCGGAGTCCGACCGCCGGGGCGCCCCCATCCACGACGACTCGTTCCTCCTCGTGTTCAACGCGCACACCGAGGCGATCACCTTCACCATCCCGGAGGACGCCTACGGCGCCGAGTGGTACATCGAGATCGACACGGCGAGCGCCGCGCCGGCGACCGCGGCGACCGCGTCCGCCGCGGACCCGTCGACGGCAGCGAGCGCGGCGACGGCGGCGGCGACCGTGCTCGAGCCCGGCACCCAGTTCTCCGTCGAGTCGCGCAGTGTCGTCGTGCTCCGCTGCCCGCAGGAGTCCCGCGCGTGACGGGGAACCCGCGGCCGGTCCCGACCGCGACCTACCGGCTCCAGGTCAACGCCGACTTCGGTTTCGCGCAGGTCGGGGAGCAGGCCGACTACCTCGAGAGGCTTGGCGTGAGCCACGCCTACCTCTCGCCGATCCTCCAGCCGGTGGCTGGGTCCACCCACGGCTACGACGTCGTCGACCACGGGTCCCTCAACGAGCAGGCCGGCGGCCGCGCGGCGTTCGATGCCATGGTGGCGACGCTCCATGGCGAGGACCTGAGGGTGGTGGTGGACGTCGTGCCCAACCACATGGCCGTGCCCACCCCCGAACACCTCAACGCCCCGCTCTGGTCGGTGCTGCGCAAGGGGCCCGGCTCGGCATACGCCGGCTGGTTCGACATCGACTGGGCGGCTGGCCAGGACCGGGTGCTCATGCCGGTGCTCGGCTCGTCGCTCGAGGACGCACTCGCCGAGGGGCAGCTCGAGCTGGCCACCGACGGTGGCCCCGGTGGCGACGAGACCGTCGTGCGCTACTACGAGCACGAGCTCCCGGTCTGCGAGGGCACGGCTGACCTGCCGCTCGAGCAGCTCGTGCGAGGCCAGTGGTGGCGGCTCGCCCACTGGCAGGCCGCGACGACCGAGCTCAACTACCGGCGCTTCTTCGACGTCACGAGCCTCATCGCCGTGCGGGTCGAGGACGCCGAGGTCTTCGACCGCACCCACGAGCTGCTGCTCGCCCTGATGCGCGAGGGCGCCGTCGACGGCCTGCGCATCGACCACCCGGACGGGCTCGCCGACCCGCGCGGCTACCTGCGCCGGCTCGCCGCGGCGACCGACGACGCCTGGGTGGTCGTCGAGAAGATCATCGAGGGCGACGAGACCCTGCCCAGCGACTGGCCGTGCGCCGGGACGACGGGGTACGACGCCCTCTGGCGGGTCGCCGGCGTCTTCGTCGACCCGGCCGGCCGTGAGCCGCTCACCGACCTCCTCGCGACGGTCAGCGGCAAGCGCCGCACCCTCGCCGAGACGGTGACGACGGCGAAGCAGGAGGTCGTCGCCAGCGGCCAGGCCGCGGAGGTGCTGCGCCTGCTGCGGCTGCTCACGACGATCTCGGCTTCCGCGGCCGCGCCCACCCACCCCTCCGTCGAGTCCCTCCGGCGGGCGCTCTCGGCGCTCATCGTCGCCATGGACCGCTACCGGGCCTACGTCGTGCCCGGCGAGCCGGCCACCGCCGAGTCGGTCATGGTGCTCGACGCAGCGTGCGGGCGGGCCGTGGCGCTCCTCGACGAGGGCGACCACGCGACCCTCGACCTCGTCCGTGACGTCGCCCTCGGCCGGGTCGGCGCCGAGCTCGCCGCGCAGGTCGGCCCTCAGGTGGCCGAGCTCGTCGTCCGCTTCCAGCAGACGTGCGGCCCGGTCATGGCCAAGGGCATCGAGGACACCGCCTTCTACCGCTGGCACCGGCTCGTCGGGCTCAACGAGGTCGGTGGCGACCCCGACCACTTCGCCGTGAGCCCCGACGAGCTCCACGCGTTCGCAGCCCGCACCGCTGCCGCGTGGCCGACCACCATGACGACCCTCTCGACCCACGACACCAAGCGTGCCGAGGACGTGCGGGCCCGTCTCGCGGTGCTGTCGGAGCGTCCCCACGAGTGGCAGACGTGGCTGCGCCGGGCTCAGGAGCTGGCCCGGCCGCACCGCAGCTCGGAGCTCGACGGGTCCACCGAGTACCTCCTGTGGCAGACCCTCGTGGGCACCTGGCCGGTGAGCGTCGAACGGCTGGACGCCTACGCCCGCAAGGCCGTCCGCGAGGCGAAGCAGCACACCAGCTGGGTCGGGGTCGACGAGACCTACGAGCGGTCGGTCGCGGACTTCGTCACCGGCGTGCTCGGCGACCGCGCCGTCGTCGCCCACGTCGAGGAGTGGGTGGCCGCTGCCGCAGCACCGGCGCGGGTCACCACGCTGGGGCAGAAGCTGCTCCAGCTCGTCATGCCCGGCGTCCCCGACGTCTACCAGGGGGCCGAGCTCGTCGACCTCTCGCTCGTGGACCCCGACAACCGGCGCCCGGTCGACTACGCGCAGCGGCGGACGCGGCTCGCCCGGCTCGACGCCGGCGAGGCGCCGGCCGACCTCGACGACGAGAAGCTTCTCGTCACCTCGCGCACGCTGCGGCTGCGCCGCGACCACCCGGAGTGGTTCGTCGGCGAGGAGGCCACGCGCACCCGGGTCTGCACGACGAGCGACCACGCGCTCGCCGTGGGGCGCGGCGACGCGACGGGGGTCCACGCCGTCGCCGTCGTCACCCGCCTCGGTGCCTCGCTCGGGTCCTGGGGCGACGCCACCGTGGCCCTTCCTCCGGGCCAGTGGGTCGACGTCCTCAGCGGGGCCAGGGTCACCGCCGAGAGCCCGGTCCCGCTCGCCGGGCTGCTCACCTCCCTTCCCGTCGCACTGTTGGTGAAAGCTGATGGCTGACAACGAGATCCGTGTCTGGGCCCCGTCCGCGAAGCGCGTCGACATCGACGTCGCGCCCGTCGGGGGTTTGACGACGACGTCACCGATGACCCCGTCCCCCGGGGGGTGGTGGGTCTGGCACGACGGGCACACCCCGGCATACCCGCTGGACTATGCCTTCCGCCTCGACGGTGGCCAGCCGACCCCGGACCCCCGCAGCCCGTGGCAGCCGGAGGGGGTCGACGGCCCCAGCCGGACCTTCGACACCACGGCCCACGCCTGGCAGGACGCCGGGTGGCGCGGGCCGCGCGACGGCGCGGGCGCGCTCGGCGGGGTGTTCTACGAGCTGCATGTCGGCACCTTCACCGCCGAGGGCACCTTCGACGCGGCGCTCGAGCGGCTCGACCACCTCGTATCGCTCGGCGTCGACGTCGTCGAGGTCATGCCCGTCGCCGCGTTCCCCGGCCGGTGGGGCTGGGGCTACGACGGCGTCGACCTGTATGCCGTGCACGCGCCGTACGGTGGGCCGGCGGCGTTCCAGCAATTCGTCGACGCCTGCCACGGCAAGGGCCTCGGCGTCTGCCTCGACGTCGTCTACAACCACCTCGGTCCCAGCGGCAGCTACCTGTCGAGGTTCGGGCCCTACTTCACCGACGCCCACCACACGCCGTGGGGAGCAGCCGTGAACCTCGACCGGCCCGGGTCCGAGGTCGTGCGCCGGTTCGTCATCGACAACGCGCTGCGGTGGCTGCGTGACTTCCACGTCGACGCGCTGCGTCTCGACGCCGTCCACGAGCTGAAGGACGGCTCTGACCGGCACGTCCTGGCCCAGCTCTCCGACGAGACCGCGGCGCTCGCCGACGAGATCGGCCGGCCGCTGACCCTCGTCGCCGAGAGCGACCTCAACGACCCGGTGATGGTGACCCCGACGGCCCAAGGGGGCATGGGGGTCTCGGCGCAGTGGGCCGACGACGTGCACCACGCCCTGCACGCGGCCCTCACCGGCGATTCGCAGGGCTACTACAGCGACTTCGCCGAGCCCGGCGCCCTCGCGAAGACCCTGCGCGAGGTGTTCCTCCACGACGGGCGGTGGTCGAGCTTCCGTGGTCGCAGGTGGGGGGCGCCGGTCGACCGTGCTGCCCACTCCGGGCACCTGTTCGTCGCCTACCTCCAGACCCACGACCAGGTCGGGAACCGCGCCACGGGCGACCGGATCAGCGCGTGCGTGACGCCGGGGCAGCAGGCCATCGGGGCGGCGCTCTACCTCACGTCGGCGTTCACCCCGATGATCTTCATGGGCGAGGAGTACGCGGCGTCGACGCCGTGGCAGTTCTTCACCGACTTCCAGGACCCGGAGCTCGCCGAGATCGTGCGCGAGGGCCGGCGCGGTGAGTTCGAGGGCCACGGCTGGGACGCGGCCGACGTGCCCGACCCGCAGGATGCGGCAACGCGCGACCGCAGCGTGCTCGACTGGTCGCAGCCGGCTGGGGAGGGGCACCGCAGGATGCTCGCGTGGTACACCGCCCTCATCGACCTGCGGCGGCGCGAGCCCGAGCTGCGCGACGACCGGCTCGACGCGGTCGAGGTCGAGTCCGACGAGCCGGTGAGCTGGCTCGTCGTCTCTCGCGGACGCCTCAGGGTCGTGTGCAACCTCGCCGACGGCGTGGCGCTCGTCCCGCTCGGCGGCGCCGGAGCCGACAACAGCGAGGACGCCGAGCCGGTCGCCGACGTGCTGCTCGCCTGGGACGACGCGACGACGCACGTCAAGGGCTCCGCGGTGGAGCTTGGTGGTCACGGCGTGGCGGTCCTGCGACTGCGCTGACTCGCCGGCTGCCGCCCGGAGCGCCCAAAGGGCCCGGGCGGCCCGCGAAAACCAGTGGTCGACGCGGGGTCGCGCGCCTACCGTGGCGGTCATGCAGACCTCGCCCATCGACGTCCTGGACGACGACGCCTGTGCCCGCGCCCACGAGCTCCTCGCCGCGAGCCGTGCGTACGAGCGCCCGTGGCACGTGCAGTCGTCGCTGGCCGAGGCGCTCGTGGACTGGCGCCACGACGACAAGGCTGAGCCGATGGAGATGTGGGGCGCCTTCGAGCGCGACGCGATGCTCGGCGTCGCCTTCATGTGGCTGCCCATGGAGGACAACACGTCGATGACGTGGGCCGACGTCCACGTTGACCCGGCGCGGCGGGGCCGGGGTGCCGGCTCCGCGCTCGTGCAGCGAGTCGTCGCGCGGGCCCGGTCGGCGGCGCGCACGCAGGTGATCATGGAGGCGCAGGTCCCCGTGGACTCCTCCGACGAGCACCCCTACCGCCGCTTCATCGGCAAGCACGGTTTCAGCCTCAGCAACACGGAGATCGTCAGGCACCTCGACCTGCCCGTCGCCGACGCCGTGCTCGACCCGCTCGCCGACGCGGCGCGGCCGCGCTACGAGGGCGCCTACGACCTCGAGACCCACGTCGACGGGGTGCCGCAGGAGCACCGCGAGTCGCTGTGCTATGTCATGAACCAGCTGCCGCTGGACGCCCCCACCGGCGAGATCGACTTCGAGGCCGAGTCGCTGACGCCGGCCCGCTACGCGGAGTACCTCGACCTCGAGCGTCGGCAGGGCCGGGCCCGGCTGACGACCGTCGCCGTCGCCAGGTCCACCGGTGACGTCGTCGCCTACACCGACCTCGTCCTTCCCGCCGGCGCCCCGGACCGGGTGTGGCAGTGGGGGACTCTCGTGCATCGGGACCATCGAGGGCACCGCCTGGGAATGGCCGTCAAGGTGGAGAACCTGCGCCGCCTCCATGCCGATCACCCCGGGCGCCGTCTCGTCGGGACAAGCAACGACGACACGAACCGCTGGATGGTCGACATCAACGCGGCGCTCGGCTTCCGGATCGTCGAGCTCCAGCCGTGCTACCGCCTCGAGCTGACCTGACCGGCGGACGCGAGGGATGACCACACGGCATACCGTGGGGTCATGCTCTTCGCCTTCTCCGTCGCCCCCGCCGTGCCCGAGGACCAGACCGGGTCGGTGAGCGCGGCCGTTGCCGCTGCGGTCGCCGTGGTCCGCGCGAGCGGTCTGCCGCACCGCACCGATGCGATGTTCACGACCATCGAGGGCGAGTGGGACGAGTGCCTCGCCGTGATCAAGGGTGCCGTCGACGCCGTCGCCGCGGCGAGCCCGCGGGTGAGCCTCGTCGTCAAGGCCGACATCCGGCCGGGCCACACCGGTGAGCTCGACGGCAAGCTCGAACGGCTGGAGCGGGCGCTCGAGCTGCGGACCGGTGGCTGAGCAGAAGCCCAACCCCGGGTATGCCGGGGCGGCGCCGGTCGTGCGGCTGCGCGCCGACGTGGACGAGGCGCAGGCGGTGGTCTGCACCGCTGTCGACGACTCCGGGAACGAGGTCGGGATGGCCGCAGCCGGCGTGACCCGCGACGTGGGCGGCCCGACGGACTGGGAGCTCTATTCCGTGAACGTCGTTGCCGCGCAACGGGGTACGGGTCTCGCCGATGCACTGCTGGCCGCGACTGTGGGGGAACGGGCTGCCTCGGTCTGGGTGCTCGTGTCCAACGCGCGGGCCCGCGGGTTCTATCGCCGGCACGGGTTCACCGCCGACGGTGCCCGCCGGATCCATGCCGCGAGCGGCGAGCCGGAGATCCGGCTGGTCCGGCGCCCACACCCGGACCCCAGCAGGTCGCCCTGCGGTGCACCCCGTGCCTGACGACTTCTCATGGGGTAGGACGTCCACGTAGGTTGCTGTCATGAGCCAAGAGAACACCCCGTCAGGCGCCGCGCGCTGGCAGGCCCGGTACGACGCCGCCCGCACCGGGGGCCAGGTGCGCGTGGCAGACTTCACGACCCTGTCCGGTAGCGAGGTGCAGCCGGTCTACGGGCCCGGGCTGCACGGCATACCGGAGCCGCAGACCGACGCCGAGCGGGAGCGGATGGACCGGATCGGCTGGCCGGGGGAGTTCCCCTTCACCCGCGGCCTCCACCCCACGGGATACCGCGGACGCACGTGGACCATTCGCCAGTTCGCCGGCTTCGGCAACGCGGTCCAGACCAACGAGCGCTACAAGATGATCCTTGCCCGTGGCGGCGGCGGGCTGTCGGTGGCCTTCGACATGCCCACCCTGATGGGCCACGACTCCGACGCCGCGCTCAGCCTGGGCGAGGTCGGGCACTGCGGCGTGGCCATCGACACCGCCGCCGACATGGAGACGCTGTTCGCCGGCATCCCCCTCGGCGGCGTCACGACGTCGATGACGATCTCCGGTCCCGCCGTGCCGGTGTTCTGCATGTACCTCGTCGCGGCCGAGCGCCAGGGGGTCGACACCGGAGTGCTCAACGGCACGCTCCAGACGGACATCTTCAAGGAGTACATCGCGCAGAAGGAGTGGCTGTTCGAGCCGGAGCCCCACCTGCGCCTCATCGGTGACCTCATGGAGTACTGCGCCGCAAAGATCCCCGACTACAAGCCGCTCTCCGTCTCGGGCTACCACATCCGCGAGGCCGGCTCGACGGCCGCTCAGGAGCTCGCCTACACCCTCGCCGACGGGTTCGCCTACGTCGAGCTTGGCCTCTCGCGGGGTCTCGACGTCGACGTCTTCGCCCCGGGGCTGTCCTTCTTCTTCGATGCCCACCTCGACTTCTTCGAGGAGATCGCGAAGTTCCGGGCGGCGCGGCGCATCTGGGCCCGCTGGCTGCGCGACGTCTATGGGGCCAGGACCGACAAGGCCCAGTCGCTGCGGTTCCACACCCAGACGGCCGGCGTCTCGCTCACCGCGCAGCAGCCCTACAACAACGTCGTCCGCACCGCCGTCGAGGCCCTGGCTGCGGTCCTCGGGGGCACGAGCTCGTTGCACACCAACGCTCTTGACGAGACCTTGGCCCTGCCGACCGAGCAGTCGGCGGAGATCGCGCTGCGGACCCAGCAGGTCATCATGGAGGAGACCGGCGTCGTCAACGTCGCCGACCCGCTCGGGGGGTCGTGGTACGTCGAGGAGCTCACGGACTCGATCGAGGCGGAGGCTGAGGCGATCTTCGCCAAGGTCCGCGCCATGGGCGAGCTGGGCCGCGAGCCGGGTCCGTCGGGCCAGGTCGAGCACGAGATCGGGCCGATGACCTCTGGCATCCTGCGTGGTATCGAGGACGGGTGGTTCATGGCCGAGATCGCGGATGCGGCCTTCCAGTACCAGATCGCGCTGGAGAAGGGCGAGAAGCGGGTCGTCGGCGTCAACTGCCACACCGATTCCGTCAGCCACGAGCTCGAGATCCTGCGGGTCAGCCACGAGGTCGAGCGCGAGCAGGTCCGGGCGCTGACCGAGCGCAAGGGCAGACGCGACGAGGCCGCGGTGGCGGCTGCCCTGGCCCGTCTCGTCGAGGTGTCCCGGACCTCCGAGAACATGATCCCCCCGATGCTCGAGGCGGTGCGCGTCGAGGCCAGCCTCGGCGAGATCTGCGACGTGCTGCGCGGCGAGTGGGGCGTCTACCGGGAGCCGGCGCGCTTCTGAGCGCCCTGGCGCCCACGCGGCATACCCGCTGTGGCAGGGGCGGGTTGGTTTCGCCGAACTGCTGTGCGATGGTAGCCGGGCCCTTCAGACCCGCCTCCCGGCGTGGCAGCCGATCGACAAGGACAATCTCCGTGGCTCAAGCACGCCGTGCCCTCACCGCTCTCGTGGCGTTCGCGGGGCTCGTCGGGCTCTCCCTCACCATCGTCGGGGCGTGGTTCGCCATCGTCCTCGGCCCGAGCGGAACGGCGACCTTCTCGGTCACGGCGAGTGAGCCGCTGCTCATCACGCAGGACACCCTGAACCGGCTCGACGTGCCAGCGACCGTCACTGCTCGAGCCGACTCGGGCTCGGTCTTCCTCGGGAGGGCAGTGCCCCAGGACGCGCTGGACGCCGTGGGCCGGGCGAAGCACGAAGAGGTCGTCGCAGCACAGCTTCCCGGCCGGAGCCTGAGCGTGTCTACTAGCGGAAGCGGCGTCCTCGCCGATCCCTCCGCCTCTCACGTGTGGCGTGCGAGGGGGCAGAGCACCCTCGTCGTCAGTCACGAGAACGCGCCGGAGTCGGTCCTCGTCGTCCCCGCCCTGGGCGGCCGAGCGGACGTCACGGTGACGTGGAAGCGGAGTGTCTGGTTCCTCGAGTCGATCGCTGCTCTGGTAGTGGGGCTGGTCCTGCTCGTCCCCTCCGGACGGTGGCTGTGGCAGCACCGAGGCGAGCTCCGCGCCCGCGGCGCGGATCCCGCGGACGGCGTGGGCGGGGCGGGTCGCGTCGCCGGTGCCACCTCCACCGGCGGCTGGGTGCCCGCCGACCCCCGGTCCCAGCCTGTCCGGGAGCACCGATGACGATGCGCTCACGCCGCCGGCGTCGTGCCGCCGCCCTGGGCGCCGGGATCCTCTCCTTGTCGCTCGCCGGCTGCGGAGCCGTCGTCGGCATCACCGACGCCCCCACCGCCGCCGTGGGTGGGGCCCTCCAGGGCGGCCAGGCACAGGCGATCGCCACCCAGGCCGTCGGGGCGGCCGTCGCGGCCTACGGAGCACCCGGGCCCGAGGGCGACGCGCTGCGCCGCGCCGCCTTCACCGGCGACGCCCTCGAGGCGGCCGAGGCTGACGCCCGGCTCGAGTCGAAGAGCCAGCCCGCGCAGCGCCAGGCCCCCAAGGACGCCCGCGCCCTCACATCGGCAGCCCCGGTGGTGCTCGCCGTCTCCCGCGGCCTGGCCTACCCGCGCTCGCTGGTCGTGCAGACCACCCGCGCCAAGTCCGGGCTCCCGGTCCTCTCCCTCCTGACCACACGCGACGTCCGCACCCCCTACCGGGTGGCGGCGAGCGCGACCATGCTGCCGGGCGCGGTGGTGCCGGCCGTGGACCCGGTTTCCGACGGCTCGCCACCACTGGGGGACGGCTCCGGGCTCGCTGTCAAGCCCGTCGCACTCACCGCCATGTATGCCGCGTCGCTCGCCTTCCCGTCCGGCAGGCCGGCTCCCGCGGGCACCCTCTCCCCGGACGCGTTCGCGGCAGGCGTGACGTCGAGCGCGCGGGCACAGAACGCGGCGCTCAAGGGCGTCGGGACGTTCACCGAGCAGCGCCAGGCCAGGAACGTCGCCGGGGGGCTGAGGGTGGCCGACGGGAAGGGCGCTCTGGTCTTCACCGCCATCGACCGGGCGAACACGTTCCTCAAGCCCGGCCCGGGGACCATCATCCCGATGGCGCCCTTCACGGCCCTGACCGGGTTGACGTCCGTCACGGCCGAGGCGCGGCTGAAGACCCTCGAGGTGGTCACCTTCTTCATCCCCGACTCCGGGCCGGCCGTCGTCGTGGCCGCGCAGGAGCACCTCGTGGGAGCCAGCGGCGTCTGACGGTCAGGTCTCGGGCAGCGTCCTCCCAAGGGGTGCTGCTGGTGTCTCGGCAGATTCCCCACACCTCCCCCTACGCCGTGTTGGCAACGGTGCTGTCATCTGCCGCAACCGGGCAGTGCCGGCCACTGGGGGGTCGCAGAAGTGTTGGCCGAGGGGCCGAGGAAGCACCGACGTGAGCGGCCGGCGTGGCTGCAGTGACCGACGGCTCTGGGATGAGGCCAGCCCTGGCAGCGGCTACCGGAGATGCGCCCCGTAGGACCCGCGGCTGGAGGTTGCGGATGAGCTCACGCGAGCCGGCGCGTCATCTGGGGATGGCGCCGGACCGCGATCCAGGCGAGGGCTGCGGCCAGCAGTGGTGCGCCCAAGCAGACCGCTGCCAGAGGCAGCCATGGGATGGCGATGGTCGGGGGCGAGTCGTGACTCGTGAGCGGCCACGTGCTCGCGATCCCTGGGGCGGCGCCGACGGCCACGCCGAGCAGAGCGCCGCACGCTGCGACGACGAGCGCCTGGGCGGCGGCAACACGACGTCGGGTCCGCCGGGTGGCCCCCACTGCGGCGAGCGTTGCCATGTCGTTCTGGGACTCGGCCAGCGAGAGAGCTGTGGAGATCAGCGAGGCGATCAGCACGAGCAACCCGGCCACGGAGAAGAGGACGAGCAGGATCGGCCTGAGTGGGTTCCGGTAGCCGCGCTCGACCTGGAGGATGGCGCCGTAGCCGAGTCGGTCGGCCACGGCACTCTCGACCTCCGGGGAGATGGTGCCAGTGGGCGAGGTGAGGTTGAACGCCGCGATCCGGACCGGCCAGCCAAGCTTCTTGGCCGTGTCCGGCAGGATCCAGGCACCGTCGCTCTCACCGGGGAAGGCCGTGGCCCAGACCTGCGGTTCCACCACCATGGCGGGGATGGCGGTGCGCTGGGTTATTGCGCGTCCCTCGACCACCTTGGAGCCTCCCAGCGTCGCGGTGCCACTGACGAAACGGATCTCGCCGTTCTGGGTGAGCTGGGGATCTGTGACGAGCATGCCACCGCCCTCGAGCACGGCCCGCTGCGACGTCGTCAGATCCAGCGCCGCCGGATTACCGAACAGGCTGCCTACATGCGTGGTGCTCTGGTTCTCGCAGCGGGTGGGTGCAGTCCTGCTGGCGCCGGTCGGGTTGGCCTTGGAGTTCTGCAGGACGGCCAAGATCTGGGCCTCGGTGCACCCGGGCGGCACCAGGGTCACCCAGACCGTGCCGCTGGTCGTCGCGATGGCGGCGTTGCCACCGAGGTAGCCCACCGCTTCCACGTTGAGCTGTGGCGCGAACCGGGCGAGCACGACGCGGACATCGCGTTGGCTTGCGTCCTCACCGAAGAGGGAGATCGTCCCGCTGCCCATCGGTTGTTGGTGCTGGTAGGTGTCCTCCTTGTTTTGGGTGTAGCTGGCCGCGCTGATGCTCAGCGCCGTCAGGGCGGCGACCGCGGCCATGATCGCGGCGACTGCGGGTGTCGAGCGTCCTCGCTGGCGCCCGGTATCGCGTGCCGCCAGTCGCAGGGGCAGAACCAGGTGGGTGCCGAGTCGGCCGACCAGGGCCAGTACCGCCGGGATCACCATGAGGCAGCCCAGGACGAGGCCGACAGCGCCGACGGCGAGGAGGGGCGCTTGCGCGCCCAGACCGGCCTTGCCGAGGGCAGCAACGCTCCAGATGGTCGCGATCCCGCTGAGAGCCATGATGGCGACGCCGGCAACCGGCAGACCCCGACGGTCCGCGTGGTCGCCGGTGCGACCGGCCAGGACCGACACGATGTCGAGGCGGGCGATGCCCCTGGCCGGGAGTAGCGCCGCGACCACGGACGCGAGCAGCGCGCAGCTGAACACCCCGAGCACCCGGGGCCACGAGACCTCGAAGGGCCCGGTTGCGAAGTCGGGGTGGCCTGCCTGCCACCAGGTGAGCCCGGCCAGCATCAGGAGCACGCCGCCGAGCGCGGCGACGGCCGCGGACACGACGCCCAGCACCACCGCCTGCCCCAGGACGTACCGCCGCAGCTGGTGGGCGTCCGCGCCGTTGGAGGCGGCCAGGGCCAGTGAGCGGCGCTGGCGGGCTGCACTGACCGCGAAGGCCGGCCCTGCCAGCAGGGTGGTCTCGATGAAGATACCCACGACAGCAAGGAGCAGGAGAAGGTCGTTGGCCCGCTGTCTCGGGCCGAGCACCTGTGCCATCACCGGATCCAGCTCGGCCTCGGCCGGCGGGTTCAGGAACACCTGACGGCTTTGGACCAACAGCCTGTAGTCGTTCATCCGGCGCGCCTCCGCCCAGGTGACCGGGTCGGGGCGCCCGACCAGGAAGGCCGCCGACACACGGGTCTGGTCCCCGGCGCTGGTGACCAAGGCCGGCAGTGCGACGAGGAAGGGCGGCCCGGACCCGGTCTGCCCGGCGGCGATGCCGACCACGGTCAACAGCCGCGTCTTGCCGTCCGGTCCGGTGGTCGTCAGGGTTCCCTGCCGCGGCAGGCCATTGGCGATGCCGGCCGTGGTGACGACGATCTCGGAGGTGGTGCTCGCCCATCGTCCGGAGACGAGGTCGGTCATTCCCCGGGCGAGGGGGTCGCGGGCCTCGATGCCGAGGACCTGCATGCTCAGCCGGCGGTCGCCGAGGGTGACCCGCATCCAGGAGTCGAGCGTCTGGACGACTCGGCCGCCGGTGACCGTCGCCACCTTGCTCGTGGTCCAGAGCGAGTCAGCGGCGAACCCGGGGACGGTGAGCGCACCGGCACCATCCGTGCTTCGGGTGTTCTTGCCGTCCGGGGACTGGACGATGCGGTCAGGGCCGCCAACGTCGGAGATCCGGGCCTGGGCGGAGCCCATGATCCTGGGCACCGACTCGCCCGTGCTGACGTCGATGGTGGCAACCAGGGAGATGCCGCCGGTCAGCACAAGAACGGGCAGACCCACCATCGCCACGATGAGGGCGCTGCGCCACTTGTAGCGGCGGGCGTCCCGGCGCGCGATCCGGATCGCCACCCGCCAGCCGGACAGCCAGCGCGCGAGACGGCGCGCGGCCGACGCCGATGACGATCCGCCGGGCTCATCCAGACGGGTATCTGTCGACGTCACCGTGCCATCCCCGGAGGATGTCACCTCAGACCGTCCCGGCACGGTCCAGGAGGGACTCCAAGCTGGGCTGGGTGCCAGTGCTGTCGACGACGACACCATCGCGCAGGAACACGACCCTGTCGGCCCAGGCCGCGTGCCGGGCCTCGTGGGTCACCAGCAGCCCGGCCGCGCCCGCGTCGCAGCGCGCCCGCAGGACACGCAGCACGGCCTCGCCGGTCTGTGAGTCGAGCGCGCCGGTCGGCTCGTCGGCCAGCACCAGCCGGCGGTCTCCCACGAGTGCCCGGGCGATGGCCACCCGCTGCTGCTGGCCGCCGGACATGTGCTCGGGGTAGCGGTCAGCAAGCTCGAGGATCCCCACCGTCTCAAGGGACTCCAGGGCCACCCGCCTCGCCTTCCTGACTCGTTCCCCGTCCAGCTCCAGCGGCAGCGCCACGTTCTCGGCCGCGGTCAGGGAGGGGATGAGGTTGAAGTCCTGGAAGACGAATCCCAGTGACCGACGGCGCAGAGCGGCCAGGTCGCGCAGGCTCATGGCACCCACATCGGCGCCCTCGACGAACACCCTGCCGCTGGAGGGCCGGTCCAGCCCACCAGCGAGGTTGAGCAGTGTCGACTTCCCGGAGCCACTCGGCCCCATGACCGCGACCAGCTCCCCCGCCTGCACCGTCAGGGATACCCCGTCTAGCGCGCGCACCGCGGTCTCGTCGCGCCCGTGGACTCGAGAGACGTTGTCCAGCAACAGGATCGGGCTGGTGGTCATCGCGATACGCCTTGGTTTGATCGTTCCGCAGGAGACAAGGTCGTGGCGCGCGTGTGCGCCTCGGGAGTGCGCATCCGGGCCCGGGCCAGCCGGGTCTCGACGTGATCGAGCCAGCGGACTTCGGCCTCGGCGGCGAACACGAGGTTGTCTAGGACCAGCAGCCAGGCCAGCTCGTTGCGCCCGCCTGCCTCATCGGAGGTCGCCCGCTTGAGCTTGGTGAGGTCCTGCAGGTGACGCAGCGTCGCGGTCCGCTGGGTCTGGACGAGGCGCTCGATGTCTACGCCCGGCACGGTCACGGCCAGGGCCAGCTTGATGACCAGCTCGTCCCGAGGAGTGTCGCCACGGTCGACCGGGGCGTCCCACCAACGGGTGATCTCGGCCCGCCCCTGGTCGGTCAGGCGATAGGCGATCCGGCCCTCGGCGTCCGCGCCTCCGGCGCCCTCGACAAGTCCGTCACGCTCAAGCCGGTCCAAAGTCGTGTAGACCTGCCCGACGTTGAGCGGCCAGGTGCCGCCGGTACGTGACTCGAACTCG
>JBBRZC010000053.1:0-18269 GCA_038237075.1 Actinomycetales bacterium
CTCGACCGGCACGACTACGCCCAGGTGCGGGTCATCCGGGAGGCGCTCGCCGGCGAGGACGACGCCGAGGGCGCCGACTGGGCGGTCTACGTCGTCGACGAACGCGACGCCGTCGACGAGGCGGCCGAGCGGCACCACATGCGTGCGCTCGCAACGGAGAACGACGGCTGGTACGACGGGACGTCCGCGCCCGACTCGTAGATCCCAGAAGCCCGGGTGCGTGGGTGCTGGCCCGAGTCATCGGCTGTGCCCGAGCCGCGTTCAGGTCACCTGTGGATAATCAAGCTGTATCCCACCATCGACTGGAGCCCTGACGCCGACCACATTCCACCGGCTACGCGACGCACAACCTCGCGCTCAACAACCTCACCCTTGACGCCGTGGCTCCAGTGAAGCTGGACGTTGAAACCCCGCCTGTCGGGATGACCACCTTCACCGCCACCGCCGAGGTTCCCCTCGCCGACACCGAGAGCACCGTCCTGACATTCTCCGGCTCCTGGACCGGCCTGGAACACAGCGCCGCCGCGCCAGCCAACGCACCCAGTTCCCTGGTCGCCACCTACCCGGTCAAGCTGGCCGTCCCCATGAGCCACCACGGCTACTTCGGCATCGCCAGCGGCAATGCGCTGGTGCCGTGGCAGCCGACGGCAAGCCTCGTGCGCCATAGGAGGCGAAATCAGGCGCGGACGCCCTTCGGGTGCCGGTGCCGGCCGGGCCGGTGCCTGCCCCGGCTGGCCCGTCGAGGCTCGGCCGCGGCCGGCTTGTTCTCGGCGGCTGCCGTGGCATCGGCGGTGACATCGAGAGACACCGTGGTCCGCAGGGGGACCTCCTTGACGAAGATCACCGCGACGAGCGCGACGACCGCGACGAGCGCGGCAATGAGGAAGATCGAGCCGGCCGCGTCGCCATAGGCGGTCCGGACGATCGTCACGATCGGCGCCGGCATCCGCTTGAGGTCGAGCGAGCCGGTGCTGCCCGACTGCTGCATCGCCGCGGCGGCCTTCGGGCCGAGGGACTGGACGCCGGCGGCGACCGACGTCTGGACCTGGCTCGCGAGGACGGCACCGAGCGCCGAGACGCCGATCGCGCCGCCGAGCGTGCGGAAGAAGGCGACGGACGCCGACGCGGCGCCGATGTCGCGCACGTCGACGGTGTTCTGCACGGCCAGGACGAGGTTCTGCAACAGCGCGCCCATCCCCAGGCCCATGACGGCCATCGCCACACCGCTGTGCGACTGCGGGGTGTCGTGGCGCAGCGTCGCAAGGCCGAACAGGCCGGCGACGAGGAGGACCCCGCCCCCGACGAGGAAGCCCTTCCATCGGCCGGTGCGGCTGATGATCTGCCCGGCGACCGTGGAGGAGAGCATCGCCGCGACCATGAGCGGGATGGTGAGCACCCCGGCCCGGGTCGGGCTGTCACCCTGGGCCACCTGGAAGTACTGACCGAGGAAGGTCGTGCCGCCGAACATGGCGATCCCCACGGCCGCGCTGGCGATGAGGACGAGGATCGCGGTCCGGTCGCGCAGGACCTTGACCGGCACGAGCGGCTCGACGGCTTGGCTCTCGACGACGAGGGTGGCCACGGCGGCGACGACGGTGCCCCCGAGGTAGCCCGCGGACTGCCAGGACACCCAGGCGAAGTCCGTGCGCGCGAAGGTGACCCAGAGGAGCGGCAGGCTGGCGGTGACGGAGATCAGCACGGCGCCGAGGTAGTCGATGCGTGGGGTGCGCCGCTCCGACTGGATGTGCAGCTGGGTCTGGAGGACGAGCAGCGAGATCACGGCGAGCGGGACGCAGACGTAGAACGTCCAGCGCCATCCGAGGGAGCCCACGAGGACGCCGCCGAGGAGCGGGCCGCTCACGGTCGAGACGGCCATGACGGCACCATGTAGCCGGAGTACCGGCCACGCTCGCGTGGGGAGACGATGGCGCCCATGATCGACTGAGCCAGCGCGGTGAGCCCGCCCATCCCCAGACCCTGGACGACGCGGCAGGCGATGAGGAAGGGCACCGTCTGCGACATGCCCGCGGCGACCGAGCCGAGGACGAAGACGATGATCGCCGACTGGACGAGCACCTTCTTGCTGAACAGGTCGGAGAGCTTGCCCCATATCGGGGTGCTCACGGTCGTGGCGAGCAGGGATGCCGTGATGACCCACGTGTACTGGCGCTGGGTGCCGTGCAGGTCGCCGATGATCGTCGGCAGCGCGGTCGCGACGATCGTGGCGGAGAGCATGGCGGTGAACAGCGCCGCCATGAGGCCGGTCATCGCGCGCAGGATCTCGGCATGCGTCATCTCGCCGGGCACGGAGACCGCGCGGGGAGTCTTGCCGGTGCGGGGCCGGGGTGCCGGCTCGGCGATCCGGCTCTCGGGACGGGTGGCGGTGGCGGTGCTCAAACGGAGGCCTTCTGGGTGGTCGGTTCGGTGCGGGTGGGGCGCAGGTCGGGCGACGGGGTATGCCGTGGCGCATCTCGCGGACGGCACCGCTCAAGGCGGCGTCGAGCTGGCCCAGGCGGTCGCAGAGCTGCGTGGTGCTCGCGTCGTCCCACGCCTCGAGGACGGCGGCGATGCGACGCGCGTGGTTGCGGTGCTGGATGGCGAGCGTTTCGCTGCCGGCTGCGGTGAGCTGGAGGAAGCAGGCCCGGGCGTCCGAGGGGTCGACCGTGCGCACCTTGTAGCCGTGGCTCTCCAGCGAAGCGACGGCGCGCGAGACGGCCGAGGGCGTCACCGCGAGGTGCGCGGCCACGTCGCCGGGCGGCGCGGCACCGTCACTGAGCCGCTTGAGGGCGCCGAGCGTGACGCCGGAGGCGCCGAGCTGCTCGTGGCGAGTGTGTGAGTAGGTGCGGGCGGTGCGGAGGAGGCTGGAGAGTGCGCTGACCAGCTCGACGGCGACCTCATCGGTCACGGCCATGCGATCCTCCCATGTGGTTGCGACGAGCAACTATAAGACAACAAGTTGCTCAGCGCAACCAAGCACCCAAGGGCGAGAGCGGACCCGTCCGAGACCAGGACTTTCGACATCGTGGTGGCGCGGCGCCCGGCGGGTCGGGCCGTGAGCGGCGGCCCGGGCGGTCAGACCAGGTCGTCGTTGAGCCGGCGCAGGAGCCGGGCCAGGTCGCGCACGTCGCCGGCGGTCCAGGGCTTGTGCGTCTCGGCCACCCTCTGCCGCCGCGCGTCGATGGCCGCTGCGAGGGACCGGCCGCCCGTCGGGGTGACGGCGAGCAGGCGCGCCCGGGCGTCGTCCGGGTCGGGCACCCGTTCGATCAGGCCGAGGCTCTCGAGCACGGCGATGTTGCGGCTCATCGTCGACTTGTGCAGGCGCAGGGCCCCGGCGACGTCGGCGGCGCGGACGCCGCCGGGAAGGCTTTCGCGCAGCTCGCGGATGGTGAGCAGCACGGCATACGAGGCGACGTCGAGGTCGGGGTGAACCTGTGTCGCCATGGCCGTCGAGGCGGCACGCGCCCGGCGCAGGAAGCGGGTCAGCTCGCGCTCGACATCAGCGAGGCGCTCGGGGTCGCTGGACACCTGGTCAGGCTAGCCCGTCCGTCCGGGCGATCGCGTCGGCGAACTCGCGGCGGTTGTCCTCGCTGGACAGGACGAACCGGATGCGGGTGACGCCGGGGGACGTGGTGTGTGCGGCCACCGCGGCGACGGCGATGTCGGCGACCCGGGCCGCGCCCCAGCCGTAGATCCCCGCGCTCACCGCCGGGAACGCCACGTCAGAGGCTCCCAGCTCCTGCGCGACCTCGAGCGAGCGGGTGAAGCAGCGGGCCAGCAGCAGCGGGTCGCGTTCACCCGCGTACCAGTTCGGGCCGACCGTGTGGATGACCCAGCGGGCCGGGAGGTCGCCGCCGGCCGTCGCGACCGCCTCCCCCACGGGCAGACCCCCGGGGTATGCCGTGCGTCGCACCTCGCGGCAGGCCTCCAGCAGGCCCGGCCCGGCGGCCCGGTGGATGGCGCCGTCCACACCCCCGCCCCCGAGGAGCGAGGAGTTGGCGGCGTTGACGATGGCGTCCACCCGCTCGGTGGTGATGTCGCCGCGCACGGCCTCGATGACGCGGATGCCCATGTGACGACGGTAGCCGGGTGCCCCGGCGTTCGACGGGCGCAAGGCCGCTGCCAGGAGGTACTACGACCAAAGTGCCATGGCGGCATACCCGTCTGAACGGCTTGACTGACGGCAACCGGCACGACCAAACACGCCAGAAAAGGACATCACCCGTGAGATCCATCCGAACCGTGCTCCTGGTCGCTGTCACGACCCTCGCCGCGACCATCGCGCCGTCGGCGGCGCTGTCCGCCACGGCAGCCGTGACCGTGGCACCCGCGCTGTCGACAGTGTCCGTCAACCTCACCGACGTCGCGGGGGGCACGCCGGTCGTCGGGACCGTGCGGCTGACCTCCGCGGCGACCACCGGCGGCATCGCGGTCGCCCTGAGCAGTGACAACCCGGCCGCCGCGACCGTCCCGCCCAGCGTCACCGTCCCGGCCGGGGGCTTGAGCGCGAGCTTCCCGGTCACGACCCTGGTCGTCACCAACCCCCAGTCGGCCCTCATCATCGGCACCGCGGGCGGGGTCACCGCCTACGCCATCGTGACTGTCCGCACCGCGTTCCAGGCAGCGAACGGCAGCCTCTCGATCCTTCCCGCCGGCAACGGAAGCGGGGTCGTGACGTCCTCACCGGCCGGCATCAGCTGCACGGTGACCCTCGGCAGCGGAGCGGGAGCGTGCTCCTCGTTCTTCCCCCAGGGCACCGTCGTGAGCCTCACCGCCCGCGCGGCCGCCGGCTCGAAGTTCCAGGGGTGGCGAGGCACGCCGGGCTGTGGCGACCCCTCGCGGATCACCATCGCCGCCGGCACCACCATCACCTGCCAGGGCGGCTTCGTCACCAAGTAGACCTCGCCCACCCGCCACCTCGGGCTCGGCGCACCCACCGGCTACCGTGCACGGCATGAGCCGAATCGTCTCCGAGCCCGAGGTGCTCGCCTGGCTCGACATCACCGCCGGCGTCTCGGGCGACATGCTCCTCGGCGCACTCGTCGACGCGGGAGCCGGCATCCAGGTGCTCCAGGACCGGGTCGACGCGGTGCTCCCAGGCACCGTGCGGCTGACCCGCCGCGAGGTCCTGCGGGCCGGAACACGGGCGACGAAGGTCGACGTCGAGCTGCTCGTGCCCGACCAGCCGCACCGGGCCTGGTCCGAGATCCGGGGCCTGCTGGAGCGCTCCGAGCTGCCCCCCACGACGCGGGACCGCGCGCTGCGGACCTTCGAGCGGCTCGCGCACGTCGAGGCCGGGATCCACGCTGTCCCGGCCGACGAGGTTCACTTCCACGAGGTGGGGGCATGGGACTCGGTCGCCGACGTCGTCGCGGTGTGCGCCGGCCTCGAGGATCTCGGGGTCGGCGCCCTCGTCGTGAGCCCGGTGGCCCTGGGGTCAGGGTCGGTGCGCAGCGCCCATGGCCGGCTCCCGGTGCCGGTGCCGGCAGTCCTGGCCCTCGCGACGGGATGGGCCGTCCACGAGGGCGGCCTCGGCGAGCTCGCCACCCCGACCGGCATGGCGCTGGTGGCCACGCTCGCGACGGCCCAGGGCCCGCTGCCCGCCATGACCGTGACCGGCAGCGGCGTCGGGGCCGGGTCGCGGGACACCGAGGGGCGGCCCAATGTCGTGCGGATCGTGCTCGGCGCCACCGTGAGGTCCGGGGACCAGGCGCGCGGCCGGCATACCTCCGGCCTGGCGGAGCTCGACCTCGAGGTGCGCGACCTCGTCGTGCTCGAGGCCAACGTGGACGACCTCGACCCGCGCGTCTGGCCGACGGTGCTCGACGCCCTCCTCACCGCCGGCGCCGCCGACGCATGGCTCGTGCCGATCCTCATGAAGAAGGGCCGCCCCGCGCACACGCTCTGCGTCCTCGCTGACCCCGCCGAGGCCGGCGCCCTGCGTGACCTGGTGCTTCACCTCACGAGCACCATCGGCGTCCGCGAGACGCCGGTCCGGCGCTCGGCCCTGGCCCGCGGGTGGGTCGACGTTGCCGTCGAGGGCATGGACGTCGCCGTCAAGGTGGCGCATCGCGGCGGGCGCGTCGCCAAGGTCACCCCGGAGTTCTCGTCCGCCGCCCTGGCGGCCTCGGGACTGGCCTGTCCCGTGCACGACGTGCTCACGCTGGCGGCTGCGGCAGCCGTCGAGGCCGGTCTCACACCCGGCGCTCCGGTGCCGGCGCTGCGCGACCGGCCCTGATCGGTCAGTCGCCGGAAGGCGAGGTCGGCGCGGCGATCTGTGCGGCGAGGTGGCCCGCGCCGTAGCCGTTGTCGATGTTGACGACCCCGACCCCAGGGGCGCAGGCGTTGAGCATGGACAGCAGAGGGGCCAGCCCCTCGAACGCGGCGCCGTAGCCGACCGAGGTGGGCACGGCGACGACCGGCGCCGAGACGAGCCCTGCGACGACGCTGGCGAGTGCGCCGTCCATCCCGGCGGCGACGACGACCACCCGCGCGGACCGGAGCAGGTCGAGCCGGGAGAGGACCCGGTGCAGGCCGGCCACCCCCACGTCGACGACGAGCTCGGTCGGGCGGCCGAGGTGCCGGGCCGTCAGCACCGCCTCCCGGGCCACCGGGAGGTCGGAGGTGCCGGCGCAGACGACGACGACGAGCCCGCCGGTCGGCGAGGGAGGCTGCGCGGGCCACGCGACGAGCCGCGCGACGGTGTCGTGCTCGGCGTCGGGGAGCACGTCGAGCACCGCGGCGACGTGCTCCGGAGCGCACCTCGTGAACAACGTCGTGTGACGCTCCCCAGCTCCGGAACCGTTGGCGCTCAGGGCTTCGCGGATGGCGAGCGCGATGTGGCGCACCTGCTCGGCGGATTTGCCTTCGCAGTAGACCGCCTCGGGGTAGCCCCGGCGGTGGGCGCGGTCGAGGTCGAGCTCGGCGAGCCCCTCGAGGGATGCCGGCTGGCGCTCGTAGCCGTCAGCCACCGGTGACCTGCACCAGGGGGAGCGTGAACGCGCCGGACTGGATGCCGACGAGGTCGAGGGCGACGAAGGCGAACCCGGCGCCGCGGACCGCGGCGACGACCGCCTCGCGCACCTCGGGCTCGACGGCCCGGCGCAGGTCGTCGGCCGGCAGCTCCACCCGCGCCACCTCGCCGTGGTGACGCACCCGGCTGTCACCGAACCCGAGCGCGCGCAGGCCGTGCTCGGCGGCCTCGACCTGGGCGAGGCGCGCGGGGTCGACCTCGGTGAAGTGGGGGATCCGCGAGGCGAGGCACGGGGCGGCCGGCTTGTCGGCGTTGGGCAGCCCGAGTGCGCGGGCGAGACGGCGCACGTCGGCCTTGCCCATTCCCGCGGCGGCCAGGGGACGCAGCACCTCGTGCTCCGTGGCGGCCCGGGCGCCCGGCCGGTCGAGCCGGAGCGCGTCGTCGGCGTTCTCGCCGTAGGCGACGGCCGCCAGCCGGTGCGCGGCGACGACCTCGTCGGAGATCCGGGTGAAGAGCTCGTCCTTGCAGTGGAAGCAGCGGTCCGGGCCGTTCGCGCGGTATGCAGGGTTGTCACCCTCGTGGGTGGCCACCTCGACGACCGGGGCACCGACGGAGGCGGCGACGTCGTGGGCTGCGGTCCGCTCGTCGGCGGCGAGGCTGGGCGAGACGCCGAGCACCGCGACGACCCGTTCCGGCCCCAGGTGGCGCACCGCGAGGGCCAGCAGGAGCGAGGAGTCGACGCCGCCCGAGAAGGCCACCCCGAGCCGGCCGTCCGGGCCCACGCCGGAGTCGAGCAGGGCGCCCACCTCGTCGACGAGCCGCCGGTCTTCTCCGTCCTCGACGTCACTGGCGCCGGCTGGGATGGTCGTCACGGAGGTCATCGGTCCAGTCTCTCCGATGGGTCGGGTTCGGGAGACCCGGGGGCGGCGAGCCGGGTTCGCGCAGGTGTCGTGGAGCTGTTCCCTCGGGCGTCCGACGTGCTCACGCATGCGCTGGTCGTATGATTGGCGGTGCCGCGGCCGGACCAGGCGCTCGGCGGGTAGCAGCTCGGGTTGCCAGCGCGTCGTCACCATGCCGTTCCCGTCCGTGAGAACCGGCAGACCTCGCCATCTGGGGCGGCGCTGGCACAGCGTTGTGGCGGCTCGACGGCTCAGCGCAGTCGGAAGAGGACCTCGCCCGCCCTGGGCACGACGAGGGTGCCCGGGTCCGCCTCGAAGGCGGCGACGTCGACCGAGGCGCGGTCGAGGTAGCCGAGGTTCGCCGCACGGCATACCGCCTCGGGTATGCCGTGCGGCGAGGGGTGGGACTGCGCCGCGCGGAACCTGTCATCGAGGGACGTCGTCGGGGAGACCTGACCACATCGGGGTGTGGTCAGGTCTCCCCGATCGACGTGCTGACGGCCGCGGGCGGAGTGCTCAGACGACGGGCGGCGGCGGGGTGGCGTGGCCGTTGCTGGCGTGCGCCGGCATGTCGACCTCCTCGACCTCCTGGGCGTGCGGGAGGCCCGGCTTGAGGTCGTGAACCGTGTGGTCGGTGGCCCGCTCGAGGAAGCGGAGCAGCTCGACGGGGAACGGCATGACCAGCGTGCTGTTCTTCTCCGCGGCGACTTCGGCCACGGTCTGGAGCAGGCGCAGCTGGAGGGCAGCCGGGTCGGCGGACATCGTCGCGGCGGCCTGGGCGAGCTTCTTGGAGGCCTGGAACTCGCCGTCGGCGGAGATGACCCGGGCGCGGCGCTCACGCTCGGCCTCGGCCTGGCGTGACATCGAGCGCTTCATCGACTCCGGGAGGGTGACGTCCTTGACCTCGACGCGCTCGACCTTGACGCCCCACGGCAGCTCGGACGGGGCGTCGATGATCGCGGTCAGCTCGGCACCGAGCTTCTCGCGGTTGGAGAGGAGGTCGTCGAGCTCGGCCTTGCCGATGACCGAGCGCAGGGAGGTCTGCGCGAGCTGAGAGATGGCGAACTGGTAGTTCTGGACGTTGACGGCGGCCTTCACCGCGTCGACGACGCGGAAGTAGACGACGGCGTCGACGCGCACGGAGACGTTGTCCTTGGTGATGCAGTCCTGCGCGGGGACGCTGAGGGTCATCACCTGACGGTTGACCTTGAGCATCCGGTCGACGACGGGGATGAGGAGCGTGAGGCCCGGACCGCGGGGCGGGTCCTGGACCTTGCCCAGTCTGAAGACGACACCCTCTTCGTACTGCTGGACCACGCGCACGGCGAGGCTACCCACGAAGAGCAGCGCCACGAACAAGACGCCGACGATGATGGAGATGGTGGCGAGCATGGGGACCGCCCAGAGGGAAGATTGCGCGGGGGCCGGCGACGGCGCGGGTGCCGAAGCTCGATGAGTCCCCGTGCTTCGCACTGTACGCCCACGGGTTGAGCGAACCGCTATGCGTTATCAGGTCGTAAGCGAGCCGCTGCGAGACGCCTCGTGACGCGGCCTCCCGTCACGATCGCAGGCGGATCCGTGCCGAAGCGAGCAGCTGGGAGACCCGATGGGGAGACAACCGAGCATGGTTCCCGCATCGGCACCTGGACGCCGGCAGCGACGAGCGAGCGCGCCGCCTCTCGTGACGCGTCGGCTGCATCTGCATCTGGCCATTGCTCCTTCCCGGTGTCGAACGACGTGACGGCCTCATCGGGTGGCGTCGCCGCCGGACGGTGGGGAGCTGAACGGCGGTTCCGCGTGCCGTGGACTCAGGGCAGCAGGTTCGCCCCTGAGTTCATCATCTGCACTCCTGCAGACGCGTCACCGTCGAACTGGGTGACCGGGCTGGCGGCTCCGAGGCACCCGTCGTCGTCCTTCGGGTCGGCGAACCAGAAGCCGACCGAGTTCAGCTCCTTGCGGACCTGCGTCTCGTTGTTGAAGGCGAAGGCCTCCTCGACGATCAGCGTGAAGGTGTTGGAACCCTTGCCGTAGGCGTTGGTGGTGAAGTCTCCGATGTACTCGACGGCCCCGAACGGCGCGCCGGCCTTCTCGATGAGGAAGACGGTGAAGGCGGTGTTGGGCTTGAGCCCGCTCGCTGCGATGCGGAACTTGTCCTTGCCGACGGCGTCAGTGGTGAGGTCGACCGTCACGCTCGACTTCGCGCGCGGGAAGCAGGCGGCGAGCTGGGGCGAGGACGGCTGCAGCGCCAGCTTGACCTGCGCCGGAGGCGGCGTGTGGTGGGACGACTCACCGTCGTCGTGGGTCGGTGAAGCGCTGGCGTATGCCGTGCCGCCGAGTGCCGCGGAGACCGCGAGGGCGGTGGCTGCGATCAGTGACGGGCGACGGAGGAACGATGCTGGGGTGATGGACATGGGTGCTCCTGGTGTGAGAGCGCCGACTCTCTGCGGCGCCTGGAACACCAGAGTCGCCGGGGGCGTGAGGGCCGCGAATCGGACGACGACCTCAGATTCAGGGCCCGAGGCCTTAGGCAGGCAAACTTGAGCGGAATAGACTCAACTTCGGGCAGGTTGGCACCAATGAGTCCCGACACCACTCAGGAGACAGCGCACCCATGGATCTGCAGCTCACGACGAAGGCCCAGGAGGCCGTGTCCGCAGCCGTTCGCGACGCGACTGCCGGCGGCCACCCGCACACCGAGCCGGCCCACCTCCTCAAGGCCCTGGCCGGTCTCGAAGGCACGACGACACCGGCCCTCCTCGAGGCTGCCGGCTCGTCCGTCGCAGCGGTCAACGCCGCTGCCGAGCGACGCCTGGCCACCCTGCCGTCGGTCAGCGGCGCGTCGGTGTCGAGCCCTGGGCTGTCCCGGGGCGGCCTCGCGGTCCTCGAGTCCGCGCGCTCGCTCATGTCGGCGATGGGCGACACCTTCGTGTCCACCGACCACCTCCTGCTCGCCGTGGCCCGCACCGGTGACTTCGGCATCGACGCCACCGCCGTCGAGGCCGCGATCCCGCGGCTTCGTGGCGGGCGCAAGGTCGACTCGGACCACCCGGAGGGCACGTTCGAGGCGCTGACGAAGTACGGCACGGACCTCACCGAGCTCGCCCGCGAGGGCCGGCTCGACCCCGTCATCGGCCGTGACTCCGAGATCCGCCGCGTCGTCCAGGTGCTCAGCCGCCGGACCAAGAACAACCCCGTCCTCATCGGTGAGCCCGGTGTCGGCAAGACCGCCGTCGTCGAAGGGCTCGCCCAGCGAATCGTCGCCGGCGACGTGCCCGAGAGCCTGCGCGGGAAGCGGCTCATCAGCCTGGACCTCGGCGCGATGGTGGCCGGCGCCAAGTACCGCGGCGAGTTCGAGGAGCGACTCAAGGCCGTCCTCGACGAGATCACCGGCGCCGAGGGCGAGGTCATCACCTTCATCGACGAGCTGCATACCGTGGTCGGGGCCGGAGCCACCGGCGAGGGCGCCATGGACGCCGGCAACATGCTCAAGCCGCTGCTGGCCCGTGGCGAGCTGCGTCTCGTCGGCGCGACGACCCTCGACGAGTACCGCAAGCACATCGAGAAGGACGCCGCCCTCGAGCGCCGCTTCCAGCAGGTCTTCGTCGGCGAGCCGAGCGTCGAGGACACCATCGCCATCCTCCGGGGGCTCAAGGAGCGCTACGAGGCGCACCACAAGGTCTCCATCGCGGATGCCGCGGTCGTCGCCGCTGCCTCGCTCTCCGACCGCTACATCAGCGGTCGACAGCTGCCCGACAAGGCCATCGACCTCATCGACGAAGCCGCGTCACGGCTGCGGATGGAGATCGACTCCAGCCCGGTCGAGATCGACGAGCTGCGCCGCGCCGTCGACCGGCTCAAGATGGAGGAGCTGCACCTCGCCAAGGAGACCGACGACGCCTCCCGCGAGCGCCTTGCCCGGCTTCGCCAGGATCTTGCCGACCGCAGCGAGCAGTTCGACGCCCTCAACGCCCGCTGGGAGTCCGAGAAGGCGGGCCTCAACCGGGTCGGGGACCTCAAGGCCCAGCTCGACGACCTGCGCATCCAGGCCGAGCGGCTGCAGCGCGAGCAGCAGTGGGAGGCCGCATCGGCTCTGCTCTACGGCCAGATCCCCCAGCTCGAGCGGTTGCTCGCGTCCGCCCAGGCCGCCGAGCAGACGGTGTCCGCGCCGGGCGCCCAGCCGCCGATGGTCAAGGAGGAGGTCGGTGCCGACGACATCGCCGACGTCATCTCCGCGTGGACCGGCATCCCGGCCGGACGCCTCCTCGAGGGCGAGACGCAGAAGCTCCTCCACATGGAGCAGCACCTCGGCGCCCGGCTCATCGGGCAGCACGACGCGGTCCGCGCGGTCTCCGACGCGGTGCGGCGCTCCCGCTCCGGCATCTCCGACCCCGACCGCCCGACGGGCTCGTTCCTCTTCCTCGGTCCCACCGGCGTCGGCAAGACCGAGCTCGCGAAGTCGCTGGCCGACTTCCTTTTCGACGACGAGCGCGCCATGGTGCGCATCGACATGTCGGAGTACTCCGAGCGGCACGCGGTCTCACGGCTCGTCGGGGCACCTCCTGGCTATGTGGGCTACGAGGAGGGTGGCCAGCTCACCGAGGCGGTCCGCCGCCGGCCCTACTCGGTCGTCCTCCTCGACGAGGTCGAGAAGGCGCACCCCGAGACCTTCGACATCCTCCTGCAGGTCCTCGACGACGGACGCCTCACCGACGGGCAGGGGCGCACCGTGGACTTCCGCAACGTCATCCTCGTCATGACGTCCAACCTCGGCTCGCACTTCCTCGTCGACCCGACGCTCTCTCAGGAGACCAAGCGCGAGTCCGTCATGGGTCTGGTCCGCGCGGCGTTCAAGCCCGAGTTCCTCAACCGGCTCGACGAGATCGTCATCTTCGACCCGCTCTCGACCGAGGACCTCGCGCACATCGTCGACCTCCAGGTGCAGGCTCTCACCGCGCGCCTCCACGACCGCCGGATCACCCTCGAGGTGACCGACGCGGCCCGGGAGTGGCTCGCCGTCACCGGCTACGACCCGGCATACGGGGCCCGGCCGTTGCGCCGCCTCGTGCAGCGCGAGATCGGCGACCGGCTCGCCATGGCGCTGCTGTCCGGTGGAGTCCGCGACGGGGGCACCGCGGTCGTCGACCGCGACGAGGAGGCCGACTCCCTCGTCCTGCGCTGAGCGCACCCCAACGCCCGGGGTATGCCGGGTGCTCACCGACGCGGGCTGGGCGTGCCTTGTGGGAGGGGCGCCCAGCCCGCGTTCAGCGGTCTGCGGGATCCTGTCCTCCCGTGGACACCGCCATCACCCTCGTCGCGCAGTACGCCCTCTATGCCGTGGCTCTCGGCGCCCTCATCGGGTGGCTACGCTCCCCGCGCGAGGAACGGCTCGGTCTCGCGGTCTCGGCCGTCGTCGCGGTGGTCCTCGTCGTGGTCGCCGTGAAGGTGGCGGGCATCGCGTGGACCGATCCCCGACCGTTCGTCGTGGACGGGATACCGCCGCTCGTGGAGCACAACGGGGACAACGGGTTCCCGTCCGACCACACCACCCTCGCCAGCGCGGTCGCCGGGGTGGTCCTCGCTCGTCGTCGGCTGCTCGGAGCCACGCTGCTCGCAGTGGCCGTGGCGCTGGGAGCGGCCCGGGTGGCAGCCCACCTCCACCACGTGCCCGACGTCGTCGCAGGCGTCCTGCTCGGGCTGGGCTGCGCAGGCGTGGCGGTGCTGGTGGGGCAGCGTGCGGTCGCGAGGTCAGGCGTCTAGGCGCTGTTGCTTGGCCAGCTCGGCCGGCATGTAGTCGTAGCGCAGCAGCGACCGGGTGAAGGTGCCGGTGCCGTGCGAGACCGAGCGCAGGTCGACGGGGTAGCGCGAGAGCTCGGTCTGGGGGACCTCGGAATGCACGACGGTCCAGCCCGTCTCGGCCGCCGGCTCGGTGCCGAGGACGTGGCCACGACGTCCGCGCAGGTCCGACATCACCGCCCCGAGGTGGTCGTCGGCGACGGTGATGTCCACCGTGTCGATGGGCTCGAGGAGCGAGACGGTCGCCTCGTTGGCCGCCTCCTTGAGCGCGATCGCGGCCGCGGTCTGGAAGGCCATGTCGGAGGAGTCGACCGAGTGCGCCTTGCCGTCGACGAGGGTCACCCGCACGTCGACGACGGGGTAGCCCGACAGCACGCCCTTCTCGAGCTGGGCCCGGGCGCCCTTCTCGACGGAGGGGATGAACTGGCGCGGCACCGAGCCGCCGACGACCTTGTCGACGAACTCGAACCCGGCGCCGCGCTCGAGCGGTTCGATCTCGAGGTGGCAGACGGCATACTGCCCGTGGCCGCCCGACTGCTTGACGTGCCGCCCCTGCACCGTGCAGCGCCGCACGAAGGTCTCGCGCAACGCGGTCCGGAAGGGCTCCGCCTCGACGGCGACGCCGTAGCGCTCCTGGAGCCGGCCTAGGATCTCCTCGACGTGGGCCTGGCCCATCGTCCAGAGGACGACCTGGTGCGTCTCGGGGTTGTGCTCCATCCGCATCGTCACGTCCTCCGCGACGAGCCGTTGGAGGGCACTCGCGAGCTTGTCCTCGTCGCCCTTGCTCGTGGCGTGGATCGCGATGGGCAGCAACGGTTCTGGCAGCACCCAAGGCTCCACGATGGCCGGCCGGTCCTTGGCCGAGAGGGTGTCGGAGGTCTCGGCATGGCTGAGCTTGCACACCAGGACGATGTCGCCGGCGATGCCGACGGACTTGGGCCGCGCCCCGTCGTCGAGGGGGGAGCTGAGCGGGCCGACGCGCTCGTCGTGGTCGTGGTCGCCGTGGCCCTCGACCGCCCGGCCGACGAACTCGCCGAGGTGCCCAGAGACATGGACCGAGTCGTCGGCCCGGAGCGTGCCGGAGAACACCCGCACGAGGGAGAGCCGCCCGACGTAAGGGTCGCTGGAGGTGCGGATGACCTCCGCGACGAGCGAGCCCGACGGGTCGCAGGCGAGGTCGGTGAGCGGCGCGCCCGCGGGCGTGTAGACGGAGGGAAACGGGCGGGAGGCCGGTGACGGGAAGCACTGCTCGACGAGCTCGAGGACCTCGACGAGGCCCACACCCGTCAGCGGCGAGATGGGCACCAGTGGAAAGAAGGTGGCCAGGGAGACGGCTGTGCGCAGGTCGTCGATGACGGTCTCGGTCGAGATGTCCTCGCCCTCGAGGTAGCGGTCGAGCAGCGTGTCGTCCTCCGACTCCTCGATGATCGCCTCGATGAGCGGCCCGCGACGCACCTCGATGGCCACCGCCTCGTCGTCGGTCGGGTCGCGTTCGACCCGCGACCCGTCGGAGCTGTCGAAGACGCGCTGGCTGAGCAGGCCCATGGTGCCGATGACGGCCTTGCCCTCGCCGTGGAGCGGGAGGTAGAGCGCCTGCGCGTCGCCGAAGGCCCGCTGGCAGGTGGCGATGGTCTCGTCGTAGTCCGAGCGGGGCAGGTCGAGCTTGCTCACGGCGATGGCCCGGGGGACCCCGACCGCGGCCAGCTCGTGCCAGAGCAGCGCCGTCGCCCCATCGATGCCGTCGGCGGCCGAGATGACGAAGATGGCCGCGTCGGCGGCTCGCAGTCCCGCGCGCAGCTCACCGACGAAGTCGGGGTAGCCGGGCGTGTCGATGAGGTTGATAGTGAGCCCGTTGCTCTCGAAGGAGGCCACCGCGAGCCCGACCGACCGTTCCCGTTCGCCCTCCCGGGGCCGGCGACCCGGCACGCGCGCCGCGACGAGGTGGTCGAAGAGCGTCGACTTGCCCGCACCACCCGGCCCGACGAGGACGACGTTGCGCACGTCCTGCGGCGTCCGGGGCTCGGGCGCCGGAACGGACTCGGTCTTCGTCGCTGCCTTGCTCACGGACCCCACCCAACCGCGCGACGGCACGTGGCACAAGGGCACTCCGTCCTCGCGCGCCACCCGCCGCCGGCCCTGCCGCCGGTCAGGCCCGCCTGGCGGTGACGAGGAGGTACTCCCAGCCCATCCCCGACGTGGTCAGGTGCCGTCGGGCGAGGTCGACGAGGTCACGGTCCAGGGCGGCGGTCCGCTCCGGGTCGTCGGCGATGCCCCGGTATGCCGCGATGGTCGGCCCGTAGTTCTTCCGGAAGTAGTCGCGGAAGTCCTCCGGATGCGCGAAGTGGTCGACCGCGAGCACGCGGTGCTCGAAGGTGAGGTCGCCGACCCGATCACCGAACAGCTCGCGGACGTGGTCCTCCCGACCCCACCACGGGGGCGGCTGCGCCCCGGGGGGCGGGGGCGCGGCATACGGCCTCATGGCGGCGAAGAGCTGGCCGATGAAGCCCTCCGGCGTCCAGGCGACGAGGCCGATGCGGGCGCCCGGTCGCGCGACCCGGACCAGCTCGCCCGCGCTCGCCGTGTGGTGCGGCGCGAACATCACGCCGACGCACGAGATGACGGCGTCGAACTCCCCGTCGCCGAAGGGGAGGGCCTCGGCGTCGGCCTCCTGCCAGCGCAGGTCGAGGCCCAGGCCCGCGGCGCGCAGCCGGCCGATCTCGAGCAGCTCGGGCGTGAGGTCGGTGGCGACCACCTGCGCGCCCGCCCGCGCGGCCGGGATCGAGGCGTTGCCTGACCCGGCCGCGACGTCGACCACCTGCTGGCCCGGGCCGATGCTGACCGCCTCGACGAGCAACCGGCCCAGCTCGGGAATGATCTGCGTCGAAACGGCGTCGTAGTCGCCCAGCGCCCACATCGCGCGGTGCCTCGCCTTGAGCGCGCGGTCGATGTCGCGTTCGTCGGTGACCTGTGTCATGGGTGGCCTCCTGTGCCTGGTGTCCCTGTGCTCCGGGCCGGTGTGGTGCCGGGCCCTGCACCGAGGGTAGGGAGCGAGACGGGGCCGGCGCATCGGTGCCCCTGCCCATGGTCCGGGAGTCTCAGGCGAGAGGGCGTGGCGGCCGGTGCGTAGGGCTCAGGCCTCTGTGAGCAGGCGCGCGACCGCCGCGGTCCGGGCCGACCTGCCCTGCACGTCGAGCTTGGCGTAGGCGTTCTGGAGGTGGCGCTCCACGGTGCGGACGCTGAGGACGAGAGCAGCAGCGATCACGTCGTTGTCGTGCCCCCGGGCGGCAAGCCGCAGGACGTCGAGCTCGCGCACGGAGAGCAGCGACGCCACGGGCGCCCGTGCCGGTGACGACGCCTCGGCGGCGGCCGAGGCGTCGCGGTCTGGCTCGAGGAAGGCCTCGACCTCCGCGACGAACACTGGCCACGCCGGATCGTCGGCAAGGAGGATGTGGTTGTCGCTCTCCAAGGCCACGAGCCGCGCGCCGGCGATACTCGACGCGAGGGCACGCCCCTGCGCGAAGGCGTTCATCCGGTCGCCGCGGGAGTGGAGCACCAGCGTCGGCACGGCGAGGTCAGCCAGCAGGTGCCGGGCCTCGGCCCGGCGGCGTTCGAGGCGGGCGGCCAGGAGGGTGCTTGCCGAGACCGACACGCGCTGGAGCTCGTCGAGCCAGCGCATCTGCTCCTCCGTCGCACCCGGGATCATCAGCGTCGTGAAGACCCTCCGGAACGCTGAGTCGGGTCGCGCCCAGCCGACCTTGACCATCTGGTCGAAGGCCTCGGCGAGCTCGAGCTCCTCGGGGTCGTCGGGGTCAACCGTCGTCGCGGCGTAGCTGCCGTAGAAGAGCAGCCGGGTCACCCGCTCAGGGTGGCGAGCGGCGTACTGGATCGAGATCGGGCCACCCTGTGCCATCCCCATGAGCGCGAACCGCTCGACGCCGCAGTCCTCGACGACCGCCTCGAGGTCACCGATCCGGGCCTCGAGCCCGAGGTCCGTCACGTCCCAGTCCGAGAGCCCGAAGCCGCGCTCGTCGAAGCGGACCACCGTCGCGAAGCGGCCCAGGTCGGCGAGGAAGTGCCGCCAGACCGGGCTCTCCCAGTCGTGCTGGAGGTGGCTGAGCCAGCACGTCGACACAACGAGGGGCGGCCCCTGACCGTGCACGGCATAGGCGATCCGCACGCCGTCGGAAGCCCGGCAGAACCGGATCTCCTGCGGCGCGGACGGCGCGCGGGCGGTGGCCCCCATCCGTCGATGGTAGCCATGACGCAGCCCGGGCGATGCGGCTTGACGCCCAGATCAGCGGCGGCGGTCTTGGGCGGTGGGTTCTCGGGCCCGGGTCGTGGCGGACGCTTCGGCGGCGCGGGGTTCAGGCTGCGAGCAGCCGTTGGAAGTGGCGTTCGAGGAGGCTGATGGTGTCGCTGTCCGGTTCGGGGGGCAGTCCGGGGACGACCGGGGGTGCGGTGGAGTGGTAGGTGTGGCCGGTGGGGGTGGTGGTGACGACGGTATGCCGCCCACCTTCGTCCGCGTCCGCGTCGCCGACGTGGACGTCGGCTCGGGTGGTGCGGGCTGACCAGCCGGGGTTCTGTTTGGTGTGGTTGCAGCGCACGCA